>NZ_CP020569.1:4107486-4419973 GCF_002082195.1 Streptomyces gilvosporeus | reverse complement strand
GGTGAATGCTGGTATTTGGCGTCTAACGGGACCATCGGTGATGGGTGGAATAAAGAGGGCTATTCGGACAGGCTCTCCGCCAGCTCGTCGGCCAGGGAACGGGCCTTGTCCTGCAGTTCCTGGCTCTGCGGCAGGTTGGTCTTGTCCGTCGACCACTGGTCGTAGGTGATCGTCACGATCACATTCGACGTGCGAAAGACCACAGTGACATCGCGGTGCACACCGGAGTCCGCGGTGGCCAGTTTGTCGTTCAGGAAGGCCGCGTCGCCGAGGCCGCCCAGGACGCGCGGTGCGGTGGAGCCGTCGGGGCTCGCGCTCGCGCCCGTGGAGGGCGATGCGGTGTCCGATGCGCCCTTTTTGCCGCCCTTGGCCTTGCTCGTGGCCTTGTTCTTGGGCGTGCTCTCGTCCGGCGTGGCGCCCTTCGCCTCCGGGGAGCCCTTGGTGGACGGCGTGGGCGAGCCGGGGGTGGCGGACCCGTCGGAGGGGATTTCGGCGGCCCGCTCCTTGCCCGAGTAGATCTCCTGCGCCCGGTCGTCGTCGCTCACGGACGAGTCGTACGAGACCACCCGCACGATGTCGAGCGCCAGGTGGCGGGTGCCCTCGGTGGTCTCGCGCTTCCAGTGGCAGCCGACGCGGCGGTCGGTGTCATAGGTGACGTCGGGCTGGCCCGCGTAGATCTTGTCCGCGTCCTCCTGCGAAAGCTGCTGGTCATCGCCGGGCAGCAGACTGCGTACGGTGCTGCGCGCGGGGAGCCGGCAGGCCTCGGGGAGGGTCTGGTAGCGGCCCGGCTCGGCGCTCTGGCTGGAGGCGGTGGCATCGCCGCCCTTGGCGTCGGCGCTCCCGTCGGCGCTGCCGGAGCCGGCGGTGCAGCCGGTGAGGCCGACGGCGAGCGCCGCGGCCGCCACCACTGCGGCACCGGGGACGAACGACTTCCGTAGCGTTTTCGGTCGCATCGCTCGCGGGCTCCTTTCCCTGCTTCGCCTGTGCTTCGCGCGTACCTCGCCTGCGAAGATCCCCAGGAAATATGTTGCCGCCGAGCGGCGGCCGGTGGACACAATGTCTACCGCACGTGGCGACGCGGACGCCGGTCAACCGTCCAAGATCCGATGATTTGTCCGCGTTTTGCGTTTTCACTGCTTTCGGGGGAATGAGGAAGTTATGTCGTACACCGAAGTGCCCGGTGCGCAGGTACCGATCCGCATGTGGACGGACCCGGCCGCGGTCGAGGGCGTCGCGATGCAGCAGCTGCGCAATGTCGCGACCCTCCCGTGGATCAAGGGGCTCGCCGTGATGCCGGATGTGCATTACGGCAAGGGGGCCACCGTCGGATCGGTGATCGCGATGCGCGGTGCCGTCTGCCCGGCGGCGGTCGGCGTCGACATCGGCTGCGGAATGAGCGCCGTCAAGACCTCGCTCACCGCCAACGACCTCCCCGGCGATCTCTCCCGGCTGCGCTCCAAGATCGAGCAGGCGATTCCGGTGGGGCGGGGCATGCACGACTCCCCGGTCGACCCGGGACGGCTGCACGGACTGGCGACGTCGGGCTGGGAGGACTTCTGGGCGCGGTTCGACGGAGTGGCCGACGCGGTCAGGTTCCGGCGCGAACGGGCCGTGAAGCAGATGGGCTCGCTCGGCGGCGGCAACCACTTCTGGGAGTTCTGCCTCGACGCCGACGACTCCGTGTGGATCATGCTGCACTCCGGATCGCGCAACATCGGCAAGGAACTGGCCGAATACCACATGGGCGTGGCGCAGAAGCTGCCGCAGAACCAGGGACTGGTCGACCGCGATCTCGCCGTCTTCATCTCCGACACCCCGCAGATGGCGGCGTACCGCAACGATCTGTTCTGGGCGCAGGAGTACGCCAAGCACAACCGCGAGATCATGATGGCGCTCTCCCAGGACGTCATCCGCCGGGAGTTCAAGAAGGCCAGAGTCACCTTCGGCGAGGTCATCTCCTGCCACCACAACTATGTGGCCGAGGAGCAGTACGACGGCATGGACCTGCTGGTGACCCGTAAGGGCGCCATCCGGGCGGGCAGCGGCGAGTACGGCATCATTCCGGGTTCGATGGGCACCGGCTCGTACATCGTCAAGGGCCTGGGGAATCCGGCCAGCTTCAACTCGGCCTCGCACGGCGCCGGCCGCAAGATGAGCCGTAACGCCGCCAAGAAGCGCTTTTCCACGCGGGACCTGGAGGAGCAGACGCGGGGCGTGGAGTGCCGTAAGGACTCCGGGGTGATCGACGAGATCCCGGGCGCCTACAAGCCGATCGAGAAGGTCATGGAGCAGCAGCGGGACCTGGTGGAGGTCGTCGCGCACCTCAAGCAGGTGGTGTGTGTGAAGGGCTGAGGGCCTGGGGCGGGCGGCCCGGGGCCCGGGTTTCGGCCTCGCGGCCACCCGGGCCCGGGTGCTCAACCGGTGCGGTGGACCTTGGAGTTGGACGCCTGCGCGCGGGGGCGGACGATCAGGAGGTCGATATTGACGTGGGAGGGGCGGGTGACGGCCCAGGCGATGGTGTCGGCGACATCGTCCGCGCTGAGCGGCTCGGCAACACCCTCGTAGACCTTCGCGGCCTTGGCGACGTCACCGCGGAAGCGGGTGGTGGCGAACTCCTCGGTCTTGACCATGCCCGGCGCCACCTCGACGACCCGTACGGGCTCGCCGCACAGCTCCAGGCGGAGGGTCTCGGCGAGGACGTGCGCGCCGTGTTTGGCCGCGACATAGCCACCGCCGCCCTCGTACGCGGCATGGCCGGCGGTGGACGACAGCACGACGACGGTGCCGTCCCCGGTCGCGGTGAGCGCGGGCAGCAGCGCCTGGGTCATATGGAGCACGCCGAGGACGTTGACGTCGTACATCGCGCGCCAGTCCTCCGGGTCGCCGGTCGCGACCGGTTCCGCGCCGAAGGCGCCGCCCGCGTTGTTGATCAGGACGTCGCAGCGGTCGAGCGAGGCGGCGAAGGCGTCGACGGCGGCGCGGTCGGTGACATCGAGCGCGTACGCCTCGGCATGCGGCAGCTCGGCGGCGAGCTTCTCGATGCGGTCCTTGCGGCGGGCGGTGAGGACGACGCGGTAACCGGCCGCGGCCAACTGCCGCGCGGTGGCGGCGCCGATGCCGCTGCTCGCTCCGGTGATGACGGCGATACGGCCCGCGCCGGCGCTCCCCTCCGGGGTGCGGTCGTCGGCGGTGCCGGCTTCGGTGGTGCCGGCGTCGGCGGTGCTGGCGCTGGTCATGCGCTCTCCTCGTGGCCTGCTTGTGGCCTGCTCGTGGTGACCGGTGTGGGCGGCCTGGGGTCAGGATAGGCAGACGGGGTCAGCGGCCGCGGGGGATATACATGATCACCGCCATGCCGGCCAGGCAGATCAGCGCGCCGATGACATCCCAGCGGTCGGGGCGGTAGCCGTCCGCGACCATGCCCCAGGCCAGCGACCCGGCGACGAACACCCCGCCGTACGCGGCCAGGACGCGCCCGAAATCGGCGTTCGGCTGGAGGGTCGCGACAAAGCCGTAGAGTCCGAGGGCGATCGCCCCCGCACCGATCCAGACCCAGCCCCGGTGCTCCCGCACCCCCTGCCACACCAGCCAGGCGCCGCCGATCTCGAAGAGTGCCGCGACGACGAACAGGGCGATGGAGCGAGCGATCAGCATGGAGCCAGGGTAAAGAGCGGGGGTGGACGGGGCGCGCGGGCCGTGCGGGCGGACATCGCCGTTGTCCTGGTACGTGCCGTGGTCGCGACCTTCCTTTCGTCAACTGGCCTGCCTGACAGCTGAGTTGGACCCCGGGGCGGCTGTCGGGGCTATCCCGGCGCCCGTCCAGTGGGCGAGTGCCGTACGGAGCGCCGCGCCGCGGTCGGCGGGACGGGTGGCGTCGGTGGCCCAGGCGATATAGCCGTCGGGGCGGACGAGCAGCGCGGTACGGCGGTCGCTCGCCCAGGAGGCCGTAAGGACACGGTCGGCGGCGGGGCCGAGGGCGGCGGTGTCCCCGGCGGGGGCTATGAGCACAAAGGTGCCCTTGCGGAGCAGTTCGTACAGGCGGCTGCCGTCGGCCAGGCGGACGTCGGGGGCGCGGTGCCCGGTGAGCGGGTGGGCGCCGCGCTCGGCCGGATAGGAGACGGCGATACCGGAGACGGTGCCGATCGCGCGGCGGGAGAGCGGCCGCACATGGTTGACGGCCTGGGCGAGGAATCCGCGCAGGGCGCGGCCGGGCGCCGAGCGGAGCAGCGCGAGCCGGACCATGGCGCCGCTGCTGCGAAGCACCGTCTTGCCGACCGGGTGCCGCTCGGTCTGGTAGCTGTCCAGCAGCGTGTCGGGGGAGTGGCCCTTGAGGACCGCGGCCAGCTTCCAGCTGAGGTTGGCGGCGTCCTGGAGGCCGACGTTCATCCCCTGGCCGCCGGCGGGCGAGTGGACATGCGCGGCGTCGCCGGCGAGGAAGACGCGGCCGACGCGGTACTGCGGGGCCTGGCGCTCGTCGCTGTGGAAGCGGGAGATCCAGCGGGGGTCGTGCATGCCGTAGTCGGTACCGAGGGCGAGCCGGGCCACCTCGCGGATCTCGGCGAAGTCGACGGCGGCGCGGTCGTCTGCCTGGGCGTGGCGGTTCCAGCCGATGACGCGGTACCAGCCGTCGCCGAACGAGCCGATCAGAGCGAAGGCGTCCGGCGAGGCGCTCACGGTAAAGGGGGAGGGTGGCTCCTGGGCCAGCCGGACATCGGCCAGCAACATGGAGCGGATGATGGTCTTGCCGGGAAAGGGCAGGCCGATGGCCTGGCGGACCGTACTGCGGGCGCCGTCCGTGCCGACGACATACGAGGCGTGGGCGCTGCCGATCCCATCGCCGTCACGCAGCCGTATCGTCACGCCGTCCGCATCCTGATCGACGCCGAGGACCTCGGAGTCGTACCGGAAGGTGACACCGGCCTTCCGGGCCCGGCGCTCCAGCAGCCGCTCGACCTCGAACTGCGGGGTGATCAGGACGAACGGGAAGCGGGTCGGCAGCTGGGCCGGTGCGAGGACGGCGCTGCCGAACAGGCCGAGGCTGGTGAGCCGGTGACCGCCGGCGACCAGTTCGTCGGCGAGCCCGCGGGCATCGAGCTGCTCGAGCGAGCGGGCGTGCACGGCCAGGGCGCGGGTGAGATTGCTGAGCGTCGCGGGGCGGCGCTCCAGGAGCGTGACGCTCAGTCCGGCCTCGGCGAGATCGCCGGCGAGCAGCAGTCCGGTGGGGCCGGCGCCGACGACGATGACGTCGGCGGTCTCCAGGTCGGGGGTCGTCTGCGGGCTGAGGGTGGTGCCGGGCTTGCGGTGGGTCTCCGTCATGACCGTCTCCAATGCCAACGCGTGTTGGTCAACGCTTGTTGGCAAGCGTAGGGCGTTCGGCGCTGGCACGTCAACAGGTGTTGGCCTACATTTGTGGACATGGCCGAGCGCAGACCCTCCCAGCCCCCTTCCCCCGCCCCTGACCTGGACCTCGACGAACTCCCCGTCGCGGCCACCGCCCCCGACGCCGGGACCCACCCCCGCCCCCGCCGCTCCGACGCCACCCGCGCCGCGATCCTCGCCGCCGCCCGGGACCGCTTCGCCGCCGACGGCTACGAGCGCGCCACGATCCGCGCCATCGCCCGCGACGCAGGGATCGACCCGTCCATGGTGATGCGGTACTACGGCAACAAAGAGGGCCTCTTCGCGGCCGCCTCGGAGATCGAACTTCACTTCCCCGACCTCACCCAGGTGCCGCCCGACGAGATCGGCGGCCGCCTCGTCCGCCATTTCATCGAGCGCTGGGAGGGCGACGAGACGCTGACCGGCATGATGCGCGTCGGCGTCACCAATGCCGCGGGCGCGGAACGGATGCGCGGGATCTTCGCCGACCAGATCAGGCCGGTGGTCGAGGCCGTCTGCCCGGTCCCCGAGGAGGCGGCCACCCGCGCCGCGCTGATCGCCTCACAGGTCCTGGGCATGGCGCTGTGCCGCTATGTCCTGCACATGCCGCCCGCCGTCGCCCTCACCCACGACGACCTCACCGCCTGGCTGGCCCCCACGGTCCAGCGCTATCTGACGGCCGAACGCCCTTGACCGACGGGTGCGTCGGGGGCCGCTGACCCCCGCCCGGCCGGCCTCAGGAAGCCCCCGCCCGCCCCACCACCCGCTCCACATGCCCCTCGAACACCCGCCGCGCGTCCGGTGTCAGAGTCCGCAGGGCCACCATCGCCGTCACGATCACATCGCACAGCTCGCTCTGGACGTCGTCCCAGGTGTGGCTGCGGCCCTTGCGCGGGTTCTGGCCGATGGCCCCGATGACGGCCTGCGCCACCTCGCCCGCCTCCTCCGAGAGCTTCAGGATCCGCAGCAGCCGCATCTGCTCGGGCGGCAGCGCGTTCTCCTGGTCGAGCCAGCGCACCAGCCCCTCGACGGCGTCCCACAGGGCAGCCCCGTCCGGCGGACCGGCCGTAACGGACGGGGCGTCAGGGGCGCGAGGTGCGACGACGGGCGTGGCATCGGACGGGTCGCCGCAGAGGTCATCGGACGAGCCGCCGGAGAAGTCATCGGACATGGCCCGATTCTGCCCGCCCCGGCCGGTCCGCTGCCTAGGGTGTGGACCACGCCAGGAGCAGCTGAACGGGAGGCCGTAGATGCGCCAGCCGACGCCCGAGGCCCTGATCGACTTCTACGGGCTGGTGCCGCTGCCCCGGGAGGGCGGGCGGTTCCGGCGTACCTGGGCCGGGCCCGAGCGGGCCGACGGGCGGCCGGAGGGTTCGGCGATCGTCATGCTGCTGACCGCCGAGCCCGACGATTTCTCCGCGCTGCACCGCCTGCCGACCGACGAGATCTGGCACTTCTATCGGGGCGATCCGCTCACCCTGTTGCTGCTGCACGACGACGGCACCAGCCGTACGGCCGTCCTCGGCCCGGACGTCCTGGGCGGGCAGCACGTCCAGTTCGTCGTCCCGGCCGGTACGTGGATGGCCGCCGCGGTCGCCGAGGGCGGCTCCTGGTCACTGTTCGGCTGCACCATGGCGCCGGGCTTCTCGTACGAGGACTACGAGCACGGGGACGCCGCCGAACTCGCCGAGCGCTTTCCGCAGGAGGCGGCGCTGATCGCGGAGTTGAGTCGGCCATGACAGAGGCGAGGCCCCCCTCCGGGGCCCTCTCCGACCTCCCCGACCTCACCGGGCAGGTGGCGCTGATCACCGGCGCCTCCGGCACCGTGGGGCAGGGCATCGCTCTGCGCTTCGCCGCCGCGGGGGCCGCCGTGGCGGTGCACTACCGCACGGCGGCCGAGGCCGCGCAGCGGCTGGTCCGGCAGATCGAGGAGGGCGGCGGGAGCGCGCTGGCGCTGGCCGCCGATCTGGCCGTCGAGGACGAGTGCCACCGCCTGGTGGCGCGGGCAGCCGCATGGCACGGGCGGTTGACCGCGCTGGTCAACAACGCGGGGGTGCAGCCGACGCAGGACCTGGCGGACATGTCGCTGGCCGACTGGCGGGCGGTGGCGGATCCCAATGTGCACAGCGTGTTCGCGTGCACGCAGGCCGCGGCGCGGGTGATGCGCGAGGGCGGCGGCGGTTCGGTGACCCATATCGCGTCCATCGAGGCACACCGGCCGGCGCCCCTGCACGCCCACTACAGCGCCGCCAAGGCGGCGGTGGTGATGCATGCGCGCTCGGCGGCGCTGGAGTACGGGGCGTACGGCATCCGCGTCAACAGCGTGTCGCCCGGACTGATCGCGCGCCCCGGGCTGGAGGACGACTGGCCCGACGGCGTACGGCGCTGGCAAGAGGCGGTGCCCACCGGGCGGTTGGGGCGGCCCGAGGACGTGGGCGATGCCTGCGTCTTTCTCGCCTCGCCGATGGCCTCCTGGATCACCGGTCACGATCTCGTCGTGGACGGCGGCGTGTCGGCCCGGCCTACGTGGTGAGCGTCACTCTCGCGCCCCGGCGACGGACGGCCGCCCCAGGCCCGGCCGGACGATGCGCGGCCACCCCGAAGCCGGCCGCGCGACGCACGACCACCCCGAAGCCGCCCCGACAACCCGCAGCCACCCCGAAGCCACCGCCCCGGCCAGGCGCCCGCACCACCCCGGGCGCCGGCCCGGTCAGGGCCAGACCAGGCAATATGCCTGATGCCCCGCCTCATGCAGTCGGTGGCTGAAGTCCTGCCACTCGTGCAGGAGCTGGTAGACGGTGTAGGCGTCGCGCGGGCCGCCGCGGTCGGGGACGGTGGACCAGATGAAGGCGGCCGCGCCGACCGATTCCTCGCCGACGCCGCGCAGCGGGTCGACCACGGTCATGGGCAGCTTGACGACGGCGTAGTCCGGGTGGAGAACCACCAGCTCGAGCGGGGGGACCTTGTGGAGGGGTATGCCCTCTATACCGGTCAGCACCATGGCGGCCATGGTCTCGGGCTTGATCTTGGAGAACATGCCGCCCATGCCGAGCTCGTCACCGCCGAGTTCCTCGGGGCGCATCGAGATGGGGACCCGGGCAGCCGTGGCGCCGTTGGGTGCACCGAAGTACTTGTACGTCACCCCCATGCGGCCGCCCCTGTTTCCCCCGGTGATGTCCCCGCCCGTGACGTTGTCGACGTTCCCGGCGTCCTCGGCGCCGCTGATGTCCGCGATGTCCTCGACGTCCTCGCGCCGGTGCCGGCCGCGCTGGGCGCGCTCGGGACCCCGGTCATCGGTCCCCTCACCCAGTTCGCCACCGCGATGCATATCTCCACCCGACCACTCGCAGCTCCAGCCGCGCAACCCGATCATCGTCTCAGAGACCTCCCCCGTCACCGGCGTGTGAAACGCTCGGCCACGCGCCCCTGTGCGCCTCTGAGACCATTGCTTGCGTGACTTACTCGTACGTCGACCCCAGTTTTGCAGACGCATGGGGGCTGACGCCCGGTCGTGCGCGAGAGGAATCAAAAAGGAATCGAAGAACGGGACGAAGCGGGACCCGGTGAGGACCGAAGCCGGGGGCGGGCGAGATCCGTAGCGGGGGCCGAGAAGAGACCGGCCGGGACCCCCGGCCGACCCGTCGCGCACCCGCCACCGATCACCAGGAACCCGCCCCCGAACGGCACCCGAAAGGGCCGCCCGGGGATTTCGTACCGTTGTCAGCCCGGGGCCGTGTCCGCGTGTCGCTGCCCGCCCTCCGTTTATGCAGGTCAGGATCCCAGTGTCTTTTCCGTATGAAGCCCCTGTTTCGCAGTCGCTGTTCGACCGGGCGTCCGTGGTGACGCCGGGCGGCGTCAATTCCCCGGTGCGGGCGTTCCGGGCCGTGGGCGGTACGCCCCGGTTCATGGTGTCCGGTACGGGTCCCTACCTCACGGACTCCGATGGCCGGGAATATGTCGATCTGGTGTGTTCGTGGGGGCCGATGATCCTCGGTCACTCGCATCCGCAGGTGATCGCCGCGGTCCAGGAAGCGGTCGCCCGCGGGACGTCGTTCGGCACGCCCGGTGAGGGTGAGGTCGAGCTGGCCGAGGAGATCGTCGCCCGTATCGCGCCCGTCGAGCAGGTGCGGCTGGTCTCCTCGGGCACCGAGGCGACGATGTCGGCGATCCGGCTGGCGCGCGGGTTCACCGGCCGGGCGAAGGTCGTCAAGTTCGCCGGCTGCTACCACGGGCATGTCGACGCCCTGCTGGCCGCGGCCGGTTCGGGCGTGGCGACCTTCGGGCTGCCCGACACGCCGGGCGTGACCGGTGCGCAGGCCGGCGACACGCTGGTGCTGCCGTACAACGACCTGGAGGCGGTGCGCGCCGCGTTCGCCGCGCACGAAGGGGAGATCGCCTGCGTCATCACGGAGGCGTCGCCCGGGAACATGGGCGTGGTGCCGCCGCTGCCGGGCTTCAACCAGGGGCTGAAGGACCTGTGCGCCGCCAACGGTGCGCTCTACATCTCCGACGAGGTCATGACCGGCTTCCGGGTCAGCAAGGCCGGCTGGTACGGGCTCGACGGCGTCGTGCCGGACCTGATGACCTTCGGGAAGGTGATGGGCGGCGGCTTCCCGGCGGCGGCGTTCGGCGGCCGCGCGGACGTCATGGCGCATCTGGCGCCGGCCGGTCCCGTCTACCAGGCGGGCACCCTGTCCGGTAACCCGATCGCCACCGCGGCCGGTGTCGCGCAGCTGCGGCTGCTGGACGATGCCGCGTACGCGAAGGTCGACGCGGCCTCGGCCGAGCTGCGGTCGCTGGTCGGCGAGGCGCTGACCAAGGCGGGCGTGGCGCACCGGCTCCAGGTGGCGGGGAACATGTTCTCCGTCTTCTTCACCGAGCGGGACGTGACCAACTACGACGAGGCCAAGACGCAGGAGTCCTTCCGCTTCACGGCCTTCTTCCACTCGATGCTGGCGCAGGGCGTCTACCTTCCGCCGTCCGCCTTCGAGTCGTGGTTCGTCTCGACCGCGCACGACACGCAGGCGATCGAGAAGGTCGCCGTCGCGCTGCCGGCCGCCGCGCAGGCCGCCGCCGAGGCGCGTGCATGAGCGGGGCGGACGGCGACGTGGCGGACCTCCAGAAGAACGCGGACCCCCAGAAGAACGAGGCGGACCTCCGGAAGAAGGACGGCGGCGGGATGAGCGGCGACGACATCACCGTGGTGCATCTGATGCGGCACGGCGAGGTGCACAACCCGGAGGGTGTCCTGTACGGGCGCCGGCCCGGCTATCACCTCTCCGACCTGGGGCGGAAGATGGCCGACCGGGTCGCGGAGCATCTGGCGGAGCGGGACGTCACCCATGTCGTGGCCTCCCCGCTGGAGCGCGCGCAGGAGACCGCGCTGCCGATCGCGGGGGCGCACGGCCTGGAGCTGGCCACCGACGAGCGGCTGATCGAGGCGGCCAATGTCTTCGAGGGCAAGACGTTCGGGGTCGGCGACGGTGCGCTGAAGAAGCCGGGGAACTGGAAGTACCTGACCAACCCGTTCCGGCCCTCGTGGGGCGAGCCGTACATCGAGCAGGTCGTACGGATGATGGCGGCGCTCGGCGCGGCGCGGGATGCGGCGCGCGGACACGAGGCGGTGGCGGTCAGCCATCAGCTGCCGATCTGGATCGTGCGCAGTTTCGCCGAGCGGCGGCGGCTGTGGCACGACCCGCGGAAGCGGCAGTGCACGCTGGCCTCGCTGACGTCGTTCACCTTCCACGGCGACAAGATCATGTCGGTGGGGTACAGCGAGCCGGCGCGCGATCTGGTTCCCTCCCATCTTCTGGCGGGCGCCAAACCCGCCAAGGGAAAGTCGAAGGCTTTTGGCGCCTGATAGCGGCTCATTTGGCGCAACGTCATATGAGGCGAAAGGGAGCGAATTGAGCGCTTAGCCCGGAGCCCCATCCGTCGACATGCCCTCCACTCGGTTGTCCGTTTATATGGACAGTGAGTACGGCGAGTACGGATGGGGTCACGGAATGCACGCACTGAGTCGGCGGGATCTGCTGGGCCTGGGAGTTGGCGCCGCGACGGCCTTCGGCATAGCCGGCTGCTCCTCGTCCGGCGCGGGCGACGGAGCGGACAAACAGCGGGTGCAGGATGCCGTGCAGGCCCGTTCGAAGCTGATAGGCGACGGCTCCACCGCTGATTCGGGGGCGCAGCCCCATCAGCCCGAGCGCCCCGAGCGGCTGGAGCCCGGCCAGACCCCGCCGCAGTTCGTGGTCTTCTCCTGGGACGGCGCCGGAGAGGTGGGAAACGGCCTCTTCCCGCGTTTCCTCAAGCTCGCCAAGGACCACGGCGCGGCCATGACGTTCTTTCTCTCCGGCCTGTATCTCCTGCCGGAATCCCAGCGGCATCTCTACGAGCCGCCGAACAACCCGCTCGGCGCCTCCGCCATCGGCTATCTCGCCGACGAGCACATCAAGGAGACGCTGAGGTACGTGCGCCAGGCATGGCTGGACGGCCATGAGATCGGCACCCACTTCAACGGCCACTTCTGCTCCGGCACGGGCACCGTGAAGCTCTGGACGCCGCAGCAGTGGCAGTCCGAGATCGACCAGGCGATGGAATTCGTCACCAAGTGGCGTACGCATACGGGCTTCACGGACATAGAACCGCTGCCGTTCGACTACCGCAAGGAATTGGTCGGCGGCCGCACCCCCTGTCTGCTCGGCCAGGAGAATCTGCTGCCGACCGCCCGGAGTCTTGGCTGGCGCTATGACGCCAGCTCGCCCGGCGGACGGCAGAAGTGGCCCAGGAAAAAGTCCGGCCTGTGGGACTTCCCGCTCCAGCAGGTTCCCTTTCCGGGTCACTCTTTCGAGGTCCTCTCGATGGACTACAACATGCTCGCCAATCAGTCGCGGAACTCCACCAAGGCCCCGCCGGCCAACTACCCCGTATGGCGGCAGCAGGCGACCGACGCCTATGTCAAGGGATTCCAGCGGGCCTACGAGACCAACCGCGCGCCGTTCTTCATCGGCAACCACTTCGAGCAGTGGAACGGCGGTATCTACATGGACGCCGTGGAAGAAGCGCTCAAGCAGATCGCCGACGGCAGGAAACGGGATGTGCATCTCGTCTCGTTCCGGCAGCTCACCGACTGGCTCGACGCCCAGGACCCCGAGGTGATCGACCGGCTCCAGCGGATGGATGTGGGCGAGCGCCCGGACGGCGGCTGGAACGCGTACCTCTCGGCGGCCTGAGCCCCCGTCCGAGGCCCGCCCCTACGCCCTGACACGCCCCTTTGCACCGGTCGGCGCCGTGCTCGGGCCGTGCGAGGGGGGTGCGGAAGATCCGGAATCGGCCCATGCGAAACTTTTCACATGAGTGCCTGCCGTTCACGCCGCACCGGCCGCCGCCGACTCGTCCTGTTCGCCGCAGGGGCCGCGGCCGCTTCGCTGACGCTGAGCGCCTGTGGTGAGGGGACCTCCGGCGGCTCGGCCCAGACCCGGTTCGTCCAGGGCAAGAACGGCATCGCCACGGTGCCCAAGGCCGACCGCCAGCCGGCGCCCGAGCTGTCCGCGGAGACCACCACCGGCACGAAGAAGCTGAGCCTCGCCGACTTCAAGGGCAAGGTCATCGTCGTCAACGTCTGGGGATCGTGGTGCGGGCCGTGCAGCGCCGAAGCGCCCAACTTCGCCCAGGTCGCCAACGAGACCAAGAGCAAGGGCGTCCAGTTCCTCGGGATCAACACCCGCGACACCGACAAGACGCCGGCGGTCAGCTTCGAGGAAGAGCACAAGATCCCCTACCCGAGCCTGTACGACCCGGAGGGGAAGCTGATGCTGCGCTTCCCCAAGGGCAGTCTCAACCCGCAGTCGGTGCCCTCCACCCTGGCCATCGACCGCCACGGCAAGATCGCCGCCCGCTCGCTGGGGCCCCTCACCGCGGCCGATCTGCACAAGATGATCGACCCGCTGATCGCGGAGAAGTGATCGCGTGATCGAGCTCGCCGCCGCCGCGGAGAACCACACCATCGTCTCCGGGGCCCTGATCGCCGCCGTGCCCGTCGCCCTGCTCGCCGGGCTCGTCTCCTTCTTCTCGCCCTGCGTCCTGCCACTGGTCCCCGGCTATATGTCGTACGTCACCGGCGTCACCGGCACCGACCTCGCCGAGGCCCGCCGCGGCCGGATGCTGGCCGGCGCCTCCCTCTTCGTCCTCGGCTTCACCGCCGTCTTCGTCTCCACCGGCGCCCTCTTCGGGTACTTCGGGCAGACCCTCCAGGAATACCGCGACGTCATCTCGCGCATCCTCGGTGCGCTGATGATCCTGCTCGGGCTGGCCTTCGCCGGTGTCCTGACCCGCTTCGGCCAGCGCGAGCTGCGCTTCCACATCAGGCCCACGATGGGGCTGGTGGGCGCGCCGGTGCTCGGGGCCCTCTTCGGCATCGGCTGGACGCCCTGCATGGGCCCCACCCTCGCCGCCGTCGGCACCCTCTCGTTCTACGATGCCAGCGCCGGACGGGGCGCCCTGCTCACCGTCGTCTACTGCCTGGGCCTGGGACTGCCGTTCATCGCCGTCGCACTGGCCTTCCGCCGGGTGCTCGGCGCGTTCGGCTGGGTCAAGCGGCACTACCAGTGGGTCATGCGGATCGGCGGCGGCATGATGATCGTGCTCGGCGTCCTCCTGGTCACCGGCGTCTGGAACAGCCTGATGCAGGATCTCCAGGTCTGGACGGGAAGCTTCAATGTTGGGATCTGACTGATGGCCACCACGACCGGCACCCCCCGCGAGCCGGACACCGGCGCAGCCGCCGCCTCCGACGCGGGGGGCGATCTCGGCGCCGCCGGGTCCCAGCTCTCCACCGCCCCCAAGGAGGACATCTCCTTCCCCTCGCTCGGCCCGATCGGCTGGGTGCGGTGGTTCTGGCGCCAGCTGACCTCCATGCGGGTGGCGCTGCTGCTGCTCTTCCTGCTCTCCATCGGCGCGATCCCCGGCTCGCTGATCCCGCAGACCAGCATCGACCCGGTCAAGGTCGAGCAGTTCAAGTCCGAGCACGACACCCTGGGCGCGATCTACGACAAGCTGGGGATGTTCCACGTCTACAGCTCGGTGTGGTTCTCGGCGATCTATCTGCTGCTGTTCATCTCGCTGATCGGCTGCATCGTGCCGCGCAGCTGGCAGTTCGTCGGCCAGCTCCGCGGCCGCCCCCCGGCCGCCCCCCGCCGGCTGACCCGGCTGCCCGCGTACACCACCTGGCGTACGGACGCCGAGCCCGAGGCCGTCCTGGAGGCGGCGCAGCGGATGCTGAAGAAGCGGCGCTTCCGGGCGCACCGCACCGGCACCGCGGTCGCTGCCGAGAAGGGCTATCTGCGCGAGGTCGGCAACCTCGTCTTCCACGTCGCGCTGATCGTGATGCTGGTGGCGTTCGCCGTGGGCAGCCTGTGGAAGTCCGAGGGCGGCAAGCTGGTCACCGAGGGCGACGGCTTCTCCAACAGCCTCGTCCAGTACGACGACTTCAAGTCCGGCCCGTTCTTCGACACCGACACCATGGAGCCCTTCGGCTTCTCGCTGAAGAGGTTCGTGGCGACGTACGAGCGGACCGGGCCGCAGAAGGGCACCCCGCGCATCTTCCGCGCCGACATCAGCTACTTCACCGGGGCGGACGGCAAGGAGCACCACACCTCGATCGAGGTGAACACCCCGCTCGAGATCGCCGGCAACAAGGTCTTCCTGCTCTCCCACGGCTATTCGCCGGTGGTCACCGTCAAGGACGGCCGCGGCAAGGTCGTCTACCACGGCGCGGTCCCCTTCCTCCCGCAGGATCCAAAGAACTTCACCTCGACCGGCGTCGTCAAGGTGCCCGGCGCGCAGACCAAGGACGGCAAGCGCAACCAGCTCGGATTCAACGGGCTGTTCGTGCCGACCTTCGGCGGCAAGGACTCCGGGTCGATGTTCTCGCAGTTCCCGGCGCCGGACTTCCCCGTCCTGGCGGTCAACGCCTGGCACGGCGATCTGGGCGTCGACTCCGGTCTGCCGCAGAACGTCTACCAGCTCGACACCAAGCGGATGAAGCAGTACAAGGACGCCAAGGGCAACATCTTCAAGAAGATGCTGATGCCCAAGGACCGGCTGGAGAAGTCGGTCCGGCAGCACGCCGGCGTCAAGGGCGGCCTGACGGCGAAGGACGTCGCCGCCGACAGCACGATGCAGCTGCCCGGCGGCCAGGGCTCGATCACCTTCGAGGGCATCAAGTCCTGGGCCAGCTTCAAGATCACCCACCAGCCCGGCAACGGCCTCGCCCTGACCGGCGCGGTCGCCGCCCTGCTGGGCCTGGCCGGCTCGCTGTTCATCCAGCGGCGCCGGGTGTGGGTGCGGGCCGAGCGGGTCGAGGAAAACGGCGTCGGCGTCACCGTCGTCGAGATGGCGGGCCTGGGCCGCAGCGAATCGCCCCGGCTGCCGGAGGAACTCGGCCACCTCGCCGAGGCGCTCGCCCCGCACGCACCGCTCGCCCCCGAGCCCCCCGCGGCCGAGGCCGCCGACCAAGACCCGACGGAGCCCACCGACTCTGCCGATCCTGCTGATCCCTCCGAAGGAGCGCGTGCGTGACTCTCGCTGCCGCGGCCAACGAGACACTGGCCCACCAAAGCAATGTGCTGGTCTATTCGGCGATGGCGGTCTATACGCTCGCCTTCCTCGCCCATATGGCGGAGTGGGTGTTCGGCAGCCGCAGCAAGGTCGGCCGTACGGCCGCGGCGCTGACCGGCGAGGCCGCGGCACCCGCCGCGGTCACCGTCCAGAAGGCGCAGCAGGGCGGCGGCACCGCCGTACTGGAGCGCCCCAAGATCGTCACCCGGTCGGTCTCCGGCAGCCGTGACGTCCCCGACGGCCCCGGCGCCCACGGCGGCACCGAGAAGGGCGACCTCTACGGCCGGATCGCGATCTCGCTGACCGTCCTGGCCTGGGCGCTGCACGTCGGCGGCGTGATCACCCGCGCCCTGTCCGTACAGCGCGCCCCCTGGGGCAACATGTACGAGTTCTCCACGACGTTCGCCGCCGTCGCGGTCAGCTTCTACCTGGTGCTGCTCGTCCTGAAGAAGAACGTCCGCTGGATCGGCCTGCCCCTGGTCACCACCGTCCTGCTCGACCTGGGCCTGGCCGTCAGCGTCCTGTACACCGCCAGTGACCAGCTGGTGCCCGCGCTGCACTCCTACTGGCTGTGGATCCACGTCAGCTGCGCGATCATCTCCGGCGCGGCGCTCTACATCGGCGCGGTCGCCACCCTGCTCTTCCTCTTCCGCGACCGCTACGAGGACAAGCTCACCGACCCCGACGGCCCGCAGCCCGGCGCCTTCGCCGTCTCCGTCCTGGAACGGCTCCCCTCGGCCGCCTCCCTGGACAAGTTCGCCTACCGGATCAACGCCATCGTCTTCCCGCTGTGGACGTTCACCATCATCGCGGGCGCCATCTGGGCCGAGGCCGCCTGGGGCCGCTACTGGGGCTGGGACCCCAAGGAGGTCTGGGCGTTCATCACCTGGGTCGGCTACGCCTGCTACCTGCACGCCCGCGCCACGGTCGGCTGGAAGGGCCGCAAGGCCGCCGTACTGGGCCTGATCGCCTTCGCCTGCTACCTGTTCAACTACTACGGGGTGAACATCTTCGTCACCGGTCTGCACTCCTACGCGGGAGTCTGACCACGGGGGTGCGACTCCCACACCCCACGGTGCCGTACGGAACCGGGCCCGCCCTGAGCCCGGCCCCGTACGGCACCGTCGTCTTTCCGCCGTCCGGCCGCCGTCCGCGGCTCAGCGCCGCTTGCGCCGCCCCCGTTCCTGGCGGGGCATCTGCTGGTCCGCACCCGGCAGCGTCGGCCGCGGCAGATGCGCCACCTCCCACTGCGCCTCCGCCAGCTGCTCGGCGGTGTCGTCCGGCAGGTGCGGGGGCCGGGGCGCGGCGTCGCCGAAGCCGAAGGCGGAGGTCAGATCGCCGAAGGCGGAGCGCCGCCAGGCGCTGATGTTCGGCTCCCTGATGCCCGTGAACCGCTCCAGGAACTGGAGTACCGAGGTGTGGTCGAACGGGTCGCCCGCGGCCCAGCCGCCGACCGTCCAGGGAGAGACGATCACACACGGCACCCGGAAGCCGCCGCCGATCGGCAGGCTCCCCACGAACTCGTCCTTCGTCCCCGGTGGCGGCACCGGCGGCGGCACATGGTCGAACAGTCCGTCGTTCTCGTCGTAATTGAGGATGAAGACGGTTTTGCGCCATACCTTTGGGTTCGAGGCGATCGCCTCGATCTTCTTGGCGACGTAGTCGGCGCCGGCGGCCGGCAGATAGTCCGGGTGCTCGGACTGCGTGCTGGTGGGGATCAGCCAGGAGACGGCCGGCAGCCGGTCATTGCGGGCGTCGTCCTCGAAGGTCCCGGCCGGCTGCGGCCGCACCCCGCGCTCGTAGAGCGGATCGCCCGGCTCGGCGTCCCTGAACGCCTGGAACTGCTCCAGCAGATTGCACCCGTAGTCGTCCTCCTCCTGGTACACCTTCCAGCCGATGCCGGCCGCCTCCAGCCGCTCCGCATAGGTCGTCCAGCGGTACGGCTCGGGCGCGGTGTTGTTCAGGACCGGCCCGCCGCGGGTGCCGCCGGGGTCGAGGGTGCCGGTCATCCAGTAGAGGCGATTGGGCCAGGTGGGGCCGAAGACCGAGCAGAAGTAGTTGTCGCACAGGGTGAACGCCTCGGCGAGGGCGAACTGGAACGGGATGTCCTCGCGGGTGTGATAGCCCATCACATAGGGCCCGTTGATCCCGTCGGCCTTGCGGTGCGCGGGCAGCCAGCGGTCCATCTTCCCGCCGTTCCAGGCCTCGTGCTGGACGGACCAGGCGTGGCTGGTGGAGGGGATGGCCTGCGCGCTGGAGGAACGGGTGTCGAGGTGGAACGGCAGCAGATAGCCGTCCGGGTTCTGCGCGTCCGGCTGGTGGAAGACCGACCGGCCGTCGGGCAGCGTCAGCGCGTCCGGGTCGCCGAAACCGCGGACCCCGCGCAGTGTGCCGAAGTAGTGGTCGAACGAGCGGTTCTCCTGCATGAGCATCACGACGTGCTCGATGTCCCGCAGTGAGCCGTGGCGCGGCGGACCGGCGGCGACGGCCTTTTGGACGCTGGGCGGCAGCAGCGACAGCGCGGCTCCGCCGCTGATCGCTCCGGCCGCTGAGCCGAGGAGTCTGCGTCGGGTCATATCAGGCATATCTGCCACTCTCCCTGAGTCGCGTACGGCCTCGGTGGCCGTTGCGACTGTGGCGGCGCCCCGGTTTCCCGGGCAGGGGGAGATGACTGAACGCCGTCTCAACTAGCCGTGAACGGACGCGAGTTGGCTGGTCAGCGCTACGTCCGCTACGCCACGCGCCGCGGACGGTACATCGCCCGGACTGCGGGTTTCCGGCCATGTGTCAGGACACGCGGACAAGCCCCGGAGTTCCCTCGGGTGCCGGGTAGGGAAGCTCCACGGGCGGCAGCGCGGCGGCCGCGTCCACCTCGCCCGCGCGCACCCGGGCACGGACCTCATGGGCGAGCGGCGTGCCGTCCGTGATGCCCACCGTCCACTCATCGGCGTAGCGCCGCGACGCCTCCCCCGCGAGCCCCAGCCGAAGCGAACGGTACGGCAGCGGCTGGAGCTGCAGATCACCGCTCGCACCCCGGCCGCTTCGCGGTCCGTGACGCCGCGGGAGCCGGGGTCTGCGTCGCCCAGTCTCAGGGGGGGCGTGGGCTGCCGCGGGCCGTCGGGGAGATCGTCAGAGCGAGTGCCCCACCTTCATGCTCGTGTCGGTGGGCGTGCTTGGTTACAGCCCGCAGGAGCCGCGGTCGAGGTGGAAGTACCGGGCGTTGGCCCAGCGGCACAGCCGGATACCGACGATGACGCCGACGATGGTGATCAGGGCAGGCAGGTATCCGCTGGCGACCTGGATGATCGGGATCGCAGGGCACCCACCTGAGATCGCCCAGCCCGTACCGAACAACACCGCGCCGGGGATCACGCCTGCGTGGATGCGCCCTGGGGTGCGGCGGACCCGTAGCAGAGCGAACGCGCACACGAGGATCACCACAGCACCCGCGAAGGAGAGCAACATGCGCAGGTCCTGGAAGGTGAACATGCGGTTCAGCTCGGCGTAGTCGCCGAAACCGATGTTGGTGACGGTATAACCGAGGGCCAGTCCGGTGATGATGTTGGCCAGCAGAATCGCGCCCCGGGTGCGCATCAGATCACCTTCCACAGGAGGAACGACACCACGACGGCGGTGCCGAAGAACACGGCGGTCGCAACGATGCTGACCGGGCGTAGCCGGCCGCAGCCGCTGAGTCCGTGGCCGGAGCTGCACCCACCGGCCAGCCGAGTGCCGAAGCCGACCAGCACACCTCCCACGAACAGCATGACGATCATGGTGGTCGAATCGGCGGTGACCAGGTCCCGAAAACCCGGGCCCATGTCGTAGCGGAGGTGGAACCGCCCGGAGGCAACCGCGGCGATGAACCCACCGAGGAAGATCGACATCAGCAGGGCAGCCTGAGTGACCAGCGGGGCCGGGCGCAGGCTCGTGGCTGCCGGGTGCTCACTTGCTGCCGGTTCGGCGTCGGCTTCGAGCGGCTGCGACTTCTCGTACGGAACCTGCGGCACGGTAGACGTGCCGGTGCCGGTGCCGAAGTGCTCGGCTGTGGCTGCGGCAAGCGCCTCAGCCAGCGCTTGGTCGTCGGCGAACTCCTCGTCCATCCGCTCGAGCTGGCGTTCGCGACGCCAGTGCAGAACGCGATCCCACGCGGCCGACACCCCGAGGGACCGATCGGTGATGAGGGTGTGGTTGATGGTGATCAGAGCGAGCCCGATAGCGCCCGCCCACCAGGGCCAGTAGGCACTCATGCGGGTCCTCTCATCCATTCGGCAATTCGAGCCCACCAGCCGCGCTTTGAGCGGGGCGCAGCGAGGCGGTCCGAAGGTCGGGCAACCTGTGGTGACGGTTGCTGATGCCGGACACCTGCTTGCGAAGGTGTCGCCCCGAACTGGGCCATGGCCTCCGGTGTCGCGGTTCCGGGTCCTGACTGCTCATCTGGCCGGGTCGTCCGGGTGGCGCTGGAGCGGTCCATGTCGGCCGGGGCTTCGAGGTGCCGCGCCTGGGCCCCGTTGGGCAGCAGGCTGATCGGCACGCGCTCGCCGGTGAGTGACATCTGGTAGCGCGCGCAGCCGAGCCATCGATCCGAGCTGTCGCAGTAGTACTCGCGCCAGCCTTGCAAGCTCGCCTTAAGTAGGGGGAAAAGGGGACATCCTGCAGCGTGCGAGCAACCCACGTTGCTCCCTCCTAACTGGCGTACCACCCGTTGGGGGAGAGCGGTTTCCGTTCTCGATTCCTGCCGCCGCCGGCCCGGTCGCTGGCCTGAAAAGCAATGCGGTGGCGGGCAGTGACAGAAGGCGCTGTGCCTCAATTCCTCGACCGGGCGCGATGCAATCATTGTTTCGGTGTGCCGAGCAACTCGGGGAATTTTTCCAAACAGGTCACTTGGCACTACTTAGTGAGATACTCTCCGCCGCGGATTTGCGGTGTCTGTCTCTCGTGTCCGGATATTTGCGACAGTCGGCGAGGTCGCTTGGATTCGTGATTCGACTTCGTGATCGCGGCCCGCGCCGACGCAAGTCAGCCGTTTATGGAGAGGGTGTAAATTCTGGAGTTCCTTGCGGCGATGGCGTGAATGTCGTGTATGTCAAACGAAGGGCTGAGGAAGAGTAATCATGTGTCAGCGTGCTGTCTGTCGGTCGTGCCGGAAGTTGACCCATGAGGGCTGCGGAAAGCATGTGGACCAAGTGCTCATGGGTGTACCAACGGCTCAGCGGTGCACGTGTGAGCCCGCGGAACGCAAGCGTGAACGCACAGTCGAGGCGGCGACTCGATCGGAATCTGTGCCCGCCCGACAGAGCGGGGCGTCGCGACGCACACCCGCTCCTGGGAGTCTGCCGGGCCGATCCAGGGGCGGCTGCTGGGCTCGGCTCATCGATTGGGTGAAAAGACCGGCATGAGACAGGGATCCGAGTGCGCTCGCTTTGAGCCCTTGAGTGTGAAGTATTGGTTATTGGGCCATGAGAATACGGATTTGAGAACTCCGGGGTGCCAAGTGGCACCGAGCGCCCAGCGCGGAGCCGGCGCCGACACCCGCGTCTCGCGACGTACGTCATCGGCGCTCTGCATGACAGCACGCGCTTCGCCTGATGGCCTCATCCACTTTCTGCGGGCCCGCCGCGCCAAAGAATGTCTTAGCGCGATGATCCTCCGGATGGAGAACCGGCACGGGGGGAAGCAGCCCGCTCCTGCGGTCGGCGCCCCTGCCCGTAGCAGCCGGGCGCCACGCCGCCCGCAAAGACAAGGTCGCAGGGCCGGTACGCTGAGGCCGCTGCGGCACCCCGCACCTTGATCCGCGCCCCACGGTGAGTCATGGCTTACGGCGATCAAGACGTCTTTGCGCATGAGGATGAAGAACAAGTGCTGATAGCGGGCCGATATCGGCTGCGAGACACCATCGGGCGGGGCGCGATGGGGGAGGTCTGGCGGGCCTTCGACGAGACGCTCGGCAGACCGGTTGCCGTGAAACTCCTGCTACCCCACGACTCCGACCCCACCGCGCCCTCCCGCTTCCGGCTGGAGGCGCAGACCGCCGGACGCCTCAGCCACCCGCATGTGGTCGCCGTTCTCGACTTCGGCGAGCACGAAGACCGGCTGTTCCTGGTGATGGAGCTCGTCGAGGGGGACAGCCTCGCCGACCGGCTCACCGTCTCCGGACCGCTGCCCGCCGAGCTCGTGGCCCAGATCGCCGCACAGGCCGCCCTTGGGCTGGCCGCCGCACACCAGCAGGGCATCGTGCACCGGGACATCAAGCCGGCCAACCTCCTGCTGGGCGCCGACGGCACCCTGAAGATAGGCGACTTCGGCATCGCCCGCTTCCTCGACGACCCCGGTGCCGCGCTCACCGCCACCGGTCAGATCGTCGGCACCAGCCTTTACCTCGCGCCCGAGCGGGCCCTGGGCCGCACCGCCGGCCCGGCATCCGACGTGTACTCCCTGGGCTGCCTGCTCTACCAACTCCTCACCGGCCGACCGCCGTTCCAGGCGGACACTGCGCTCGCGGTGCTTCATCAACACCTCGATGCCGCCCCCGTCCCACCCCGGCGACTCGGCGCCGATCTACCGCCCGCCTTCGAAAGCTATCTGCTCGGTCTGCTGGCCAAGGAGCCCGAGAGCCGACCCACGGCTGAGGAGGTGGCGGACTGGTTCGAGCGCGGAGCCTGGCGCGGTGCGCGGGAGCCGCTGCCGAACGAACACCAGCATCACGGCCGCCCGGACCGGCCGCTCGTCACCGGCTCAAGGGCTGCCGCCCCTGCGAGCTCCCTCTCCGCTTCCACCGCCCACTCCGACCGTGCGTTCACCCCGGTGCCGGACACCGAGTGGCGAACGAGCGTGCACCGGGCCGCGACCCGCCGCTCACACCTGCCGTTCCTCCGCCGTTCCCGGCTGGTGGCTGTGCTGGGCGGCGCCGGCCTCTTCACCCTGGCGTTGGTGGTGGGCATGGTGTGGTTCTCGCCCGGCACCGGCTCGGCGCAGGGGCCGCAGACCACCCGCTCCACGAGCACGAGCCCCGCCACGCCGTCCCCTTCGGCGTCCTACGAGACTGCTTTCTCACCCCCGGCACAGCCTGCCGAGCAGAAGCCGGAGCGGGCCCCTGAAGTCACACCAGGCCCCAAGAAGGCCAACAAGCCCGGCAAGCGCAAGCACTGACAGGTGAGGGCGGCGGGGCCGGTGCTCACGGCGGCTCATCCTGGCCCACGGGTACGCCGCCCGGGGTCAGCGAATTCCGTCGGTGGCCCGCCCCTACTCCTTGGCGGCCGGGGGCGTGTCCTCGGGCCCGTTCGCCGGGCCGTCCTGGGCGCCCTCGTGCTTGCGGCGCAGTTCCTCCTCGCGGCGGCGCAGATCGGCCTCCCAGTCCTTCAGCAGCGCCTCGTCCTTCTTGTTCTCCTCCTTGAGGGAACGGAGGAACTCGGGATTGTCGTCCGGTGCGATCCACTTCGCGCTGCTGTGGTTGCGGTGCCATTCGGCGGGCGTGCTGCCGCCGCCGCCCGTCACCGGCTGCCGGTGCTTGCCCGCCGCCAGCCAGGCGATCGGCCCGACCAGCACCTCGCCGAAGAGCAGGATGACGAGCACCCACACCACCTTCGGCAGCCCGCGCACCTGCGATTCGGGGGTGTTCAGGCAGTCGATGAAGGCGTAGATCCACAGGGCCAGGACCAGGAGGAACGGCAGATACCTGATGAGGAACATGGTCGCTACGACCCCCGGCGCGACTGGGCGGCGGGCCCGCGACGGGGCCCGGTGACCCGTACAGGGTAGTGCGTACCGGATACTGGAGCGCATGGCTTACGACGATCTTCGCGCCCTGCTGCGGGCCCTGGAACGCGAGGGCGACCTCAAGCGGATCAAGGCCGAGGTCGACCCGTATCTGGAAGTCGGCGAGATCGTGGACCGGGTGCAGAAGTCCGGCGGTCCGGCGCTGCTCTTCGAGAACGTCAAGGGCTCGGCGATGCCGCTCGCGATGAACGTGTACGGCACCGACCGCCGCCTGCTCAAGGCGCTCGGCCTCACGGCGTACGGCGATATCAGCGACAAGATCGCCGGGCTGCTCAAACCGGAGCTGCCGCAGGGCTTCGTCGGCGTACGGGAGGCGTTCGGCAAGCTCGCCGGGATGACGCATGTCCCGCCGAAGAAGGTCAAGGGCGACGCACCCGTCCAGGAGGTCGTGCTGCGGGGCGACGAGGTCGATCTCGACCGGCTCCCGGCGCTGTTCACCTGGCCCGAGGACGGCGGCTCCTTCTTCAATCTGGGCCTGACCCACACCAAGCACCCCGAGACCGGCGTGCGCAACCTGGGCCTCTACCGCCTCCAGCGCCACGACAAGCGCACCATCGGTATGCACTGGCAGATCCACAAGGACAGCCGCAACCACTACCAGGTGGCCGCCAAGCGCGGCGAGAAGCTGCCGGTCGCCATCGCCTTCGGCTGCCCGCCGGCCGTCACGTACGCCTCGACCGCGCCGCTGCCCGGCGATATCGACGAATACCTCTTCGCGGGCTTCGTCCAGGGCAAGCGGGTCGAAATGGTCGACTGCAAGACCGTGCCGCTCCAGGTCCCGGCGAACGCGGAGGTCGTGCTGGAGGGGTGGCTGGAGCCCGGTGAGATGCTGCCGGAGGGCCCGTTCGGCGACCACACGGGCTTCTACACGCCGCAGGAGCCGTTCCCGGCGCTGACGATCGACTGTGTGACGATGCGTCGGCGGCCGCTGCTCCAGTCGATCGTGGTGGGCCGCCCGCCGACCGAGGACGGTCCGCTGGGCCGCGCGACGGAGCGTTTCTTCCTCCCCCTCCTCAAGATCATCGTGCCGGACATCGTGGACTACCACCTGCCCGAGTCCGGCGGCTTCCACAACTGCGCGATCGTCTCGATCGACAAGAAGTACCCCAAGCACGCACAGAAGGTGATGCACGCCATCTGGGGCGCGCACATGATGTCGCTGACCAAGCTGATCGTGGTCGTCGACGCCGACTGCGATGTGCACGATCTGCACGAGGTGTCCTGGCGGGCGCTGGGCAACACCGACTACGCCCGCGACCTGACCGTCGTCGAGGGCCCCGTCGACCATCTCGACCACGCCTCCTACCAGCAGTTCTGGGGCGGCAAGGCGGGCATCGACGCGACGAAGAAGTGGCCCGAGGAGGGCTATACACGCGACGGGGGGTGGCCGAACATGGTCGAGTCCGACCCGCGGACGGCCGCCCTGGTGGACCGCCGCTGGAAGGAGTACGGGCTGTGACCGCCTCGGCCGCCGCGGTCCCGCAGCAGCCGGGCCGGACCAGGGCGTTCCTCCGCCTGGTGATGATCGAGCACTCGGTCTTCGCGCTGCCCTTCGCCTATATCGCCTCGCTCACCGCGATGTTCCAGTGGGACCGGACCATCCACTGGGTCCGGCTGCTGCTGGTCACCGTCGCCATGGTCGGCCTGCGCACCTTCGCGATGGCGTGCAACCGCATCATCGACCGCGAGATCGACGCCCGGAACCCGCGCACCGCGACCCGGGAGCTGGTCACCGGCGCGGTCACCGTGAAGTCCGCCTGGACCGGCGCGCTGATCGCCGTGGTGGTCTTCCTGGGCGCCGCGGCGCTGCTCAATCCGCTGTGCCTGGCCCTCGCGCCCATCGCGGTGATCCCGATGGTGGTCTATCCGTACGGCAAGCGCTTCACCGACTTCCCGCATGCGATCCTCGGCCTCGCCCAGGCGATGGGGCCGGTCGGCGCCTGGATCGCGATCAGCGGGAGCTGGTCGTGGGACGCGGTCGTCCTCGGGCTGGCCGTCGGCGTCTGGATCGGCGGCTTCGACCTGATCTTCGGCTGCCAGGACGTCCAGGCCGACCGCGCGCACGGCGTGAAGTCCGTGCCGGCCCGCTTCGGCATCCCGGCGGCGCTGCACGGCGCCCGCGCCAGCCATGTCGTCACCACGGCGCTGCTGGTCTGGTACGCGCTGGCCACCGGCGCCGGGGTCTTCTTCTGGGCCGGTCTGGTGGTCGTGGCCGTCGCGTTCCTCTATGAGCACACCATCGTCCGCCCGCACGATCTGTCCCGGCTCAACCGGGCCTTCTTCACGGTCAACGGATTCATCGGCATCGCGCTGTTCGTCTGCGCGCTGCTGGATCTGCTGGTGCGTGGGCTGACGGTCTGACGGGTCGGCCCGCTGCCGGGGCCGGGACGGATCGGTGGGGCCGGGGGCGGCTCGGAGCGGGGCCCGGACGCCTCAGACCTTCACCATCGGAAAGGCGATCAGCCGCGGGTAGGTCCACAGCTGGCCGCTGTTGGCCTTCACCGTGCCGATGATGGCGCAGACCATGCCGGATATGGCGTAGGCGGCCATGAGGCTCATCACCGTCAGCAGCGGCACCGCAATACCGTCGTTGTTCGCCTTCTCGCCACCGGAGAGGGCCTCGAAGGTGAAGCCGCTGGCGAACCACAGGCCCACCCCGAAGAACACCACGATGGCCTGGGTGAAGCCGAAGTTCATCGCCTGGGTGGCGTGGTGGCGGACATAGGGGTCGTGCTGGTTCTTGGCGCTGCTGCGGATGGACAGCGGGGCGACCCAGCCGAGGAGGCCGCCGAGGCCGCAGCACAGCCCGGAGCCCACCACGACGGTCAGCAGCGCGCCCAGATGCGCCCACATCGCGGGGCCCTTCGAGGGCGGGGACATCTGGGGGCCGTAGCCGGGACCGGGCTGCTGGTAGGCGGGGCCCGCCGGATAGCCGGGACCGGCCGCCTGGTAGCCGTGGCCGCCGCCCGCCGAGGGGTCGCCCCAGCCCGGCTGGGCGCCGTACGGCTGCTGCGGACCGCCGGGATACGGTCCGTATCCGGGCTGGTGGTAGTCGGACATACTGGCTCACCCCGTGTCGCTGCCGCTGTCGCCCGTCGCCGTGCCGGTGTCAACTGGCCGCGGCAGCGGGCGGTTTCCGTCGATGCGAGACTACGGGACGGGTCGGACAGCGGTTCGGGCGGTGACCGCACGCGGGCGCTGCCGCACGACGAACGCGGCCACCACCCCGCCTATCAGCCCGAACAGATGGCCCTGCCAGCTGATCTGGCCGGCCGTCGTCGGCAGGGCGCCCCAGAGGATCGAGCCGTACACCACGCCGACGGCCAGGCCGATGCCGATGTCCAGCGCCTTGCGCTCGATGAAACCGCGCACCAGGAGATAGCCGAAGAGGCCGAAGACCACGCCCGAGGCGCCCGCGGTGTTGCTGCCCGGCGCCGCCGTCAGCCAGACGCCCAGGCCGCTGGCGACGATGACCAGCAGGACGACGCCGAGAAAGCGGCGTATCCCGCTGCGCAGTGCGGCGATGAAGCCGAGGACCAGCAGCGGCAGGGTGTTGGCGGCCAGATGCCCGAAGCCGAAGTGCATGAAGGCGGCGGGGACGATGTCGACCAGCTCGGCGGGATCGCGCGGCTGGATGCCGAAGGTGTCCAGCGCGCCGCCGGTCAGGACGTCGACGCCTTCCAGCAGCCACAGGAGCGCGACCCAGCCCAGCATCAGCATCAGGCAGATCACGGGCTTCGCACGTGCGGTCATCGTCCGGCCATCCCTTCCCGTCCCCCCACGCGCGAGGGGCGCACAGGTAAGAACGGTCGTGACGGGGTCGGTGGTTCCTGCGGATAGGCTCGAGTTGTGGAGCCGCCGCACAACGACATGAGCAACGCCAGTAAGCCGGATCCCGGCCGCCGCCGTCCGTGGGTCGTGGGAGTCTCCGGCGCGTCCGGAACGCCCTATGCCGCATCCGTGCTGCGGGGGCTGCTCGCCGCGGGGGAGGCGGTGGACCTGGTCGTCAGCCGGGCCTCGCGGCTGACGCTGCTGGACGAGACCGGTATCGCGTTCCGGGATGCTCATTGGCGCAGCGACCTGCGGGAATGGCTGGCGCTCGGGGCGGACGGCAAGCCGGGGGCGTTCGCGGTGAGCGAGGCGGATCTGGCGGATGTGCGGTACTGGCCGGCCGGTGATCTGGCGGCCGGCCCGTCGTCCGGTTCGTATCCCGCCAAGGGGATGCTGATCGTCCCGGCCAGCACGGCGTGTGTGGCCGGGGTCGCGCTCGGGCTCTCGAAGGATCTGCTCCAGCGGGTGGCGAGCGTGACGCTCAAGGAGCGCCGCCGGCTGGTGGTCACGGTGCGGGAGACGCCGCTGAGCGGACCGACGCTGAAGCAGCTGGTGATGCTGGACGAGGCGGGCGCGATCGTGCTGCCCGCCTCGCCGGCGTTCTATGCGGGGGCGACGCACATCCAGGATCTGGTGGACTTCGTCGCGGGCCGGGTGCTCGATGCGGCCGAGGTGCCGCACGGGCTGTACCGGCGCTGGGAGGGGGAGCTGCGGGGAGGCTCCAAGGAGGAGGCCGACCCGTCGTAGCTCCCGTGGTCAGCGCTTCTTTGCCGCGGCGGCGCGGCCGAAGAGGCGCCGGGACCGCGGGGCCGCTTCCCGGTGGGCACGTGAACGATTGGCCTGGTCCTGAAGCTCGCGCATGCGGGCGTAGGCCATCTCGATCGAGTACACGGTGACTGCTCCTGTGAAGGTCGTCTAGAAGGTCGTCGCTGGTGGACGCTGATTGTGGGAAGGTCCGAGCCGGTTCCCCGAATCGGTGATCCGAATCGAATGATCCAACAGATTCGCAGGGTTTGAAGCCCTGATGCCTTAGATTCTACATGCAGAACTCGAAAATGCGTAAAGATTGGAAGGCTTGAGGGCATGGACGCGGTGGATAGGCAGCTCATCCAGGCACTTCGCGAGAACGGCCGGGCCTCATACGCGGAGCTGGGCCGGCTGGTCGGCCTCTCCGGGCCCAGCGTCACCGACCGGATCAACCGCCTGGAGGCGGCCGGCGTGATCACCGGCTACCGCGCCACGGTCGACGCCGCCTCCCTCGGGCTCGGCGTCACCGCGCTGGTCGGCATCTCCCTGTCGGACGCCGCCGACCACGAGGACGTGGCGCGCCGGCTCAAGGACCTCGCCGAGATCGAGGACTGCTGGTTCATCGCCGGCGACGACTCGTACATGCTCAAGGTGCGGGTGTGCGATGTGGACGGCCTGGAGCGCACCATCCGGCGGCTGTCCGGCACCAAGGGCGTCTCCCGCACGCGCACCACGATCGTGCTCTCCACCAAGTGGGAGAACCGCGTCGGCGAACTGCCCGAAGAGGCCCGGTAGGGCGGCCGGGACCGTACGGGAGCACGGGCGGACGGGGCGGGCACACGGCCCCTCTCCGCCCGACCCCCGGGGGCTTCCCGCCGCCCGGAGAACGGGGGAGTAGGCTCGGCGAAGCCGATTTTTCGGTACCGAACGCCATCGAAGCGGTACCGAAACGGCACGGATACGGCACGCATACGGGCACGGACGTGGCCGGGACACTGGGAGGCGACGGGATGGCTGCATCTATGGATGCGGGCCTCAAGCGCGAGCTGGAGGCGAAGGTCCACGCCGGAGAGCGGCTGACCCGCGAGGACGGTATCGCCCTCTACGAGTCCGACGACCTGGCATGGCTGGGCGGCCTCGCCCACGAGGTACGCACCCGCAAGAACGGCGACGTCGTCCACTTCAACGTCAACCGCCACCTCAACATGACCAATGTGTGCACCGCGTCGTGCGCCTACTGCTCCTTCCAGCGCAAGCCGGGCGAGAAGGACGCGTACACGATGCGCATCGAGGAGGCCGTCCGCCTGGCCAAGGCCATGGAGGGCGAGAACCTCACCGAACTGCACATCGTCAACGGACTGCACCCGACCCTCCCCTGGCGCTACTACCCGCGGTCCCTCAAGGCGCTCAAGGAAGCCCTCCCGTCGGTCTCCCTCAAGGCGTTCACCGCCACCGAGATCCACCACTTCGAGACCATCTCCGGCCTGACCGCCTCCGAGATCCTCGACGAGCTGATCGACGCCGGCCTGGAGTCGCTCACCGGCGGCGGCGCCGAGATCTTCGACTGGGAGGTCCGGCAGCACATCGTCGACCACCGCACCCACTGGGAAGACTGGTCGCGCATCCACCGCCTCGCCCACGAAAAGGGCCTCAAGACCCCCTCGACGATGCTCTACGGGCACATCGAGGAGCCCCGCCACCGCGTCGACCACGTCCTGCGGCTGCGCGAACTCCAGGACGAGACCGGCGGCTTCCAGGTCTTCATCCCCCTGCGCTACCAGCACGACTTCGTCGACATGCAGGACGGCAAGGTCCGCAACCGCCTCCAGGCGCGTACGACGATGGCCAGCGGCGCCGAGGCCCTCAAGACCTTCGCCGTCTCCCGTCTCCTCTTCGACAACGTCCCGCACATCAAGTGCTTCTGGGTGATGCACGGTCTCCAGACCACCCAGCTCGCCCTCCAGCACGGCGCGGACGACATGGACGGCTCGGTCGTCGAGTACAAGATCACCCACGACGCGGACAACTACGGCACGCCCAACAAGCTCACCCGCGAGGACCTGCTGGAGCTGATCCGCGACGCGGGCTTCCGCCCCATCGAGCGCAACACCCGCTACGAGGCCATCCGCGAGTACCCGGGCCCGGACCCGGACCGCCGCGAGGCGCCGCAGCCGATGCGCCTCTGAGCGGCGGGGCGGCCGCGGCGGGGCCGGAGAAGATCGCCCCCGCCGCTGTGCTTCACTGGCAGGAGACCCTTTCGGTTGCCGTTGAGAAGAAGGTCCCCTCCGTGAGTAGCCCCAAGTTCGCCACGCTCCGCTACACCGCCCTCCGGATCGGTCTCTTCCTCGCGTCCTTCGCCGTGGTGTGGGTGCTGGCCTACTTCCGGATCATCCCGATCGCCGTCGCCGGCTCCAACTTCGTCTGGCTGCTGCTGCTGGCCATCGTGATCTCCGCGCCGCTCAGCTTCGTGCTGCTGCGCAAGCAGCGGGATGCGATGTCCGAGCAGATCGTGGCCAAGGTCGACCGCCAGCGCGAGCGCCTCGCGGCCAACCGCAGCTCGGAAGACGACCTGTAGGCGGACCTGTAAGGGGCGGCGGCGCGGCGTGTAAGACGCCTCACAGCGCGCCGCACACCGAACCGCACACCAAGCCTTGCGCCGCAGGCGCCCGGTAAGGGGGAAATTCCCCAACTACCGGGCGCCTGCGGCGTTTTCCGCCTTTGTCCCGGCCGTCTCGGGGCTCCGCCGCAGCGCCAACCCAACCCAAAGATTCTCTTTGGGTTCCTCAAAGTTCAAGTGTTAACGTGTTCATCATGAAGACAGCAGCCGCGCCCCCGTTCCCCATGAGCATTCCGCTCGTGGCGCGCCTGCACGTCGATCTTTGCCGCTGCCTGTCCGCGGCCTGTCGCCGCGTCTGACCTTCCCGTCGTCAGCGGCCGGAGATCCCGACAACTCGTACGGACCTCCCGGCGCCTCACGCACGCCACACCCCCCAAGCCTTTCCTCTCCACCGGAGTGTTTCCGTTGTCCTCATCCCCGTCTGCCCAGGCTGCCCCGAAGGGGTTCCGCATACCCAAGGTCCCGTTCTGGGTCCAGATCCTGGCCGGCCTCGCCGTCGGCGTGCTGCTCGGCTGGGTCGCCAAGAGCAATGACCTCGGCTGGCTCACCTCGACGCTCCAGCACATCGGCGACCTCTTCGTCCAGCTGCTGAAGCTGGCCGTCGCCCCCCTCGTCTTCTTCGCGATCCTGGTGTCGATCACCAACCTGCGGCAGGTCAACAACGCCGCCCGGCTCGCCACCCGCACCCTGCTGTGGTTCATGGCCACCTCCCTGATCGCCGTCGCGATCGGCCTGGCCATCGGCCTGCTCACGCACCCCGGCGCGGGCACCGGCCTGACCCCCAAGGACGGCAAGCTCCCCGACCACGCCGGCTCCTGGATCGACTTCCTGACCGGCATCGTCCCCACCGACGTCATCACGCCGTTCACCCAGCTGAACGTCCTCCAGATCGTCTTCATGGCCGCCGTCGCCGGTATCGCCGCCCTCCAGCTCGGCGAAAAGGCCGAGCCCGTACTGAAGATCAGCCGCTCGGCCCTCGAACTCCTCCAGAAGGCCCTGTGGTGGGTCATCCGCCTCGCCCCGATCGGCACCGTCGGCCTCATCGGCAACGCCATCGCCACCTACGGCTGGAACCTGATCGGCAAGTACGCGACCTTCACCGTCGACGTCTACATCGGCTGCGCCCTCGTCCTCTTCGGCGTCTACCCGCTGCTGCTCTCGACCGTCGCCAAGGTCAACCCGCTCCAGTTCTTCCGCGGCGCCTGGCCCGCCATCCAGCTGGCCTTCGTCTCCCGCTCCTCGGTCGGCACCATGCCGGTCACCCAGCAGGTCACCGAGCGCCTCGGCGTGCCGCGCGAGTACGCCTCCTTCGCGGTGCCGTTCGGCTCGACGACCAAGATGGACGGCTGCGCCTCGATCTACCCGGCCATCGCCGCGATCTTCATCGCCCAGATCTTCGACGTCCACCTCAGCATCGCCGACTACGTCCTGATCGCCTTCGTCTCGGTCATCGGCTCCGCCGCCACCGCGGGCCTGACGGGCGCAACAGTCATGCTGACGCTGACCCTCTCCACCCTGGGCCTGCCCCTGGAGGGCGTCGGACTGCTGATGGCCATCGACCCGATCCTGGACATGATGAGAACGGCCACGAACGTTGCTGGCCAATCAGTATGCACGTTGCTGGTGGCTGCGCGTGAGGGAATCCTCGATCGCGACGCGTACAACGGCGTGAAGAGCATCAGCCTGGAGGCGGCTGCTGCTGATGGCTCGGCGGAGAAGGCTTCCGTGCCGGCTGCTGCCTAACTTCATCCCGCCTCGCAGATGTGCCCCGGTCTCCTTACGGAGATCGGGGCACATCCACGCGCAGCCTCATCAGAAGGCGGGAGGCGGCACCGCACGGCCTCGCTGGGGAACACTTCCCCCTCCCTGCCGCGTTGCCCTCGTTGAGACCACTACGCTCGCATCGGTCAAGCCTTGCGCTCCCAGCGTGCTTTCCACCACGCCAACCGATCCGCTGAGTTCTGGGGGATCAACGTCTGGACGGCCGCGAGTGCCGTTGCTAGCGCGGTGCTTGTCACGATGACCCACCAGGGCGCGCTGAAGCCACTGCCGACTATGAAGCCGACCCCCGTGCCCACTGCTCCCCGCGCTATCTGGTTCCTGCTCGGCATGTCCGTTGCCCTTCCTAGACGGTCCGCAGCAGCGGCTGTGCGAAACCCATCCCAACCCCCTTGCATTTCTTGCACCATTGGAGACAGCACCTTGCTGCAGATCGGGAAGATGCTGCCAAGGAAAGAAGAAGGGGCGGGTGCAGGGGCGTGGCTGAGGGGCAGCTTCCGGAACGGCGTCGCGGTCGAGGGCTAGGTCCGGTCAAGCAAGGACCGGTGGAAGTGAGCGCCTTCGCCCAGCACTTGCGGAGGCTGCAAGAAGGTCTGGGCCTCTCGCAGGAGGACCTGGCCCGAGAGCTGAGCGTCAGTGCGAGTACGTTGTCGCGCTATCTGTCAGGTGAGCGGGTGCCTGATCGGGAGATTCTCAGAGATATCTACGTCCTGTGTGGAGAACCCGCAGATCTCAAGAACCCGAGCGGAACGTTCGCGCAGGCCCTTGAGCTCCTCTTTGACGCGAAAAGATGTAAAGAGCCCTTGGTTCACCGAGTGTGGGTCGGGGAGCTGTTTCAACAGAAGTTAAGGAACCAGATAGACGCCTTACTTCTTAAGGTGAAGGAGCTCGAAGCGGAGTTGGAGGAAGAGAAGGGCCTTCGGGTGAACCTTGAGAACGAATTAAGAGAAGTGCGAGCGCATTCCGAAGAAGGAGCGAGCTGCCGCGCGCGTCTTGAGGGACTGGAGGAGGAGCGAGACGCTGCCGTAAGGAGGGTCGCGGAGTTGGAAAATGCCTTACGGCAGCATCAGTCTGTACTGGTACTTCTGAAGGAAGACAGCGATCACGCTGACGCGGCTTTGGAACGTACTTACGCGGAGCTCGCCGTTGTCCAAGGACGGGAGGTGGAGAATTCCGGCAGGATCGAGCATAAGCAGCACGCTATGAATCTTCTTTACGAAGCGGAGCGTCAAGCGCGGACGATTGAAAACCCGAGGGCTCGATCGAAAATACTGGCGACGATTGCGGGGGAGCTCATCGGAGATGACCCCATACGATCCGCCCATATGTTTGACGAAGCAGAGGGAATCGCGCGTTCGATCGAAGAACGGGACGACAAAGAGCGCACACTGGCAGATATTGCGCCAGCACTTGCCAGAGCCAGTCCCGATCGCGCTGAATTCATCGCGCGGACCGCTGCCAGGTGGGACCAAAAAGTGCTGGCCGATGTGGCGGTTTCTATAGCGGCCACCGAGCCGAGGCGCGCGGAGCGCATCGCCGGCACGATTCCCAAACGGGATGAACGAGTCGACGCACTCGCACGGCTGGCAAAGTTGCGGGTCAATGTAGATCCAAAGGATGCGATGCGGATTACGCAGGACCTTCCCGACGGGGAAATAAAATTTTGGGCACTGATGGAGCTGGCGCACGTAGACCCGCGAGGGGAATCAGCAGCGCTTTATCAGGTCGAGAAAATCGCCTGGTCGATTGCCGACGAATCCCAAAAAGTGAAAGCCTTGGCACGGGTAGCTCGACAACTATTTGTCACTGATCCCACACGGTCTACGTTCTTGTTTAAGGAAGCCGAGCGCCTATCTCAGAAAATCATCGCAGGCAATATCTTCGTTGATGGAACCGATATCATGCGGGGTTTTGCAGCCCTCGATATCGTCGGCGACCTGACCGCCATTGACGCGGAGTGGGCCGAGCGCATCGCGCGCTCAGTTGCTGACGATGTACTGAGGTCTCGGGCTCTGGCTGACGTTGCACGAAATCTTCCTCCGAGTCGATTCCCTCAGGCCATGTCACTGTTCAGCGAAGCCGAGCGCATCGCGCGGTCAGTTGCTGACGATGCATTGAGGTCTCAGGCTCTGGCTGACGTTGCACGAAATCTTCCTCCGAGTCAGTCCTCTCAGGCCATTTCACTGTTCAGCGAAGCCGAAAACATAGCTCGGTCAATTGCTGACGACAGGTCACTTGCCCATATCTCAGAGGCACTGGCGGTTGCGGACTCGGACTGGGCCAAGCGCGTGACCGATCTTATTGGTAGTGAATTCCATAGGACTGAGGCATTGGCTCAGGTCACGCGAACATTGCTGACCATAAGTCTGGATCGCGCGGAACATTTCGCGCGACGGGCTACCCCTGCGTCGGCGCAAGCAGAATTGCTTGTCGATGTTTCACGGGGCTGGAATGACCTGAATAGTTACTGAGGTTGAACTTATGAAGTCGTCGAGGTGAGGGACAGGCCGGTCCCGGTGAGGCATCCGTCGATGAGGTGAGGGCTGTACTGGATCTTCCTCATCTCGTACCGAATGGTCTGGACGAAGTATTCGGGTGTGGTGAAGGTGGTGTTGGAGAGCCAGCCTCGCCGCAGCGCTCGCTTCGGCGGTACCCCGTTCATGACTCAGGTTCGGGACTCATCCCCAGTAGCTCATCTCGCACTGCGCGATGCAGGAATGCGGAGCGCCATCCTTTTCCCCGTGCGCACGCGGCCACACGGCACCAAGGGATCGGTGGACTGCGCGGAGCCACGCTGCCTCGGCGCGATGGCAGAGCAGGCATATGCGGGAAGTCGACCCAGGGCGAGCCCGCATAGCCATCATCAACATTTACCAGTTAGACATCCAAGCATAAGCAAGATAAATGATAGCCCCAAAAGCGCAAACAATTCAATCAATAGAATCCACTGATGGACTATTTTAACCCTCGCGCTCAATGTGGACGCCTCTCTAGCCAGCAGGAAGGCTGCAGAGAAAGATACCGGAATGAGAATTACCGTAGCCTCGTTTCCGGTTAGATAGCCGGCGGGGCCACGCCATGCCATAATCATAATTCCGAGTAGAGTAAGGACTATGGTAAGGCGAAGCATCCATGAATGGATTCCGGTGAGACCCAGTCGGCAGCCAATGTAAATCCGCTCCCTGCGCTCTCTATTCGAGTCCTGTCGCAGGCATAGCTCATGCGTTCCCTCTTCTTCCTCCACCTGTTCATTCAGGTCCGTGAACAGTTCGTCGCGCACCCTAGGTCGACCAATTAGGCGCACGGCCGTGTCTGTAACCCGAATGCTGACATGATTTGTCTCCGCATCGGCGACGGAAACCATTTGCCAAGCTTCCTTGCGAAACCTCTTCCACAGATTCGACTTTCGATTCAGCCTCCTCCCTGGCGAGAAATAGATTGCACGCTTTTCTTCCACTTCGATGAGGAATGGCTCATCGAGCGGAACGACGCACCTGGCGAATGCCATCCAGCGGTATCCATAGGCGAAATACGCGGAGAGGAATCTGCGCGCACATTCAGACTTTTCTTTCGTGGCACTTTGGGTGCCTGGATTGCTGGATGATTTTTGAGTCTCTTTCACCATGTCGGCAGCTTCTTCCAATTGACCGCGAAGGTACTCCATCAAATCTGTAACTTGTTTCACAGTTAGCTCTACTGCGGGTTCCCGTGCTCGCAGCTCTTGAAAGAGGTAAGGGAGGGCTGCAAGGGGATTCTCGGCCCCGCTCGCGTAATCTGTAATGCAATACTCTTTAGCCAGTCTTCTGATTTTTCTGGCATGGGTACTCCATTCTCGGTAGGCGGCATTAAATTCGCGCGACGGAAATTGCAATGCCGGCTTTATGTACACGTCATCTTGGGCGGGATAGAAGAGTCGATTGTAATTTCTCAAATGTCTTTCATAGGGGTAAGAAGGGAAGAAGAATAGAAAGGTTAGGAAGTCAATAAAATCCTCAGAGTCTTCTTTCAGGAGATTAGCCCTTTGGGCCAGTTCAATCACGTAACGCGCCTGAATCCTGGCGCTAACATCCTTGGAAACCCGATAGACACGCTGGCCTGCCACGGTGATCTTGAGGTCGAGGAGAGGCACTTTGGGTAGTTCTGTTATCGGAAGAAGCAGCTCGACCACGGACCGGCCTCCGTCAGCGCGGCGTATTTCTAGGTAGGGCGACCCGCTCTGGTCTCGCATAAATTCTCGCATCGGATTTATATGAATTTCCCGATGCCGCTCCGACCAAAGCGCACTTGACAACTCAACTCGTTCAACGGCTCGCAGTCGCCAATCGTGAAGATTGTGCATAAGTGCTACGCCCGCTTTATCGAATCTAGTGTGCGAGGTATCCATAATGCTCTCCACGGCGCGATTAGCTTCTGACGTCGTAAGTGCAATATCGTCGACGTCGGCAATTGAAGCCCACTGCATTGGGCCGTCTGGCGTAATCGTGCACTCGCACGAGGTCTTTTCGGGTCTGTCAGGTTTAATCGATCGACGCCGCTGGCTACCACCAAAATGGTGGATATGACCGAGCTCAGTGCCACGCGGCGGTCGTCCGCTTGCCAGTACCGTGCCGGATCGGTCATGAGGGTGCCCCGAGGCGCGAATGCCAGCCTGGGGGCGGAGAGGCGGCAGTACCGGACCCCTCCAGCGGTGTGAGACGTAAAGGCCTCCGCCGAGGAAAGTGGCCGTCATCCCTGGCACGGCTCTCAATTGACCACGTGTGTGCGATCACAGCACGACGAGGGGTCCACCGCGTAACGCTGCCTGGCACTGCGATACCCGCTCCACTGCGGGCCTGATCCACTCGGCCCCCTCGTTCTGGGTCGGCTTCCCTCGGTACGGTCGTGGTCATGTCCGGCGCACATGGTCTGGTCGCCATAGCGTGCGCCGGTTGATCGCGCGCATTTAGGGGAGCTGGTTCGGGCATGGCGGTTGACGCTGCTCAGAGTGCGGAAGAGGGGTTCACGTCGGCGGGGGCGGCCCGGGTGATGGCTGCCGCGTGCCAGGCTGCGGGGCTCGATGAAAGAGGGGCGGAGCTGATCCGCTTCGGGGAGAACGGACTGTTTCGGCTGGCGTCGGCGCCGGTGATCGTGCGCGTGGCTCGTGGGGAGGAGTGGCTGCCCAAGGCTCGTACCGAGGTAGCTGTCTCTCGGTGGCTGACGGGTGAAGGGTTCCCCGCTGCTCGCCTCGTTGAGGGCCTGGAGCAACCGTTTCTCATAGACGGCCACCCTGTGACCTTCTGGCATCTGATCCTTGAGGGCGACCGGAAGGCTACGTACGGGGAGTTGGGCGGCATGCTGCGCGACCTTCACGCGCTGACTGTGCCGGAGGGTCTTGAGCTGCCGTCGTTCGATCCCTTCGACAAGCAGGACTTGCGCCTGGAGCGCGCTGTGATCCCGGAGGATGACAAGGTCTTCTTGCGGAAGCGGTGGTGGGAGCTGCGGGACAAGTACAACGAGCTGAGGTTCGAGACGCCCAAGGGGCCCGTTCACGGCGACGCTCACGTGCAGAACCTGATGGTGGACGATCAAGGGCAAGTGATCCTGATCGATTTCGAGGCTTTCTGCTTCGATCACCCGGAGTGGGATCTAATGGTCACGGCCGTGGAGCACCACAGTCTTGGGTGGCAGACCAGTGAGCAGTACGCCGACTTCGTGGGCGCGTACGGGAGGGATCTGTACGACTGGCCCGGGTACGAGACGATGCGCGGACTGCAAGAGTTCGGTATGACGACGTGGCTCATGCAGAACGTTCAGGAGGACGAGGTGACCGCGGCCGAGTACCGGCGGCGTATAGCCGGCCTTCGGAATGATGACGGTCCTCGGGACTGGCGCCCCCGGTAGCTACTACTCGTCGTCCAGGCGGGCAAGAGCGTCGCGCACCTGGTCGTTGAAAGCGGCCACGGAGGGGTTCGCTGTGTGGATGCTGACCTCCTTTTGAAAGTCGGTTACGTAGCGCTGGAAGCGGGATGACTGGAGCGTGTCCCCGCCGTCGACAGCGAGGCTTGCGGTTTGCACGGCGGCTTCCAGCTCGCCGTTTATCAGCTGGCTCTGAGCGAGAACCATCTGGCAGAAGCCCAAGGTGCGGGCGTACTTCGGGTCGGTCTCGTCGACCGCCCGCTGTGCGGCCTCGATCGACTCGCGGCGCATCTTGAGGTCACGGAAGCAGTGGCAGAGTTCGCCCATGAGTTCTGCTGAGTCGAAGTAGCCGAGCCATTCCGGGTCTTCGCCTGTGTCGGCACGCTCGAAGTGGCGCTCTGCATCGTTCATGGCTTGGCCGGCGCTGTTGGGGTCGCCGGCGTTCGCGTAGGCGCGTGCCTCCATCGCGGAGTAGTTCGCCATCGCGCGTGGGGAGGCTCGTCCCTTGGCGCCCTCGACTGCGGCGCGGGCGAGTTGAATCGCCTGGGCGTGGTTGCCGAGATAGTTCGCCTGGTGGCTGAGGTTTCCGAGAATGCGGGCGCCGAACATGCGGTCGTCGATGACCTGGGACAGGCGCAGTGTCGAGGTCAGGTATCGGTGCGCGAGGCGGTGGTTCCCGGAGTCGTACGCGGTCCATCCAAGCAACTGTGAGATCTCGGAAGCGGCGCCGAACATTGCGGTGCCGACGCGTTCGCTGTAGCTGGCGCCCAGCAGGGGTAGGACCTCGTGGCGGAAGTAGTGGCGTAGGGCCTTGTGGCCGTGGCCGCCGCCGAATTTGAAGTCGAGCTGCATGAACATGTCGGCGGCTGCCCTGATCGCCTTGACGTCGCGCATGCCGACGCGTTGGGAGGCGGGCCGGTCGGTCTGGAGACCGTCGGGGCGTGCCACGATCCATGAGAGGACTGCGGAGCTGAGGTCGGCTTCGGGAATGATCAGTGGGCTGCTCGACGGTGTCTCGGCCCGTTCCTCGGCAAGTCCGTCCAGCATCGACAGGACGTCGGGCACGGTGTGCGGGTAGCCGACCGGCTGCGGAGCTGCGGGCTCCGACTGATCGAAGAACCCGAGGTCGCCGGGCGTGATCCGGCGGTTGAGCTTGGCGCTGAGTACGTCCGCCATGATCGCGGCCGTGCGCGGCTGGATACCGGCGCCGTCCCGCCACCGCTGTATGGAGACATGTGTCGTACCGAGGTTGACGCCGCGTTGCTCGGCGGCGTCCTTCATGCGTTTCGCGAGGCCCTTGTTCGAGACCTTCGCTTCGTCCATGAGTGCGATCAGCTGCGCGTTCGGCTCTCGGTTCATGCTCCCCTGCCAACCCGAGAATGACGGCGAATGTTCATCGTGGCACAGGCCACTGACATCGGGGGGTTCATCTGTGAACCCCCTTTGTACCGAGCGGTGTTCACGTGAACCCCCTGGTGAACGCTCCCGCTCCTGCATGCCCTGCCCTTGACTGTTTTCAACGGCAGCGGGGTCGGCCCGCCGGCAACCGGAGGGAATGCAATGAGCGCTCGGAGGATGGATCGCTCGGTCTCGACCTCTCGGGTCATTGATCTTGCATGCGGCGCAATGCAGTTGGAGCAGTTCCGGGCACTGACGCTGTTCGCGGAATCGCCGGACACGGTGCAGGTGGCACGGAAAATGGTCTGCGCAGCTCTCCACGACTGGGGTCTGTGCGCTCTCGTCGACGATGCAGAGCTCTGTGTGTCGGAGCTCGTGGGCAACGTGGTCCATCACGCGATTCCCGACGACTGCGTGGCCGTGCCGGGTGCTCCTCGTCGTATCGACGTCACTCTCAGGAGGTGGCCCAAGTGGCTGTTCCTCGGGGTGGCTGACGAGGATTCCTCCCCGCCGACGTTCCCGCTCGCGGAGAACTTCTCCCCTGAGCTGGTGGGCGATCTGCCCGAGGCGGTACTGACGGACTCCGGCAGGGGCCTGCTGATCGTCCAACGGCTGGCGGACGGCTTGTGGTGGTCGCTCGAAGAGGTCGCCGGAAAGACAGTGTTCTGCCGCTTCGACCTCGTAGATCGCGACCTTGGCGGCCGGACGTAGAGAAACGTGGTCTGCCGCTGGCGGCGACACTCCCTTCTGCGATCGGGAGGCCGCGGCGGGCCATTGCCGGACGCGGAGCGATCACCGTGTCTGGCCGGGCGCGGCTCCACGGCTCCGGCTCCCTTGAGGGCCGCGGGGCCGCGTCCAAATCCACAGACCAAAGAGCAGTGCCGCTCTGGAAGGGCACTCGATGAAGGGTGATGGGTGGAATGGCACGGGTTTCGGCAGCGCGCGTACGCAGCGGCGACGTGGTGAATGTGCGCGGCGAGATGCGAGAGGTAAAAGCGGTGCGTTCCGATCAGCGAGGTGCGAGCAAGCCGGACCTGACGCTGGTCTTCAAGTCGGGGCGGCCGCTGCGTGTGAACGTCACGGATGAGCTGGCGGTCTGGCGTGGTGATCGGGAGCTCCGGTGACGGCGGCGAAGTCGGTTTGGCGGTTCGCGGACTGGACCCTGAGCGTCGACACCTCGGGGAGCGGACCGATCTACGCGCAGGAGTGCATGACCTGCGGTGACGAGTCGGGGGCGGCGGATGAATCCGAGGGGCCGGACGTGTGGTGCCTGCGGCATGCGGGCCGTACGGGACACACCGGGTTCCGGTGCGTGGTGACGACCTTCTTCCGGGCCTCGCTTGCAGGGGAGTCTCGTTGGTGACTGCTTGCGAGCGAGAGCAGCGGGAGGTGGAGATCATCGCGCTGTACAAAGGAGGGCTGCCTGTGAAGCGGCTGCTGGAGAGGTTCGAGATCTCCACGACGACGCTCTACCCCCTGCTGCGGCGTCATCAGGTTCCGCTACGAGTGGTGACGCGTCCCGAGTCGGCATCGCGCAGGGCGGCGGCGGAGTACGAACGGCTGCGCTCTGACGGCATGTTCCATTACGAGATCGCGGAGAAGTTCGGGATCACGCCCAACGCCTTGTACCGGGCGGTGCGGCAGCGTCGAGCGACGGAGAGCCGCTGACGGGAGCGTGCAGCCCTGCTGGGGCTGGTGCTGACCCTCGCGCACAACAACCGAAGACCGAGACCGGGCCACCCCGTCAGCCGTGGAAAGCGAAGGGTGGCCCGGCAGGGGACACAGCGGCCCCCGGTGCCTGATGGTATCGGGGCTGCTGTGTTGCCATTCCGCCCCGGCCAAAGAAGTTGATGAAGCGTTACCGGACGGGACGGAGGCGGCGCAATGATGCGCGACGACGGGGACGGGCTGATGGGCGACCTGAACGACGTGGGACCCGACGCCTGGCTGTGGAGCGCTGATGCCGACTACATGTCCGGCTGGCGGAAGGCCAAGGAGTCGGCGGACCGGCTGAATGGCGCGTTGCGGGCTGCGGGCCTGGATCCATTGACGGTCCGGGCGGTGGCCAACGTCGACGCCGACGGTCGGGGCGTCGTGCGACTCGCGGCAGCCCTGCCGGCCGCCGATCAGCTGGCCGACCTGCTGAGGCAGGTCACGGGCTCTGGACGGCGGGGTGTCTGATGAAGTCGCCCTCGCCGCTCCGCACTTCACTACCCACAACCCGCAGTCGAACGCGTCACCACGACACTGCCGCGCTGAGCGGAGCGCCCACGACGGGCTCAGCCACATCGCGGCAGCTGCCCGCTCCCCCTCAGCCACTGCCGGGGCGTGCGGTCTCCTCACGCGCCTGCATCCATGGCGGCGTGAGTACGGCGCCCGGCTCCCACGGCCGCCGCAGTCCGTCCTCCGGGCCCACGCCCCCCACCTCTCCCCTCGTAGCCAGCCTCCTTGACGCGCGCAACGGTGAGAGCAGCACTCGGCGGAGCACCCGTCATGTGAGCCGCTCGGCGCTTCCGCTGGATCCGCGGCGAAGCGGTCGCCTTCGGATGCCCAGGGCAGCGCCGGTGTCGGCGGCGGGGCGTCCGGCGGGACCGGCCGACAGGCCGCAGCCCGCCGGGGCGCCCCGGCCGCCGGCGCGCCAGGGGCGCGCCCTTGAGGAAGTAAAGAAGGTTTCGACCGAACCTCAGCCGTCAGGCCGTGGCGGTGCGCGCGGGGGTGGCCTCTTCGGCGGTGATCCGATAGCCGAGTTGGGCGTGGTCGGCACCGATGCGCAGCTCTTCGAGGATGAGGGCCTGGTCGTCGAGGCCGTGAGCGGTGCGGGTGGTGTGCAGCACCGGGGTGGCGTCGGGGATGTGCAAGGCGGACCGCTCATCGGGGAGGGGCATGCGGGCACGTACGGTCTCGTGCCACCACAGCGTGTGCCCGGCCTTCGTGAGCATCGCGTAGATCGCCTCCGGCTCGGCGTCGGGGCCCTCGGCGAGACCCGGCACCTGTTCGGCGGTGGCGAACGGGATCAAGATGCGGTGCAAGGCTCGGGCCCCGGTTGCCTGGTCGATGAGGACGCGATCACAACCGAACAGCTCCTCCATCTCTCCCAGTTGGAGGGGCGGCCCAGTGACCGCGCTGGTCTGCGTGCGGTAGACGCTCGGTCCGTCGACGACCTTCCAGGTCTCACCGTGGGCGGTGGTGAACTGGTCGGCTCCGCTGCGGCCGACTCGGCGCTCGATGGTGAGCACCGGCAGACCAGAGGAACGGACGAAACTGCCCTTGCCGTGCTTGACCTCGATCAGTCCCTCGGCCCGGAGTGCTGCAACCGCGTTGCGCACGGTGGGGCGGGAGACCTTGTAGCGCTCGATGAGCTGGGATTCCGAGGGGAGCGGGGCTCCAGGCTGGAACTCTCCGGACAAGATCGCTTCGCGGATGGCGGCGGCGACCTGCTGATAGAGCGCTCCCGGGCGCTGAATCTCTGCCATTGCGGGGCCTTCGTCTCGGTCGGATAGCGGGGGGTGTGTGCGTGACGTCAGTCGACGCACATCACTCGTCAGCATAAGTACTTGCACCTGGACCGTACAGAGGCGCATAGTCGTAACTCGTCAGGACAAGTGACGTCAGCATATGTTGGCGTCCTAGTGGCCAAGGAGACCAAAGAACATGCAGTCCATCCCTGTGGACACCACCCGGCTCGGCGTGCTCCGTTGCGCCGTCGCGCCGGAACCGAAAATCGCGGACTTCGAGAGCAAGGAGGTGAAGAAGGACCGGGACGGCAACACGATCTACACGGTCGGCGTCACGGTCCGGCAGGAAGGCCGGCGGGTCTCGGTGATCGAGATCTCCGTCACGGGAGAGCCGAAAGGCGTCGACGAGGGGCAAGAAGTCAGGGTCACCGGCCTTGAAGCCTTCGCGTGGGCCATGGGCGACCGGCACGGGATCAGCTTCCGTGCCGCCGCCATCACGCCCGTTCCGACGGCTCCGGCCGCCGCGGCTCAGCGCAAGGCGGGTGATGCGTGATGGGGCCGATCATGCTCGCCTTCCTGCTGGCAGCGCTGGCCTGGGTTCTCGTTGCAGGCAGCTACGTGCGGGAGCGTCACCCGGTCTGGTTCTGGTACCTCACCGGCTACCCGGTGGCCGTTGTCCGGGTGCTGGGGACCTGGCGGAGGGTCGCACTGCTCAACGACCTGAGCGTCTCCCGCCGACCGGTGCGTGGGCTCGTCGGGGACCTGGTCATCAAGGGTGAGGCTTTGCGGCCGATTACTCCGCGGATCTCCTTCCCCAAGGCAACGCGTACGGGGTTGCTCGTAGTCGTACGGCTTCACGCGGGGCAGACTCCGGCGCCGTTCATCGCTGCGGCTGAGGCCCTGGCGCACACCTGGCGGATGCACGCGGTACGTGTCTCCTCGCCGGAGCGCGGCATCGTCCGACTGGTCGCCACCGCCAGTGATCCGCTGGAGCGGCCCGGCGTTGCGTCCGCTCCGCCTGCCTTGCTCTCGGCCCTGCTCGGGGCGTTGGAGAGCGGCGGGGCATGGGTGGTGAACCTGAGGAAGGAGCCGCACTGGCTGATCACCGGCGCAACTCGGTCCGGCAAGTCCACGCTCCTGGCGCGGCTCATCTCGCAGTTGGCAGCGCAGTCGGTCGCGCTCGTCGGTATCGACTGCAAGGGCGGCATGGAGCTGGGCTTGTTCGGCAGCCGGCTGACCGCGCTTGCCACCTGCCGCCGCGAGGCTGCCGCAATACTGGCCGCGCTCGTCGTGGAGATGCAGGACCGGATGCGCATCTGCCGGGCAGCGGCCGCGCGCTCGATCTGGGAGCTGCCTGAGAAGACGAGGCCGGTTCCGGTCGTCGTCATCGTCGACGAACTGGCCGAGCTGTACCTGTCCAACGGCACCCGGGACGACCGGGCGGAGACGGAGCAGTGCTCCACGTACCTCCTGCGGCTGGCGCAGCTCGGCGGGGCACTCGGTCTCCACCTGGTGGTTGCCGGGCAGCGGGTCGGCTCCGAACTCGGCTCCGGTGTCACCGCCTTGCGGGCACAGCTCGGCGGCCGGATCTGCCACCGGGTGAATGATCCCGGTACGGCAGAGATGACCCTCGGCGACCTCAACAAGGACGCCGTGGCCGTGGCCCAGTCGATCACCGCCGAAGAAAAAGGCGTGGCCGTCTGCACCGGCACTGACGGCGGCTGGGGCCGGGCCCGCTCGCACCTCACGCAGCCTTACGAGGCCAAGGAAACCGCGGCGAAGTACGCCGACCTCACCCCCGAACTGCCGGGCCTCTCACGTGCCCTGGAATCCCTGGATGCGGAGGGAAACGCATGAGCGACGTAGCAGCTCTCCCGTTCGCGGTGGCCTTCGGAATCATCACCGTCCTTCTGGTGCGCTCCCGCGACGTGAAGTTCTGGGAAGCCGTACTCATCGGGCTCTTCGGCGTCTACCTCGGCCAGACGCCGCTCATCTTCACCATCAACGGCCTCGTGACCTGGGTCTTCTCGGGCTTCCAACACACGTAGGACGGGAGGCACACCATGCCCATGCGCCGTGTGCGCTGCCCTCACTGCAAGGGCGAAGGGGCCCGCACGACCTGGACCGGCCGCCGGCACCGGTGCCGGATCTGCCGGGGCGCAGGAACCATCCGCTGACTTCGACTCAGCGCCTGACCACACAAGGAGCGAACGCCATGGACGACACCACCCCACCACCTAGCCACCGTGCCGCTTCGGCGGCCCACCCCGGGAGGTCACCACCATCCCCGCCGAGCTCACCTCGGCTGACAGGCGCGCCGTCCTCGACCGTGCGGCGCGCCTGCGTCAGCTCTCCGAAATCGACCGAGACGCCATCCGCCTCGCGCAAGACCCGCAGTTCTCCCGCTGGTTTGAGCAGATCACCGCCACTGGCGGGTGCGCCAACCCTGTCCACCTGGCCGGCTCGACGACCGTGCGCGACGTTGCAACCGGCGAGATCCTGCACCAGTACGACACACGAGACGAACCCGGCGAACGGCTCCTCATCCGGTGCCGCAACCGTCGCGCGATTGTATGCGCCCCCTGCTCCCGTCTCCATGCAGGAGACACGTTCCACCTCGTCCGTGCCGGACTGATCGGCGGCAAGAACGTCCCGAACGACGTCCGCGGACACCCCCGACTCTTCGTCACGCTGACCGCTCCGTCCTTCGGCCCGGTCCACCGCGCATCCACCGCCGGGGAACGCTGCCGACCGCGACGCCGTGCGGCCCACTGCGATCACGAACGCCCGACCGGCTGCGCCACCGTCCACGACCACTCTGACCCCCTGGTCGGCCAACCGCTCTGCGCTGACTGCTACGACTACGTGGCGCATGTCCTCTGGCACGCGCACGCCGGAGAGCTCTGGGACCGCTTCACTCGTGCCGTCCGTCGACGCCTCGCCGCGGTGGCCGGACTGCCGCAGAGCCAGTTCAGCGATCACGCCCGACTGTCCTTCGCCAAGGTCGCCGAGTATCAGAAGCGCGCGGCGGTTCACGTCCACGCCATCGTCCGCCTCGACGGTCCGGCCGGTCCGGCAGATCCGCCACCGGCCTGGGGTGCAGCCGCTCAGCTCACCGCCGCTGTGCAAGCTGCTGCCCGCTCGGTCGTCGTGCGGACGCCCTACAGTCCGGCCGTCGGCGAATACGCGGTGCGCTGGGGTCGACAGATCGACGTTAGGTCGCTCCGCGCTCGCCCCGAGGACGGCGGCCTGACCGATGACGCTGTGGCTGCGTACGTCGCGAAGTACGTAACCAAAGGAGCGAGCGAGATAGCGGCCGGCGCCGATCGACGTCTCCTGGCCTGGGACGACATCGACGTGGTGCCCGCCCCGCCGCATGTCCGGACCTTGATGCGCACCTGCTGGAGGCTCGGCGGACTGGCCGAGTTCGAGCCGCTGCGGCTGCGGTCCTGGGCACACACCCTCGGGTTCCGGGGCCACATCCTCACAAAATCGCGCGTGTACTCGACGACGTACGCCGCGCTGCGGACGGAACGGGCTGCACACGAGGGGCATAACGACGTACCCGGCGCGGTGGCGGACGCCTCATGGCGGTACGTCGGCTCTGGCCACACGCCTGGTGCTGCCCTCATCGCCGTTGGCGTTGCCGATGACCTTGCTCATAACCGTGAGATCACTCGTGAGGTGCTCCGGGAGCGGGGCGAGTGCCTATGACAGGCGCTCAGCCTGCCCCGCCCCCGGATTGGGTCGCTGACATCCTCGCCCGCTGGGTGCCCCCAGAGGACTACGACGCCCGCATGTCGGCCGTGGTGGACGGCTATCTGGCCGATACCGCCAAGAAGGCCAGGTGTCTGCCTGATCCCTCCCGGCACCAACGGGCCACACCCTGATCGAGTCCAGCTCAGGGGGCTTCTTACGCACCCTCCCGACACTGAAGATCTCGCATTGGTGTCCATGCCGGACGCGGCCGCACTGGGCGCACTCAGCCTTCGGCCCGCGGTCCATGTCAGGCGAGGATCCACTGAAGGTTGGTGCACTCGATACAGCCATTTATGGCCACCCCTAACACTCGTTGTAGTTGAGTACCCGCCCCGCCTCGAACCGGCAACTTCTGGGCCCAGCACTGAACTTCATGATGGGCGCTGTTAGTTCACTGTCGAACGCGGTCGAACTTCATGTCCGATATCCGGCGATCACCAAAGAGCTGGAATGGTAAAAAATGATAAAATGATCAACGCGCTGGCTGAGGGCCGGCGTTCGACCAAAGAAGGGGGATTTCATGCGAAAGTCGTCATTGCGTCGACTGGCTAGCGTCACCGGGGTGCTGGTAGCGGCTGCTGCTCTTCCGCTCGTTACAAGCGCTCCTGCGCACGCCACACCTGGTGACTGTGAGCGTGTTGTCGAGAAGGCTGGCTACAAGGTCGGGCCGAAGGTGCAGCAGGCGTGTGCCGAGGCGGAGGTAGTGAGAGGCGTGGAAGCTTGCCTCATAGACCTGAACCGGGCTGGTGTGCACCCGAAGGTAGTCGGGGATGCCTGTGCAGAAGCAGTGCGGTGGATCTAGTTGGAGCCAGGTTCAATCACTCTCCGTACAGGGGGGCTGAGCCTCCCCCTCGGTACCCTCTATTTGGGATACTGAGACAGGGCGAGCATCAGCCTCCTTGCCTCCCTCAAGTGGCCTTTGCACAGCTCAAGTAGAGCGAGGCGGCGGAGGCGCCCCGTCAGGGGCTTCTCCCTCCCTCCCCGACCAGGGGACCTGTACTTAGGGTGAGACTGGCGCTGTTCAAAGCATGGCGTAGGCGATACGAAGAACCGACGCTCGGAGGCTGCACCGAGAGTGCCCTGACTCCTTATCCCGCATGGGCGCAGATGGACGCCCCGTCACCGCCATAGTGACGGGGCGTCGGTATGCTGGCGAGTGGATGGTGTGCCCTAATCCCGCTCGGCGCCCACGGGCCACACTCTGATCGAATCCAGCTCAGGGGGCTTCTTACGTCCCCTCCCGACGCTGAAGACCTCGCATTCGGCGATCACGCTCGCCACGATGGCCCGGCGCCGTTCGAGGTTCTGCATCTCCTCGTCCCTCCAGACCGCGAGCGCGTCTGTCTCGGTGCGGGCCTCCTTGACGGTGGCAGCCGCCTCGCGGGCGCGGAGTGCCTGCAAGTCGCTGCGGAGATGAGAGAGCGAGTCGAAGTAGTCCTCGTCCTCCATGCCACCCTCCTTCCAGCGATTGCGCAGACCCCGGATGCGCTCCTCCAAGACCTTGATCTCTTCGGTGACGTCGTCAGTGGGCGGGGTCTGAGGCTTGGGCCTGCGCGCCAACAGCGCGGCTTCCACGACCTCGTTCAGGCGTTCTTCGATCCAGTCGTAGCGACGGTTTACCTTGCCGCAACCGTGCTCGCCGTTCGCGCCGATTTGAGCTGAGTGGCAGAACGCCCGGCGGAACGTGCGTCCCTGGATGGTCGCCCACTGGATCCGCATGGTCGAGCCGCAGTGGCCGCATGTCAGGAAGCCCGAGTACACGTGCTTGCGCTTGCCGGCGCCCTTTCCGGCGGGCCTGGCGCGGCTGTCGAGCACTGTCTGGACGTTCTCCCACTCCTGCCGCGTGAGCGGGTGCGGGTAGATGCTGTCTCCGATGTCCTGGCGCTTGTACGTCACGATGCCGCCGATGCGCTCGGAGCGGTACACACGCTTGATCTTCTGGATGTCCCAGGCCGTTCCCGCCTCAGGGGTGCGCGCGCCGTGTTCGTTCCATTTGCGGCTTACGTCCCCAGGGGTCTTCTGGTCCATCAGCATCTCGTAGCCCAGTCGAATCAACTCGACTTCGCCGGGCTCCAGCTCCTGGAAGTGGGAGCCTTCCTTGAAGCCGAACAGTCGACTGCCGCCGGCGTGGGGCTTGCCCTTCTCGCGACGCTGGAGGAGCGAGAGGTTGATCCGCTCTGACATGCGCTCGGTCTCCTGCTGAGCCACCGCGCCCTTGATCGTCAGGATCATGCGCCCGTTGGCTGTAGCCGTGTCCTCGCCCTCCGTGGTGGCGAACGCGAACCCGTGCTCCTTCTGCTCCTCAAGGAAGTACGTCAGCTCCGCGATGCGTCGCGTGAGGCGGTCGATCGAGTAGACGACGATCCCGTCGATGACGCCAGCCCGGGCGTCCCGGAGCATCTCCGTGTACACCTTGCGCTGTCGCTTGCTCGTCGTGGATGCCGATGTGTCGTTCTCGGCGTAGATCTTGAGCACTCCCCACCCGAGCCGTTCGCACAGCTCGCGACAGGCTTTCTCCTGGCGCTGGATGCCCAGCTCCTGGCCCTTGCGGTCCTTGCTGATGCGTACGTAGATCCCTACGCGCTTAGGCTTGGCCATGACCTGCTGTCCCCTCCGGCAGCCGCCGCACTGATGAACGTACATAGTCAATGGGCGGTTACGAACGTCGCAGGCCAATCGGTCATCCCGATCCTGGTCTCCGCCCGGGAGAAGATCCTCGACCGCGAGGCGTTCGACGGGGCCAAGAGCATCAGCCTGGACTCGGCCGCCTCTGGTGGCGCCGAGGAGAAGGTCCCGGCGGCGGCCGCTGCCTAGTTTCTCAGCGAGTCCCTAGGATGAGCCCCGGCTGCGGACAGGCCGGGGCTCATCCATGTGGAGAGTCGGATGGCGAGGGGCGAGGCCCGCCCTGGAGCCGCAGGTGCCACCCGAGAGGTGGTGGCGGCGAGAACCCTGGCACAGTGGGATGGCCAAAGCAGTGCCTCGTTCGGCGTGTGGTGGCTGGCGGAGGCGCGGTGGTGCCAAGCGGCGCGGTCGCCGAATATGTCGATTGTCCTGGGATAGAGGTACGCATGGTGACGTCAACGGCAAACAAGGAGCACGAGAGCGAGTCCACTCGACAGGGGGGATCTCGTTCGAGGCGATCCAACTGGGGCAACTACGTGGTGATCGCCGTCGGCCTCGCGGCGGTCCTCGGAGGGGCGGCGGCGGTCGGCCAGGTTGTGCGTGGCGGTAGGGCGAGCACGGTCGAGGCGCCCAACAATGCGGTGGGGGTGGGGAGCGGGACGAAGCTGGACCTGCCGGTGCGGCCGACCGTGCCGGTGACGCTCACGGTGTTCGAGGACCCGCGCAGCCCGCAGTCGAAGACGTTCGCCCAGGGGTACGCCGCCACGTTCTCCCGGCTTCTGGCGTCCGGACAGGTCCAGATCAACTACCGTCTCGTCACGCAGAGCGACGAAAAGTACGGCGGAAGCGGTGCCAAGGAAGCGGCGGCCGCGGCCGCCTGTGCACAGGACCAGGGGCGGTTGACCGCGTTCATGGATCAGGTGTGGCAGCACCAGCCCGCTCCCGGAGACGACGCCCTGAAGGACCGGGCGCTGCTCATCAAGCTGGCGAAGAAGGCCAAGAAGATCGATCACGACGGGTTCAAGCTGTGTGTCGACAGGGACGAGCGAACGGGGTGGGTGGCCGCGTCCCAGTCGGAATACGCCAAGGCGCACCTGGGAGACGTCCCCCTCATCCAGCTCAACGGCCGCACTCTTCCCGCCCCCGCTACGCAGCTGACGCCGGCCAAGTTGACCACTCTCGTGAAGAAAGAGGCACAGCGCGTCATCGCCGCGGCGGCCCCCTGACCGCCGCCCCTCGGCTCCCGCCGGGCCGCGCCGCCGGTCGTCATGCGACGCACTCTTCCGCGCCGAGCGTCCCCCGCACTGCCTGCACTGGTTCTCGCGGCGCGCTTGCCGACCCGGCACGAGGTTCGCCGGCCGGGCTGCCCGCCGCCGAGAGGGAGCGGCGGGCAGCGCGTCGGTCCTGATGCGCCTCGCGGTCAATGGGAAACGGCATCGCCCCAGTTCTGGGTGATGGAGGTCTTGGCGCTCTCCTGCTGGAACTCGGAGGGGAAGCTCGGTGTGCCGGAGACCTTCGGCAGCTTCGCCGCGGCCGCCTTGTCGAGCGTGCCGGCCTTCTTCATGGCGTTCAGCAGAACCGGGCGGGCGTATCCCTTGAGTCTGAGGTTCTGGCCCTCGGGGCTGTACAGGTACTCCAGCCACAGGCGCGCGGCCGCGGGGTGCGGCGCATCGGCGTTGATGGCCTGCGAGTAGTACTGGGAGAACTTGCCGTCCGAGGGGACCGTGACCGTCCAGTCGAGGCCCTTGGACTTGAGCTCGTCGGTGTATCCGGCGTTGAGGTAGTCCCAGTCGATGCTGATCGGCGTCTCGCCCTTCGCGATGGTGGCCGGGGTGGAGGCGACGGGCGTGTAGTTGCCGCTCCTCTTCAGCTTGGCGAAGAAGTCGATGCCGGGCTGGATGTTGTCGAACGAGCCGCCGTCGGCGAGGGCGGCCGCGTACACGGCGCCGAAGGCCGAGCCCGACTTGGTGGGGGTGCCGTTGAGCGCGACCTGCCCCTTGTACTCCGGCTTGAGCAGATCCTTGAAGCTGGTCGGGCAGGTCCGCACACGTCTGGCATCGCAGCCGAAGGAGATGTAGCCGCCGTAGTCGTTCGCCCAGCGGGCTATCGAGTCCCTCTGGCCATCGGGGATGTCAGTGAAACCGGCGACCATGTACGGCGCGAGCAGCCCCTTCTGGGCGGCGCTCTGCGCGAAGGAACTGCCGAGGTCCAGGACGTCGGGCGCGCGGTCCTGGCCCTTGCGCGAGGTGACCGCGTTGATCTCGTCCTGGCTGGCGCCGTTCGGGTTCTCGACCTCGACCTTGATGCCGTACTTCTTCTCGAACCCGTCGATCAGGGCGCCGTAGTTGGCCCAGGTGCGGGGCAGCGCCATCGCATGCAGGGTGCCCTCCTTCTTGGCCGCCGCGGCCAGGGCGCCGATGCCGCCGACGGCCTGGGCCGTGCTCGCGGTGGCCGCGTTCTTGCCGTCGGGGCTGGTCGACGCGTCGGGAGTCGCGCCGCAGGCGCTGAGGGTGAGGGCGGCGGATACGGCAAGGACGCCGGTGAGGACGGCGGTCCTCGGCGGGAGCACGGTCACGGTCTCTCCAGGGGTACGCACAGAGGGGTTTGAGGGGATTCATGCGGGGCCACACAGGGGATGAACGTGGGGGGTGAGCACCTGTCCGGCGACTCATGCGAACAAGTTGCGAACAAGTGGGGCCTCAGTAGGCCCATCGTTGGTGTACATCAGATGAACAATGGCTCAACGAATGACTCCGATCCCCTCACAATCGCAGCTCGCAGGGGTCACGACGGCACCTCGTCCAGCCCGGTCGCGCTCCACGCTTTGCACACAACTCCGCGCGGGAGAGGAAGCATGGCGACACGACGCAAGGAGAGCCGCAGCGCCCGCTGGTCCGTGCTCGGGCCCGGGTCCTGCGCCCCGCGCCACCTCTCGCTAGGCTGCCTCAGCGCTTAGTGATTCGCATCAACTTTCGGGGGACTCGTGACCGCACCACCACCGCCACCCGGTTCGTCGGGTCAGCAGCCGTACGGCTTCCCGCCGCAACAGCCGAACTCGGGCCAGCCGTACGGACAACCGGGCCAGCCGTACGACGCACCGCCGCAATACGGTCAGCAGCCCGCATATGGTCAGCAACCCGCATACGGCCAGCCGCAGCCCCCGGCGTACGGTCAGCAGCCCTACCCGCCGGCCCCGCCCGCACCCACGCCCGCGGCCAGTACCGGCAGTCGCTGGAACTTCGGCTGCGTCGGCTGGGGCATCGTCATCCTGTGCGTGGTCATCGTGGTCGGCCTGGTGGCGAAGTTCTTCTTCAGCGGCTCCAGCGACAGTCCGCGCTACGCCAAGGTCGGCGACTGTCTGCACGTCACCAGCACCGCCCCCGGCAGTGACGCGACCAGGACCGAATGCTCCGATTCCAAGGCGAACTACACGGTGGCGAAGCGGTACGAGTACGACGGCGTGTTCAGCACCCGCACCTGCCAGGACGTCCCCGGTGCCTTCAGCTACCACGGCCGGTACTACAGGACGGTGCACCACCACCGGGTCACGCACACCTACCTGCTGTGCCTCACCCCGCGCAACGGCACCTCGGGAAGCCAGGCCCCGACCGGACAGCCCTGACCGCTGACCGCACGAACGGCGCCCCCGCAGCCAGTACGTCCCGTACGGATCGGCTGCGGGGGCGTCGGCGTCGTCCGGGGCCGGTCGCCGCGCGGGGGAGCTAGGCCGTGGGCGGCACCGCGCCCGTATGCCGCAGGATCGCCGTGGCGAGCGGGGCGTGGACGGCCGGCGGGAGGGCGTGGCCCATGCCCGGGATCTCGACGAGGCGGGCGTTGCCGACGGACTGGGCGAGGTGCTGCGGGTGCGGGGGCGGGAAGACCGGCTCGGCGGGGGCGGCGATGACGAGGGTGGGGACCTCGTTCTCGGCGAGCGCGTCGGAGCGGAGCAGGCCGCTGTGGTCGGCACGGCCGTGCGCGGTGCCGACGCGGTAGTGGCCGGTGTGCTCGATGACGCGGTGTTCGAGGGTGCGGAAGAAGTCGGCGTCGAAGGGGAGTCGGTCACCGGCGAGTACCCGCCAGTGTGCGATGCGGCGTTCCACCTCGGTCGCCGGCCCGTGGTCCTCGACGGGGCGGGCCCACATCTCCAGGACCTCGGGCGCGATCCCCGGGAGCTCGTCGACGGGGACCGTCGTGCCGTCGGGGCGGGTGTAGGGGGTGGTGCTGAGGGCGCTGGTGCCCATGAGAGTGGCGCTGATCCACCGGTCGGGGTGGTCGGCGAGCGCCAACTGGGCAAGCATGCCGCCGAGCGACAGCCCGACGATGTGCGCTCGCTCGATGCCCAGCCCGTCCAGGACGGCGACGACGTCCTCGGCGAGATCGGCGATCCGGTACGGCCGTTCCTCGAACGGCCAGCTGGAGCGGCCGGTGTCGCGGTGGTCGTAGCGGATGACCCGGTGGTGCGCGGCGAGCGCGTCCACCAGCGGCTCCGGCCAGCCGACGCCGGTCGCCTGGGCGCCCATGACCAGCAACAACGGAGGCGCGTCGGCGGACCCGCGCTGCTCGGTCCACAGGCGGATGCCGGGGCTGGAGGCTTCGACGAATTGCTGCACGGCCGTCCTGTCGGTAGTCGGTGTTCGGTAGTCGGGGGGGCGGTTGTCGGTAGTCGGGGTGGGCGGTGGTCCAGGATCACGTGACGAGACGTATCGTCTCGCCACCGTCGAAGTTCTGTCAAGAAATCGGGGACGGAGGGCGAAGATCGTAAACTTACTGGGCAGTAAATGCGCTAAAGGGGCGGGACGGAGGGACATTCGGCATGGGTGCCGTGAAGAGCAAGCGGGTGCCGCGGGCGGTCCGGGAGCAGCAGATGCTGGACGCGGCGGTGCGCACCTTTGCCCGGCGCGGCTACCGGGCGGCCTCGATGGACGAGATCGCCGAGGGCGCGGGGGTGTCCAAGCCGTTGGTCTACCTCTATCTGAACTCCAAGGACGAACTGTTCAGCGCCGTCATCCGGCGGGAGGCGGCCGCGCTGGTGGCCGCCGTGACCGCGGCCGTCGAGCCGGAGGCGCCGGCCGACCGGCAGCTGTGGAGCGGGCTGACGGGCTTCTTCGCGCACACCGCCGCGTACCCGGACGGCTGGGCCGTACTGCATCAGCAGGCACGTACGCACGGTGAGCCGTTCGCGCTCGAAGTGGCGGCGATGCGCGCCGAGATCGTGGAGTTCGTGACGGATCTGATCGGCGCGGCGGCCAAGGAGGCGGGCTGCGCCGGGGAACTGGCCGACCGCGAGGTGGCCGGTCTCGGCCATGCGCTGGTCGGCGCGGCCGAATCGCTCGCCGAGTGGGCCAACTCCCCGGCGGCGTCCGGTGTTTACGGGGCGGGGGAGCGGCCCTCGGCCAAGGACACGGCGGCCACGCTGATGAACTTCGCCTGGGCCGGACTCGGTCGGATGACGGACGGCGAACGGTGGTCCCCGGGCGGCTGATCCCGTCCCCGGGAGACTGGGCCCATCCCCGGGAGGGGCATCGGACGAAGGCGGTACCAGGGCATTGGCCAACTGCTGGTCCTCGCGTAAATTTACGTCGAAGTAAGGTTACTGGCGGGTCAGGGGATGCCCCGGGCCTTCGCCATGAGCCCCTCCCGCGCGCCCCGCTCCCACCGCACCCCCCGCGCCCCCTTCACACCAGAACGCGCCGTCAGTTCGCCGATTTCACGCACGAAATACGGAAGACATGAGGAGCCGCTCGTGTTCAGCAAGGAAAGCGCCGCCTCCGTCCCCGGTGCCACCGCCGCCGCACCCGGAGCCCCCGCCCTCGTGCCACCGCAGAAGGCCCTCCGCGACGGCACCGTTCGCGAGGTCTTCGTTCCCGCCCTCGCCCCGCCCGTCCGCACCGGCTCCCTCGGCGACCTTCCCTTCACCAACGCCGCCGAGGCCCCCGCCGACATCGTCCTGGCCCGTAAGCAGCCCAGCGGCGCCTGGCGGGACATCACCGCCGCGGAATTCGCCGCCGAGGTAAGGGCGGTGGCCAAGGGCCTGATAGCGCACGGCCTCTTCCCCGGTGACCGGCTCGCCATCATGGCCCGTACGACCTACGAATGGACCCTGATCGACTTCGCCGCCTGGGCGGCCGGCCTGGTCACCGTCCCCCTCTACCCGACCTCCTCCGCCCACCAGGCCCGGTGGATCCTGCACGACTCCGGAGCCCGCGCCTGCGTGGTGGAAAACGTCGAGGAAACCCGTCTGATCAGCGGCATCCGCGGCGAACTCCCGGCCCTCGAACACCTCTGGCAGTTCAACACGGGCGCCGTCTCCCAGCTTGTCGCCGCGGGCCGCGACCTCCCGGACGAGGTCGTCGACCAACGCCGCAGCACCGTCGGCCCCGCCTCCCTCGCCACCCTCATCTACACCTCGGGCACCACCGGCCGCCCCAAGGGCTGCGCCCTCACCCACGCCAACTTCTTCGCCGAGGTCGACAACGCCGTCGAACTCCTCCACCCGGTCTTCCGGTCCGTCAGCTCGGAGCCCGCCTCCACCCTGCTCTTCCTGCCCCTCTCCCACGTCTTCGGCCGCATGGTCGCCATCGGCTGCCTCCGCGCCCGCGTCCGCCTCGGCCACGCCCCCAGCATCCAGACGGACGACCTGCTCGCCGACCTCGCCTCCTTCCGGCCCACCTTCCTCCTGGCCATTCCCTACGTCCTGGAGAAGGTCTTCAACACCGGCCGCGCCACCGCCGAGAAGATGGGCCGTGCCGCCTCCTTCGACCGCGCCGCCCGGATAGCCCGCGCCTACGGCGAAGCGGTCGAGGCCCAGGAACACGGGGCGGGTCCCGGCCCCGGCGTCGCCCTCAAGGCCGCCCGCAAGCTCTACGACCCGCTGGTCTACCGCCGCATACGGACCGCGCTCGGCGGCAAGGTCCGCTACGCCATCTGCGGCGGCTCCCCTCTGGGACACCGCCTCGCGGCCTTCTACTCCGGTGCCGGCATCGAGATCTTCGAGGGCTACGGCCTGACGGAGACCACCGCCGCCGCCACCGTCACCCCGCCCCTGCGCCCCCGTATCGGCACGGTCGGCTGGCCCCTGCCCGGTAGCGCGGTCCGTATCGCGGACGACGGCGAGATCCTGCTCCGCGGCGGCCAGATCTTCACCGGCTACTGGGACGCGGCCCGCGGCGCCGCCGTCCCGATGACCGACCGGGACGGCTGGCTGCCCACGGGGGACTTGGGCGCCCTGGACGCCGACGGCTATCTGACGATCACCGGCCGCAAGAAGGAGATCATCATCACCACGGGCGGCAAGAACGTCGCCCCCGCCCCCCTGGAGGATCGCCTCCGCTCCCACCCTCTGGTCGGCCAGTGCATGGTCATCGGCGACAACCGCCCGTACATCACGGCTCTGATCGCCCTCGACCCCGACGGCCTCTCCCACTGGCGCCAGATGACCAAGAAGCGGGACGTTCCGCTCGGCCAACTCACCCAGGACAAACAGCTCTTGACGGATATTCAGCATGCCGTCGACGACGCCAACGGCCTGGTCTCCCGCGCCGAGTCCATCCGCCGTTTCGCCGTCCTGCCGACGGAGTTCACGGAATACACCGGCCATCTCACCCCGTCCCTGAAGCTGCGTCGCTCGGCGGTCGCCCGCGACTTCGCGGACGAGATCGAGGCGCTGTACGCCAGGCAATGACCCTCCGGCACACCATCCCTAGGGAACAACCCTGACGAACCCCTGAGCCGTACAGCCCAGTTGGGCCCATCCGCCTCGGGGGCGGATCAGGGTCGACGCCCTCCTTCGTGATGATCCGCGGCGCGGGCGCACTCGGCAGCATGAAGCCGTACACACCGGCCGCTCATCCCGCGGAGCTCCCCTTGTCCCTCCTCAAGCACGGCTTCAGACGCCCCTTTACGGCCCTCACCGCCGCTCTGGCCGCCGCCACCCTCTCCCTCGTTTCCGGCGGCGCGTCGGCCCCGGCCCTGGCCGATACGCCCGGTGCGCCGGGCGCCGCAGCCCGGGCGGCCCCCGCACGGGCCATTCAGGGAGCGACCGGCCCCAACGTCCCGGCCCTGGAAAAGGCCCTCCGCGGCCTCCCCGACAAGGACACCACCGCCGCCCTGGTACGCGTCGGCGGCAACGGCAGCTGGCACGGCAGCGCCGGCGTCCGCGACCTCCCGAGCCACCGCAAGGCCCTGGAGAACGCCCGCTTCCGCGCGGGTTCCACCACGAAGACGGTCACCGCGGCCCTCGTTCTGCAACTCGCCGCCGAGGGCAGGATCGACCTCGACGGCACGGTGCAGCGCTATCTCCCCGGCCTGCTGACCGGCGCCTTCCAGCCCCTCACCGTCCGGCAGTTGCTCACCTTCACCAGCGGACTCCAACCGGGCGCGACCCTCGGCCCGGAGAACGGCGAAGGGTACGAGAACCGCTTCAAGACCCTCACCCCGGAAGCCGTCGTCGCGGCCTCCGTCGCCAAGGGCCCGTACCGCGGCCCCGGGGAGGGCCCGGGGAAGAAGCAGCGCTACGACAACATCGACTACACCGTCCTCGGCCTGCTGATCGAGAAGGTCACCGGCGACTCGTACGCACACCAGGCCGCGGTCCGCATCTTCCGCCCGACCGGTATGCGGCACACCTCCTTCCCCGTCGGCCCCGACCCGCGGATCCACGGCCCGCACAACCGCGGCTACCAGAAGCTGGCGGACGGCCGTCTCGTGGACGCGACGGAATGGAACATGTCCGACCGCCGGGCGGCCGGCGACATGATCTCCACCACCGCCGACCTGGAGAAGTTCCTCGTCGCCCTCTTCCGGGGGAAGATCGTCCCGCAGCCGCTCCTGGATCGGGAGATGTTCACGGTCCCGCACATCAAGGGCGCCACGATGAGCGCCGGTCTGCAACGCTACGACGCGGGCCACGGAAAGATCATCTGGCTCAAGACCGGCGCCAGGCCCGGCTACAACACGATGCTCGCGGCGACCAGGGACCTGTCCCGGACCCTCGTCTACTCCGTCAACGCCGTGGACGCCAAGGGCGAGCAGATGAATCCGGTCGCGGAGCGCATAACGAGGGCGGCGTTCGCGCTGCCCGCGCAGTAGCGATACGGCGGTTGGCCGAGTTCCGGCGCCGCCCCCTCACCACAGCGGCACCTCCGTCTTCACCCGCCGCTCGCGCCGCAGCCGGCACTCCTGCCCGGTCAGCAGATACGGCCTGACCAGGCAACTTTCCTCACCCCGCAGCGGCACCTCGGCGGGCCGGCGGAACGTGCGCACCGGTGGCACCGAGCGGGCGGCGTGGCGCGGCCCGGTGGGTGGGGTGCGTCGAGCGGGCGCCCGATGCCCCCCGCGAGCCGGAAGTAACCAACTCACTACCAAGAGCGAGATCCTTCGGATAAGATCAGACATGTTCGTCAACTTCCTTGGGGTTGATGGCCATGCCCCCGGACTGGTCGCACGGTTGCGGGGGTGACTCAGGCTGTCGTTGAAAAAAGGCCGCCCCTCGCCTATGGAGCCGGGGCGCTCGGCGCGTCAGACTGGAACCCCCGTGTCACCTCTGTGGGGGAGGTGGCACGGGGCCTCTCATTCCCCCGCGGCCTTACGCAGTGCAGCCGTCAGCTTGCGCGCCGTCATGGTGTTGCAATTCCCGAGTGCGATGAGCGAGAGGCGGTAGCTGCCCGCGTAGGCCGCCAATTCGGGCCCGAGCGACGGCAGCGTGATCCCGTTGGCCGCGAGCGCGGCGCGGAGGTCTTCGGTGCAGTCGTCCACGTCGTCGTGGTTGCGGCTGTGCTCAAGCATGGATGGCGACTCCTTGCGCATAGTGACGAATCACTCACAGAGTGCCGTGGAGCCGCGTAGCTTGGAAGGGATTTCCCCTTCGGTGCAAGATCCGTGGAACGGTGAAAAATGCCCGCACGCAAGGACGTTGACGGCTCAGCGAGTGTCCCCGCCTTCTACGGCTCCGAGTTGCGCTGGAAACGGGAGAAGGCGGGCCTCACCCTCCAGGCGATCGTCGACGGCATCTACTACTCGCCGAGCTACCTGAGCGAGATCGAGCGCGGGCAGCGGCGTATGCCGTTGGACATGGCCGTGCACGTGGATCGCGTGCTGGGGACGGACGGGTTTTTCGAGCGGCGTTGCGGGGATGTGCGGAAGGCGCGGCTGGCGGGGCATGCCGGGTATTTCGAGAAGGTCCTGGAGCCGAGAAGCACGCTGAGTCCATCGAGGAGTGGTGCCCCACCATGATCCCTGGCCTACTGCAGACTGCGGCGTACGCGCGGGCGGTCGTGCTGGCGGCGCATCCGCAGGCGTCCGACGAGGAGGTGGACGGGAAAGTCAACGCCCGTATGGCGAGGGCCTGCCTCTTCGACGACGACCAGAAGACCCCGGAGTACTGGGTGATCCTGCCCGAGTTGCTGCTCCGTCACCCCATCCTTCCGTCGAAGGAAATGACCGAACAGCTGGGCCATATCGCGGCGTTGGCGCTGCGTCGGCGGATCGTTCTACAGGTCCTTCCGTGGAACAGCGGGCCGTATCCGCTGATGCTTGGCATGGCCAAGATCATGACCTTCCCCGACGCGCCGCCGCTCGTATACACGGAGTCCTCGTACAGCGGTGACACCATCGAAGAACCGGCACTCGTGAAGCAGTATCGCAAGTCGTACGATCGGCTCAGGGCCGCCGCACTGCCGCCTGAGGCGTCCCTGCCCATGGTCGAGGCAGCGGCAGAGGACAATCGAAATGGCAAGCAGGCAGATTGACTTGAGCGCCGCCATATGGCGTACGAGTAGCTACACCAACGGCGACGGCGGTGATTGCGTCGAGGTGGCCGAAGGATTCCCCGGCGCTGCCAGCTGGCGCAAGAGCACCCACAGCAACGGCGACGGCGGCAACTGCGTCGAGGTCGCCGACAGCCTCCCCGGCCTAGTCCCCGTCCGCGACACCAAAACCGCCCCCGACGGCCCGACGGTCGTCATCCCGGCCGCCGCCTGGACCCGCTTCGTCACGGCCGTCAAAGACGACGCGTTCCGTGCCTAGCGCAGCAGCTACCGGCCCCGTGGGATACACGGGCGCATTCGAGTACGCCTGGGACGACGCCAGTCTGTCGGCGGATCGCCCGTCGGTGCTCTCGGTGGTGTACGAGCGGGAGGCGACCGGGCGGCGGCGATGGCTGCTGAGGGCGTGTCATCCCCTCTTCACCGAGATCCTGCCGTTCCACAACGCCGCCCATGTAAGGCAGTTCGCGCAGGCCATGCTGGACCTGCCCGACACGGCCGAGTACTACGACGTGGAGCTCGACTTTTCGGAGGCCGACACGGGGGCGCCGGGCCCGGAGGAGACGAAGCGGATCTGCGTCGCCACCGTGTCGGTCTTCCGGGACCCGGCCGACGGGCTGCGGCCGGGTCTGAACTACCAGTCGTTCTACGAGTTTTCCGGTCAGCTCCATGCGACCGGCCTGGGAATGCAGATCTGCTGTGACGACGTGGACATCGACCGGCTGCGCGCCGAGGCCACGGCCCTGCTCGCGGCTCTCGGCGACGACGGCTGAGGCCCATCACCCCCAGCCCGGGGAGTAGTTGCGCAGGCCGGGTGCGGTCAGCCGGCGGCGGCGCCGAACCACTGCGGCAGGTGGCCGAGCAGCTCCCGCTGGTCCTCGCCGACCCACGCCACATGGCCGTCCGGCCGCAGCAGCACCGCGGGCACGTCCATTTCCTCGCTGACGTCGACGACGTGGTCGACCCGGTCCGCCCAGCCCGCCACCGAGAGTCGGCCGGTCTGGTCCAGCAACAGGCCGCGTCCGGTGCGCATCAGCTCGTAGAGGCGGCCGCGCTTCAGCTGCACGTCCCGCATCCGGCGGCCGAGCAGTTCGTGGCCCTCGCCGAAGTCGTAGCGGACACTGATCGCGGTGAGCTTCTCGATCAGGTAGCGGTTCACCTCCTCGAAGTCCATCAGCTCTTCCACCAGCCGGCGCACCGCCTGGGGGCCCGGCTCGGTGGACATCAGCTGCATCTGTGCGCGCGTGTGGTCCAGTACGACGGTGGCCACCGGATGGCGCTCCCCCTCGTAGCTGTCCAGCAGCCCCTCCGGCGCCCAGCCGGCGACCTCGGCGGCCAGTTTCCAGCCGAGGTTGAACGCGTCCTGGATGCCGAGGTTGAGGCCCTGCCCGCCGGTCGGCGGGTGGACGTGCGCGGCGTCGCCGGCCAGCAGCACCCGGCCGACCCGGTAGCGCTCGGCCTGCCGGGTGGCGTCGCCGAAGCGGGACAGCCAGCGCGGCGAGTGCACGCCGAAGTCGGTGCCCGCGGTCGCCCGCAGCTGCTTCTTGAACTCCTCGAACGTGGGCGGGACCGTGCGGTCCTCGGCCACCCCCTCGGCGGGCACGACGACGCGGTACGCCCCCTCCCCCAAGGGCCCGAAGCCGAACCGCTTCTGGGTCTTGCGGACTTCGGTCATCACGGTGGTCAGCGTCTCCTGGTCCACGCCGACCTCCATCTCGCCGAGCAGCGTCTCGACCCTGCTGGGCTCCCCGGGGAAGCCGACGCCGAGCAGTTTGCGCACCGTGCTGCGGCCGCCGTCGCAGCCGACGAGGTAGCGCGAGCGCAACTGTGATTTGTCGGCCAGCTCCACGGTCACCCCGTCGTCGTCCTGGCTCAGCCCGACCAGTTCGCAGCCGCTGCGGATCTCGGCGCCGAGGTCGGTGGCGTGCTCGGACAGCAGCCGAGCGGTGACGGGCTGCGGGATGCCGAGGACGTATCCGTGCGCGCTGTCCAGCCGTTCGGGCCAGGGCTTGTCGATGCCGGCGATGAAACCGCCGACCCGGTACTGCTTGCCGAGCGCGAGGAACCGCTCCAGCAGACCGCGCTGGTCCATCACCTCGATGCTGCGCACGTGCAGGCCGAGTGCGCGGACGACCCTGGTCGGCTCCGGCTCCTTCTCCAGTACGAGAACCTGCACGCCGTGCAGCCGCAGCTCGGCGGCGAGCATCAAACCGGTCGGTCCACCGCCGGCAATGATCACGTCGATCATCACAACCCCCATGTATGTGCGCAGATTCTGGCGTCGGCCGGTGATTCTGCGGCACGACCGGGGCCTTGCCGCAAGCCCCCCAGTGCGCTATACGTTGAGAGTGGCAAGGAGTGGTCGAGCTCCTTGCCTTTGTTTTTGTCGGCGGCCGGTGGCGGGGGGCTGTGACGGTGGCCGGTGCCCGTGGTCGCCCGTTTCTCGTTGTTCGATGCACCGAGGGCGGGAATTCATACGGATGTCATTCAGGGCGCGCGGTGCCGTACGCGCGGAAATGGCAATCGCGGGGACGTGGCCCCAAAAGACATGGCCCCAAAAAGGCAGGAGCCCCGTTCCCCGCCGAAGCGGGGAGTGGGGCTCCTTGGGTACTGCGTAAGAGTGACCAGGAATTATTCCGGGCCGGGCAACTTACTACGCGGGGGTTACGTTCTCCGCCTGCGGACCCTTCGGGCCCTGCGTGACGTCGAAGGTGACCTGCTGGTTCTCCTCGAGGGAGCGGAAGCCAGAGGCGTTGATCGCGGAGTAGTGGACGAAGACATCCGGGCCGCCGCCGTCCTGGGCGATGAAGCCGAAGCCCTTTTCAGCGTTGAACCACTTGACGGTTCCGGTAGCCATAAGCCCTCCTTGGGCCAAAGGGTTGCCCTGCTCCAGAACCTGCAAACAAGTCTGAAAACTACAAAAGCCTGCGGGTCACATGCTCCGCAGGCTCTGTACTGCAAGGGAAACCAAACTGCAACTTGCGCTGAGCGTAGCACGGTGCACTCATGAGGCGGAAGAGCCAAAGATCACGTTTACTCGGGGCAGGTGAGAGGCATACGCGGACGCCTGCCCGACACTCGTACGGCCGCTGCGCGGACCCGCCGCATTGCTTCAGGGGGCACGGGTCTAGCCTCCGCATGTGGACAATTCAACCTTTGGAGACGCACCCGCAGGCGCTCCGGCCGACCACCGTCGCAGCCGGCCCCGGGTGGGCCACATCCAGTTCCTGAACTGCCTGCCCCTCTACTGGGGCCTGGCGCGTACGGGCACGCTGCTCGATCTGGACCTCAGCAAGGACACGCCGGAGAAGCTGAGCGAGCAGCTGATCCGCGGTGAGCTCGATATCGCGCCGGTGACCCTGGTGGAGTTCCTGCGGGCGGCGGACGATCTTGTGGCGTTCCCGAACCTCGCGGTCGGCTGCGACGGGCCCGTGATGTCCTGCGTGATCGTCTCGCAGAAGCCGCTGGAGCAGCTGGACGGCGCCCGGGTAGCCCTCGGCTCGACCTCGCGGACCTCCGTACGGCTGGCCCAGCTGCTGCTGGCCGAGAAGGTCGGCGTGCGGCCCGAGTACTACAGCTGCCCGCCGGACCTCGGGCTGATGATGCAGGAGGCGGACGCCGCGGTGCTGATCGGCGACGCCGCGCTGCGCGCCAATCTGCACGACGGGCCCAAGCTCGGCCTGGAGGTGCACGACCTCGGGCAGATGTGGAAGGACTGGACGGGTCTGCCGTTCGTCTTCGCCGTATGGGCGACCCGGCGGGAGTACCTGGAGCGCGAGCCGCTGGTCGTCGAGAAGGTCCACGAGGCGTTTCTGGCCTCCCGCGATCTGTCGCTGGAGGAGGTCGCCAAGGTCGCGGAGCAGGCGGCGCGCTGGGAGACGTTCGACGAGGCGGTGCTGGAGCGGTACTTCACCACGCTGGATTTCCGCTTCGGGGCCGAGCAGCTCCGCGGCGTCACGGAATTCGCCCGCCGGGTGGGACCGACGACCGGTTTCCCGGCCGATGTGAGGGTTGACCTGCTGGGGGCGGCGGGAGTTTAAGGAGCGGTCCTCGGCCCGGCCGGCGGCGGCTACCGGGCCGCCCCGTAGCGGAGCCCGTCGAGGATCAGGTCGAGGAGGCGGCCGGCCCGTTCGCGCTGGGCGGGCGCGCCGGTGATCAGTGCGACGCCGGCGAGGCCGAAGCCGACGTCGAGGGAGTCGACGTCCGAGCGCAGGAGGCCGGCGTCGGCGCCGGCCCGAAGCAGCGATTCGAGCGCGGTGCTGAGCCTGTCGAGGGACTCGGCGAAGGGGTCCGCGCCGGAGGCGACCGCGGCCCGCAGGGCTTCTGCCATGCCCTGCTTGGCGGCCAGGTAGTCGATGAACTTGTCCATCCACAGCCGCATCGCCCGGTCCGGCGGGTAGTCGGCCAGCAGCCGCGCGGCGCTGTCGCAGACGCGGGCCAGCTCGTTGCGGTAGGCCGCCTCGACCAGGGCCTCGCGCGTGGGGAAGTGGCGGTAGAGCGTGCCCGAGCCGACGCCCGCGGCTTTTGCGATCGCGTCGATCGGAACGTCCGCGCCCTTCTCGGAGAAGGCGCGCACGGCTGCTTCGAGAATGCGCTCCCGGTTGCGGCGGGCATCGGCCCGCATCGGGCTCGGCTTGCTGGTCAAGGCTGCTCCGTTCGTCGGGAGGCCAGTCTAACTGGACAACCGGGGAGCTCTCCGGTTAGCTTACGACTAACCGGAGAGCTCCCCGTTTATCGCCGATCCGCTTCCTTTCGACAGGAGAGCCCTGATGACCTCCCCGAAGACCGTTCTGATCACCGGCACGTCCTCCGGCATCGGCCTGGCCGCCGCCCTGGCCGCGGCCGAGGCCGGCTGGACCACCATCGCCACCATGCGCAACACCGGCAAGGCCGAGGCCCTGCTGAAGGCGGCGGAGGAGAACGGGGTCGCCGACCGTATCCAGGTCAAGCGCCTGGATGTGGTCGACCCCGAGAGCATCGCCGCCTGCCTGGACGAGGTGATCGCCGAGCACGGCCGCCTCGACGCGCTGATCAACAACGCCGGTGCGGCCCAGGTCGGCACCATCGAGCAGATGAGCCTCGACGATGTCCGCACCGCCATGGAGGTCAACTTCTTCGGCGTGGTGGCCGCCACCCGTGCCGCCCTGCCGCATCTGCGCGCCGCCCGGGGCCGGGTGATCACCGTCACCAGTGTCGGCGGCGCCGTCGGCCAGCCGTTCAACGAGGCGTACTGCGCGGCCAAGTTCGCCGTCGAGGGCTTCATGGAGTCCCTCGCCCCCGTCGCCGCCACCGTCGGCGTCGATGTCACCGTGGTCGAACCGGGCGCGGTGGCGAGCGAGTTCGTCGCCAACATCGGCCTCGACGTCCCCGCGCTGCTCGCCGCGGCCGGGCCCTACGCCCCGGCCATGGAGGCGTACCTCGGCCGCACCCGGGACGCCTTCGCCAGCGCCCAGACCCCGGCCGAGGCCGCCGCCCCGATCATCGAGGCGCTGACCGGCGAGAACCCGGCGTTCCGGGTCCAGACCTCGGAGTGGGCCCGGGAGTTCGTCGGAACCACCCTCGCCGACCTCGACGGTTCCGCCGTCCAGGCCCTCACCCGCGCCTGGGTCCGCTGAACCGCTCCACAGGGCTGTTGACGGCCTCCGGGTCGGGCGGTGCGGACAATGGGGCGGGTTCCCGGCGATCCGCCGGGCGCGGGCCCTAAGGTGATGTGCGGCGTGTGAGGGGCCGTACGAGGGGGAGGCAGCCATGGAGCCGCTGGCCGGTGACGACCCACGGGTCCTGGGGGGATACCGGCTGCTGGGCCGGCTCGGTGCCGGTGGCATGGGGCGGGTCTATCTGGGGCGCAGTGCGGGCGGCCGCACGGTGGCCGTGAAGATCGTCCATGCGCAGCTCGCGGCCGACGACCAGTTCCGGGCGCGGTTCCGGCGGGAGATCGAGTCGGCGCGGCGGGTGGGCGGCGCCTGGACCGCGCCCGTTCTGGACGCCGATCCGGACGCGTCCGTTCCGTGGGTCGCCACGGGGTACGTCGCCGGGCCCTCGCTCGCCCAGGCCATCGCCGATGTCGGTCCGCTGGCCGAGCATTCCGTACGGGCCCTGGGCGCCGGGCTGGCCGAGGCGCTGGCCGCCGTGCACGGGCTGGGGCTCGTCCACCGGGACGTCAAACCGTCGAACGTGATGCTGACGCTGGACGGTCCGCTGCTGATCGACTTCGGGATCGCGCGGGCGATGGCGGGGACGGTCTCGCTGACGTCCACCGGGGTCTCGGTCGGATCGCCCGGCTATATGGCGCCCGAGCAGATCGTGGGGACGGGGGCGGCGGGGGCCGCGGACGTCTTCTCTCTGGGGGCGGTGCTGGCGTTCGCGGCGACCGGGGTCAGCCCGTTCGCGGGGGACTCGTCGGCCGCGCTGCTCTACAAGGTGGTGCACGAGGAGCCGGTGCTGGGGCCGCAACTCGTGGGTGAGGTGCGGGAGTTGGTGGTCGCCTGCCTCGCCAAGGACCCGGCCGGGAGGCCCGCTCCGGCCGAGCTCGCGGCGCGGCTCTCGGGGGAGGCGAGCGGCGGGGCCGCGGGGCTGGTGCGGTCCGGGTGGCTGCCGGGGCCCGTGGTGGAGCAGGTGAGCCGGCGGGCGGTGGAGCTGCTGAGTCTGGAGGCGGCGGGGGAGGAGCCTGGTGGGGCGTCCCTCGGCCCGGCCACGCAGGCTCACGCGGGTCCGGCGACCCCGACGCCGTACGGTCCGGCGACCCCTGCCCCGTACGGTCCGGCGACCCCAGACCCGGCCAACCCCGGCATGCCGCCTCCTCCCCAGGGCGAACTCCCCTCCGGGCTGGTGCCGTTCGACACCCAGGTGTCCGGGGCCTTCGGCGCACCCGCCCGGCCGGAGGGGCCGCCGTCGGCTCCCTGGCCCGTGGCCGGGGTGGCGGCGGCCGAGGCGCCGACCGCGGACGCCGCCCCCAAGGAGCGGCGGGTCGCGCTGACCGGGGCGGTCGGCGGCAAGGAGCGGCCGCGGCGGGTGAGCTGCACGCTGGTGCTGTCGGTGGCCGGTGCGCTGGCCGTCGCGACGACCGCGGCCGTGTTCTTCCGGCTGCTGCCGGGCGGGCCCGGCGGAGCGGACACGGCGGCCAAGCCGCCGCCCGGCAGCGGCGCGCCCACACCCGGGCCCACCGTCGCCCCGCACTTCCTCGGCACCTGGACCGGCAGCGTCACCACGGCCCGGGGTATGGGCAACGGCTCGATGACCAGCGTGATCAGGCCGGGCGGCAAGGGCGATTACGTCATCCACACCACCTACGACGTGGTGGTGGTCCAGTGCAAGGCCAAGGCGAAGCTGGTGTCGGCCACGCCGAACCGGCTGGTGCTGCGGGAGCGGCCCGACGGGAAGCAGGGGTTCGGCTGCACGGGGAGCGCGTCCCGGGTGACGTACACCTTCCGCAAGGACGGCACGCTCGCGTTCACGTCGGACGACGGTGCGGGCGGCACCCCGACGTCGACGCTCACCAAGCGCTGACCGGGCGGCCGGGGGCGACCCCCGGACCGGCGGCCGAGGCCGTCGGACCCCTGACGTACGCTGGTTCGGTCGTTATGCCCGCCTCCGAAAGGGACGCCCCGGTGACCGAGAACGCCGACCTCCAGTCCGTACTCGACCGCGCCGCACAGGGCGGCCGCATCACGCCGGAGGAGGCGCTCGACCTCTACCGTTCCGCGCCGCTGCACGCGCTGGGCCAGGCCGCCGACGCCGTGCGCCGCCGTCGTTACGCGGGCAGCGAGCACATCGCGACGTACATCATCGAGCGGAACATCAACTACACCAATGTGTGCGTGACGGCCTGCAAGTTCTGCGCCTTCTACGCCCCGCCGAAGGACACGGCGAAGGGCTGGACGCGCGACCTCGACGACATCCTGCGCCGCTGCGCGGAGACCGTCGAGCTGGGCGGCACCCAGATCATGTTCCAGGGCGGGCACCACCCGGACTACGGCGTCGAGTACTACGAGAAGCACTTCGCGGCCATCAAGAAGGAGTTCCCGCAGCTGGTGATCCACTCGCTCGGCGCGTCCGAGGTGGAGCACATGGCGCGGATCTCCGGCGTGTCCGTGGAGGAGGCGATCGGGCGGATCCACGCCGCGGGGCTGGACTCCTTCGCGGGCGCCGGGGCCGAGCTGCTGCCCGCACGGCCCCGTAAGGCCATCGCGCCGCTGAAGGAGTCCGGCGAGCGCTGGCTGGAGATCATGGAGGTGGCCCACCGGCTGGGGGTGGAGTCGACGTCCACGATGCTGATGGGCACGGGCGAGACCAACGCCGAGCGGATCGAGCATCTGCGGATGATCCGGGACGTCCAGGACCGCACCGGTGGCTTCCGGGCCTTCATCCCGTACACCTACCAGCCGGAGAACAACCATCTGAAGGGCCGTACGCAGGCCACCCTCTTCGAGTACCTGCGGATGATCGCCATCGCCCGGCTCTTCCTCGACAACGTCGCGCACATCCAGGGCTCGTGGCTGACCACCGGCAAGGAGGTCGGCCAGCTGTCGCTGCACTACGGCGCCGACGACCTGGGCTCGATCATGCTGGAGGAGAACGTCGTCTCCTCGGCGGGTGCCAAGCACCGCTCCAACCGGATGGAGATCATCGATCTGATCCGCAAGGCGGGGCGGGTGCCGGCGCAGCGCGCGACGACGTACGAGCACCTGGTCGTGCACGAAGACCCGGCGAACGACCCGGTGGACGACAAGGTCGTCTCGCATCTGTCGTCGACGGCCATCGAGGGCGGCACGGCGCATCCGGAGCTGAAGCTCATCGATGCCAAGTAGGCGCGGGATGCTGACACTTCACCGCGTCCAAGGGGTCCGCACGGTCCACGACGGCCCGGCGGCCCCCGGGGACGCGGTCGTGGTGGACGGCGCCGCCCTCGCCGCCATCGGGCCGTACGAGGAGCTGTTCGCGGCGTACGGCGCCACGGCGCGCGTGCGGGAATGGGACGGCGTGCTGACGCCGGGGCGCCATGAGCCGGACGGGGCCGCGCTGCTGGAGGCCGCCTACCATCCCGATCCGCGCGAGGCCGACGAACTGGGCACGGAGCCGCTCACGGGGGAGGCGCTGGCCGCGCTCGGGATGACCGAGGCGCGGTGGGGCGCGAGCGCCCGGCGGGGGCTCCAGCGTCTGCTGGCGGCCGGGACGACGGCGCTGACCGGGCCGTTCACCCGCCCCGCGGTGCGTACGGCGGTCCAGCGGTCGGGGCTCGTGGTGCTGCCGGGCCCGTCGCCGCGGGCGCTGGCGGTGGGCGGACCGGCCCATTTCGCCGTGTTCGCGCCGGACGGGAGCTGTCTGGCGACGGTGCTGGGCGGGCGGCTGGTGTACCGGCGGCGGTGAGCCGGCGCGCGGGGCGAGTGGCCGGGGGGCGTCTCGCCGGGCGATCTTCGCCGCGGTGCGTCAGGGAGCGCCAAGGTGCCGTCAACGCCATCCCGCCCTCCGTCAAAGGGACATCAACGGAAACGGAATGACATATCCGGCCCGGCATGATCGTGGGCGCGGGGACGGCCGGTGCGCCCGGCCGCTCACGAGGCACTGCGCAGCGCTGGACGGTCGGATGTTGTGTGGGTGGGGGTCCCCCTGCTCGAGCGAAGTCGAGAGCTTGGGGGAATCCGGCCGTCCCCGACCAGCTCTGCGGCGTGGGGCCGTGCCCGGTGCGGGTACCGGCCGGGGCACGGTGGACAATGGCCGGGTGACCCGAGCATCCCTGGACAAGCAGCCGCACGAAGTCGCCGCGATGTTCGACGACGTGGCGGCGCGGTACGACCTCACCAACGACGTGCTCTCCCTGGGGCAGGCGAGGCTGTGGCGCACGGCGGTGGAGCGCGCGGTGGCCGCGCGGCCCGCCGAGCGGGTGCTCGACCTCGCGGCCGGTACGGGGACCTCCTCGCTGCCGTTCGCCCGGACCGGGGCCCAGGTCGTGCCGTGCGACTTCTCCGTCGGGATGCTGCGGGAGGGCAAGAAGCGCCATCCGTGGCTGCCGTTCACCGCCGGTGACGGGACCCGGCTGCCGTTCGCGGACGAGGTCTTCGACGCGGTCACCATCTCCTTCGGGCTGCGCAACATCCAGGACACCGACGCCGCGCTGGCCGAGCTGTACCGGGTCACCAAGCCCGGCGGGCGGGTGGTGATCTGCGAGTTCAGCGAGCCGACCTGGGCGCCGTTCCGGACCGTCTACACCGAGTACCTGATGCGTGCGCTGCCGCCGGTCGCCCGTGCGGTCAGCAGCAACCCGGACGCCTACGTCTACCTCGCCGAGTCCATCCGCACCTGGCCCAACCAGCCCGAACTCGCCGCCCGGATGCAGGGCGTGGGCTGGACGAAGGTCGCCTGGCGCAATCTGACCGGCGGTGTGGTGGCGCTCCACCGGGGGACCAGGCCGGTCGGCTGACCGATCCGGGGCCGGGCTTCCCGGGCCAACCCTTCGGTTTCCGCTCACCAGCACCCCCATAGACTGCATGTGCCCGGTGCCGTCGGGCGCCCCGATATCCAGATAGCGACCCCGTCGACCCCGTCGGCCCTGTCGGCTTCCATCGACTTCCGGGAGACCCCCGTGCCCGAGCCCGCGTCCGCGTCCTCGACCGAGTCCGTGACCACTCCCCGCTCCGACCACAGCGCGGACGTGATCGTCGTCGGCGCCGGGCCCGCCGGCTCGACCACCGCCTATCACCTGGCGAAGGCCGGTCTGGATGTCCTCCTCCTGGAGAAGACCGCGTTCCCGCGCGAGAAGGTCTGCGGCGACGGTCTGACCCCGCGGGCGACCAAGCAGCTGGTCGCGATGGGGATCGACATCTCCGAGGAGGCCGGCTGGCTGCGCAACAAGGGCCTGCGCATCATCGGCGGCGGCTCCCGCCTCCAGCTCGACTGGCCGGATCTCGCCTCGTACCCGAACTACGGACTGGTCCGTAAGCGCGACGACTTCGACGAGCAGCTGGCCCGCCAGGCCCAGAAGGCCGGCGCCCGCCTCCACGAGCGCTGCAACGTCGGCGCGCCGATCATCGACGACCTCACCGGCCACATCACCGGCGTCCACGCCAGGCTCGGCGAGGCTGGGTCTGATGCAAAAGACAGGACCCCGGTCACCTTCCACGCCCCGCTCGTGGTGGCCGCCGACGGCAACTCCACGCGCCTCTCTCTGGCCATGGGCCTGCACCGGCGCGAGGACCGCCCGATGGGCGTCGCCGTGCGGACGTACTTCACCTCGCCCCGCCACGACGACGACTACCTGGAGTCCTGGCTCGAACTCTGGGACCGGCGCGGTGCCCAGGACCGTCTGCTGCCCGGCTACGGCTGGATCTTCGGCATGGGCGACGGCACCAGCAACGTCGGCCTCGGCGTCCTGAACACCTCCGACTCCTTCAAGGAGCTCGACTGGCGTGAGGTCCTCAAGGCGTGGTGCGCCTCGATGCCCGCCGACTGGGGCTACACCCCCGAGAACATGACCGGCCCGATCCGCGGCGCCGCCCTGCCCATGGCCTTCAACCGCCAGCCGCACTACACCAGGGGCCTGCTGCTGGTCGGTGACGCGGGCGGGCTGGTCAACCCGTTCAACGGCGAGGGCATCGCCTATGCGATGGAGTCCGGGTCGATCGCCGCCGAGGTCATCGTCCAGGCCCAGGCCCGCGCCACCTACGCCCAGCGCGAGCTGGCCCTCCAGCGCTACCCCAAGATCCTCAAGGACACCTACGGCGGCTACTACTCCCTGGGCCGCGCCTTCGTGAAGCTGATCGGCAACCCCAAGGTCATGAAGATCGCCACCCAGCGCGGTCTGACACACCCGATGCTGATGCGCTTCACCCTCAAGATGCTGGCCAACCTCACCGACCCGACGGGCGGCGACGCGATGGACCGGATCATCAACGGGCTGAGCAAGGTGGCGCCGAAGGCGTAGCGCCGCCCCACGGCCCCCGGCCATGACCTCCCGCGTAATTGAGCGGGAGGTCCCCTCCCGGCAGTCTTGGGCACGCCGCGGGAAACCCCGCGGCGGTTGCCGGGAAACGGGAGGGAACACCATGTACGTCGAGAGCCACGACGGAACCCGCCTCGCCTACGAGGACTACGGTCAGGGCGAGACGCTGGTGTTTGTTTCGAGCGCGATGCTCAACACCGAGATGTGGGAGTACCAGCTCCCCTTCTTCGCCGAGCGCGGCTTCCGTTGCGTGGCCTTCGACCGGCGCGGGCACGGCCGGTCCGACCGGCCCTCCACCGGCTACGACATCGACTCGACGGCCGACGACCTGGCCGCGGTGCTGACGCAGCTCGATCTGCGGGACGTCACCCTCGTCGGGCATTCGCTCGGCGGCGCCGAGATCGCGCGCTATCTGGCGCGGCACGGCGCGGGGCGGGTGGCGCGGGTGGTGTTCATCGCGGCGATGCTGCCGTTCCTGAAGCGTACGGACGACAATCCGCAGGGCCTGCCCCAGGAGGCGATCGAGGCGTCGATGGCGCGGCTGCGGGCGGACCGGCCGAAGTGGCTGGCCGGCCAGAAGGAGGCGTTCTTCGCCACCCACCTGGGCAACGACGTCTCGCCCGCCCTGGTGGAGCACACCATGGCGCAGTGCCTGTCGGCTTCGCCGTGGGCCACCCTCCAGGCGCAGCAGGCGGCGGTGCACACCGACAGCCGGGCGGCGCTGCGCGAGATCGACGTCCCGGCGCTGGTCGTCCACGGTGCCGCCGACTTCTCGGCGCCGGTGGAGGTCACCGGGCGGCGCACCGCCGAACTGATCCCGGGCGCGACGTACAAGGAGTACCCGACCGCCGGGCACGGCATCTACGCCAGCCACCACGCCCAGCTGAACGCCGACGTGCTGGAGTTCATCAAGCGGTGACCGGGCGCCGGACCGGTACGACGAAGGGCCGCCCCGGGGGAGGGGCGGCCCTTCGCGGCTACCGGGGGTGCGGCGGTCCTAGAGGACGCGCACCGCGCCGGTGGGCATGTCGTAGCTGAGCGGGCGCTCGACGATGCCGGTGCTCGGGTTCTGGGCGCCGATGAACTTGCCGTCGCCGACGTAGACGGCGACGTGGTAGGCGCTGCCCGCGCTGCCCCAGTAGAGGAGGTCGCCGACCTGGAGGTTGCTGAGGCCGACCTGGGTGCCCTGGGTGGACTGGTCCTGCGAGACGCGCGGCAGGTCGATCCCGATCTGCTTGAACGCGGCCTGGGTCAGGCCGGAGCAGTCGTACGACGAGGAGCCGGTGGCGCCGAGGACGTACGCCTTGCCGAGCTGGGCCTTGAGGAAGGAGACCAGGGTGGCGGCGTTGCCGGTGCCGGCGGAGAGCGAGGTGCGGACGGCGGAGCGCGAGGCGCGGGCCTGGGCGGCCTCCTTGGCGCGGCGGGCCTCCGCGGCCTTCTTCTTGGCCGCGGCCTCGGCCTTGGCCTTCTTCACGGCCTCGGCCTTGTGCTTCTCCGCGACCTTGGCGGCCTCGGCGAGCGCGTTGTCCTGGAGGGCCTGGCGCTCGTAGTCGAACGCGACCTGCTGGGCCGCGTCCGCGCTCTTGGTGGCGCTGGTGGCCAGCGCTGTCGTGATGGTGGGCATCTCCTGGGTTTCGGAGACGGGCCTTTCCATGGCGTTGGCCGGCACGCTGGCGCCGGTCACCGCGAGGGTGAGGAAGCCACCGGTCACGCCCGCACGCAGTGCCCGCGAGGACGCGGAACGGCGGGGCTTCCGGTGGCTGGGTATGAGTGCGTTCGGGGACATGACACCACGGCTATCAGGAGCCGCAGGTTGCTGCCAAGAAAGGTGGCGTGCACCACACTTGACGTGTACGCGACGAACAAAAGGGATCTTTTGGTCGCACGACTAGGCGGAAGCGTGATGTCCGGATTCCGCGATCATGTTCCTACGCATGGCATTTGCAGCCTGATGGGGCGTCGGGAGGGGCTTACCACCTCTGCACCCGCCACGCCAAGGCTTCCCGGCCGTCAAGGACTTATCGCGTGAAACCGCGTGGGATAGGTCACTCTTGAGTGTCCGTTATGTTCCCGTGATCTGACGGGCGAGGTCCGCTTCGCGCGACCGTCGGACGGCACCCGGTCCGTCGCCCGGTCGACCGTCCGGGGGTCCGCTCGTGAACGCGAGCACGCACCGACGATCACGGTCGCATCACGGCCGGGTCACCCAACGGGCTCGGCGGCATATACCAGTTGGCCGGTTCTCGCGCCAATTTGCTTGAAACGGCCCTGGCTTGATAAAGAGGCCGCGTCGCTGACCAGCGGTAACCCCGGCGAATGTCACCTCAAGTGATCACTCGCGCGCTTCGCGTATGAAGATCACCGACGATTCGGCTTCATGATCCTTCGTCAGGTGGTGAAGATCACAAAGTCGTTGTCGCACCCCGTGTCGCAGATCACAGACCGGCGGGCATAAGATGCAGGCGTTCGGGCTTGTGAACTGCCTCACATATGCACGATCTCTCCGGGGCAGCCCAGTGGGCCCGAGCGGACCGCCATCCAGTCATCGTCGACTGAAGGGAGCGAGGACGGTGAACGCTTATGCGCCCCTCCTCGTACTGGGAGCCCTCGGGGCAGGCTTTGCGATCTTCTCGGTCGTGATGGCCACGCTCGTCGGACCCAGGCGCTACAACCGGGCGAAGCTTGAGGCGTACGAATGCGGAATCGAGCCGACCCCGCAGCCGTCCGGCGGCGGTCGCTTTCCGATCAAGTACTACCTGACGGCGATGCTCTTCATCGTCTTCGATATCGAGATCGTCTTCCTCTACCCCTGGGCCGTCACCTTCGACGCCCTCGGGATCTTCGGGCTCGTCGAGATGCTCCTCTTCGCGCTCACCGTCTTCGTCGCCTACGCCTATGTCTGGCGCCGTGGCGGCCTGGAATGGGACTAGGGGTCACCCATGGGACTTGAAGAGAAGCTGCCGAGCGGCTTTTTGCTGACCACTGTCGAGCAGGCCGCGGGATGGGTGCGCAAATCCTCGGTCTTCCCGGCGACCTTCGGGCTGGCCTGCTGCGCCATCGAAATGATGACCACCGGCGCCGGGCGCTACGACCTGGCCCGCTTCGGCATGGAGGTCTTCCGCGGCTCCCCGCGGCAGGCGGATCTGATGATCGTGGCCGGCCGGGTCAGTCAGAAGATGGCGCCCGTGCTGCGGCAGGTCTACGACCAGATGCCGAACCCGAAATGGGTGATCTCCATGGGGGTGTGCGCCTCCTCGGGCGGCATGTTCAACAATTACGCGATCGTGCAGGGCGTCGACCACATCGTTCCCGTCGACATCTATCTGCCGGGCTGCCCGCCGCGTCCCGAAATGCTGATGGACGCCATTCTCAAACTCCACCGCAAGATCCAGGACACCAAGCTCGGCGTCAACCAGGAGCAGGCCGCCCGAGAGGCGGAGGAGGCGGCCCTCAAGGCGCTTCCCCTGATCGAGATGCCCCTCTCGGCCGGACAGAAGGGGCTGCCGCGGTGAGTGACCCGAAGAACCCCGAGCGCGACCAGGCGAACCACAACGGCGGCGTCCCGGTCCAGCGTGACGACACTGGCGAGGTGATCGGCACCCGCCGCGGCATGTTCGGCGCCAACAACGGCGGCGACACCTCCGGTTACGGCGGCCTGGTGCGCACCGTACGGCTGCCCGGGGCGAGCAGCCGGCCCTACGGGGGACCGCGCGGCGCCGCGGAAGGCTACGGCGAGTTCGACGAGATCGCCGACGAACTGGCGGGCGCCCTCGACGAGCAGGGCCTGGTGCCCGAGAACGTCATCGCCAAAACCGTCGTGGACCGCGCGGAGCTGACCTTCCACATCGAGCGGGAGTATCTGCCGGCGGTCGCCAAGATCCTGCGCGACGACCCGGCGCTGCGCTTCGAGCTGTGTACGGGTGTGAGCGGGGTGCACTACCCCGAGGACACGGGCCGCGAGCTGCACGCCGTCTACCACCTGCGCTCGATCACCCACAACCGGCTCATCCGGCTGGAGGTCTCCGCGCCCGACGCCGACCCGCACGTGCCCTCGCTCGTGAGCGTCTATCCGACCAATGACTGGCACGAGCGCGAGACCTACGACTTCTTCGGTCTCGTCTTCGACGGCCATCCCGCGCTGACGCGGATCATGATGCCCGACGACTGGCAGGGCTTCCCGCAGCGCAAGGACTACCCGCTCGGCGGCATCCCCGTCGAGTACAAGGGCGCCCAGATCCCGGCTCCGGACCAGCGGAGGTCGTACAGCTGATGACCACCCCACCCGCCCACCCGTCTCCCGACCACCGCCCCTCATCGAGGCCCGCCGGGCCGCCCCCGTCTGTCGCGCGCGACACCACCGAGGGCGCGGTCTACACCGTCACCGGCGGCGACTGGGACGAGGTCGCCGCGCGGGCGATGAAGTCCGACGACGAGCGGATCATCGTCAACATGGGGCCGCAGCACCCCTCCACCCACGGCGTGCTCCGGCTGATCCTGGAGATCGACGGCGAGACCGTCACCGAGGCCCGCTGCGGTATCGGCTATCTGCACACCGGTATCGAGAAGAACCTCGAATACCGGACCTGGACGCAGGGCACCACCTTCGTCACGCGGATGGATTACCTCACCCCGTTCTTCAACGAGACCGCCTACTGCCTGGCCGTCGAGAAGCTGCTCGGCATCACCGACCGGATCCCCGAGCGGGCCTCGGTCATCCGCGTCATGCTGATGGAGCTCAACCGGCTCTCCTCCCACCTCGTCGCCATCGCCACCGGCGGGATGGAACTGGGCGCCACCACGATCATGATCTACGGCTTCCGCGACCGGGAACTGATCCTCGACCTCTACGAGCTGATCACCGGCCTGCGCATGAACCACGCCTACATCCGGCCCGGCGGCCTGGCCCAGGACCTGCCCCCGGGCGCCGTCGACCAGGTGCGCGCCTTCGTCAAGAAGATGCGCAGGAACCTCCCCGAGTACGACAAGCTCGCCACCGGCAACCCGGTCTTCAAGGGCCGCATGGAGAACATCGGCTATCTCGACCTGGCCGGCTGTCTGGCCACCGGCGCCACCGGCCCCATCGTGCGCTCCGCCGGACTCCCCCACGACCTGCGCAAGACGCAGCCGTACTGCGGATACGAGAGCTACGACTTCGAGGTGCCCACCGCCGACACCTGCGACGCCTACGGCCGGTTCCTGATCCGGCTGGAGGAGATGCGCCAGTCGCTGCGGATCGTCGAACAGTGCCTGGACCGGCTCGCACCGGGCCCGATCATGGTCGAGGACAAGAAGATCGCCTGGCCCGCGCAGCTGGCCCTGGGCCCCGACGGCCTCGGCAACTCCCTCGACCACATCAAGAAGATCATGGGCACCTCGATGGAGGCCCTGATCCACCACTTCAAGCTGGTGACGGAGGGCTTCCGCGTTCCGCCCGGCCAGGCGTACTGCGCCGTGGAATCCCCCAAGGGCGAACTGGGCGTCCATGCGGTCAGCGACGGCGGCACCCGCCCCTACCGCGTGCACTTCCGCGATCCGTCCTTCACCAACCTCCAGGCCATGGCGGCGATGTGCGAAGGCGGCCAGGTCGCCGACGTCATCGTCGCCGTCGCGTCCATCGACCCCGTGATGGGAGGCGTCGACCGGTGAACGACGTCCAGCTGGGCATGCCCCAACTCCCCGCTCCCGACTACCCCGCCGAGGTACGGGCCCGGCTGGAGGCGGACGCCGAGGAGGTGATCGCCCGCTACCCCGGCCCGCGGTCCGCGCTGCTGCCGCTGCTGCACCTCGTCCAGGCCGAGGAGGGACACATCACCCGCACCGGCATCCGCTTCTGCGCCGAGCGGCTCGACCTGACCACGGCCGAGGTCACCGCCGTCTCGACCTTCTACTCCATGTACCGCCGCAACGACGGCGGCGACTACCAGGTCGGGGTCTGCACCAACACCTTGTGCGCGGTGATGGGCGGCGACGCCATCTTCGACGAGCTCAAGCGGCACCTCGGCGTCGAGAACGGCGAGACCACCGAGGACGGCGCCGTCACCCTCGAACACATCGAGTGCAACGCCGCCTGCGACTTCGCCCCCGTCGTGATGGTCAACTGGGAGTTCTTCGACAACCAGACGCCCGAGACCGCCAAGCGTCTGGTCGACGATCTGCGGGCCGGGCGCACCGTCGAACCCACCCGCGGCGCCCCCTTGTGCACCTTCAAGGAGACGTCCCGGATCCTGGCGGGCTTCCCCGATGCGCGCCCGGGCGCCGTCGCGGCCACCGGCGGCGCGGGCGAAGCCTCGCTCGTCGGGCTGCGCCTGGCCAGGGGCGAGGGCGCCCCGGGCCGCGGCACCGACCACGTCATCGCCCCGCGCACCCCGGCCACGGGCCCCACCGATGAGCCGCCCGGTGGCCACCCCGACGAACCGCCGCCCTCGGGCCACCCCAGCTCGCATGACGCGCCGCAGCAGACCGCGGCCTCCGAACCCGCCCACCCGTCGCCCACCACCGCCCCGGACGGAGGGGCTTCGCCCCGCAGTGACACTGCCGCCGGACCGCACGCCGATGAGGAGGGGGAGTGATGACCGTGGCCGCCGAGTACGGGGGCACCCGGCCCGAGGCCGGGAGCGACCCCGAAAAGCTCCTCGTGCCCGTCCTGTCCGCCTTCTGGGACGAGCCGGAATCCTGGACGCTGGAGACCTACCGCCGCCATGACGGCTACGCGGGCCTGCGCAAGGCGCTGGCCATGCCGCCCGACGACGTCATCGCCTACGTCAAGGACTCCGGCCTGCGCGGCCGCGGCGGTGCAGGCTTCCCCACCGGCATGAAATGGCAGTTCATCCCGCAGGGCGACGGCAAACCGCACTATCTCGTTGTCAACGCCGACGAATCGGAGCCCGGGACCTGCAAGGACATCCCGCTCCTCTTCGCGAACCCGCATGCCCTCATCGAGGGGATCGTGATCGCCTGTCATGCGATCCGGTCGAACCACGCCTTCATCTATCTGCGCGGCGAGGTCGTTCCCGTACTGCGCCGACTGCACGAGGCCGTACGGGAGGCGTATACGGCGGGCTTCCTCGGAAAGGACATCCTCGGATCGGGACTCGACCTGGATGTGATCGTGCACGCGGGCGCCGGCGCGTACATCTGCGGTGAGGAAACCGCGCTGCTGGATTCCCTGGAGGGCCGTCGCGGACAGCCCCGGCTGCGTCCTCCCTTCCCGGCGGTGGCGGGCCTCTACGCCTGCCCCACTGTGGTGAACAACGTCGAATCCATCGCGTCGGTTCCCGCGATCCTGAACAAAGGGAAAGAGTGGTTCAGGTCGATGGGCAGCGAGAAGTCCCCGGGCTTCACGCTCTACTCGCTCAGCGGCCATGTCGCCAACCCGGGCCAGTACGAAGCCCCGTTGGGCATCACCCTGCGCCAGCTGCTCGACATGAGCGGCGGCATGCGCCCCGGCCACCGGCTGAAGTTCTGGACGCCGGGCGGCTCGTCCACGCCGATGTTCACCGACGAACACCTCGACGTGCCCCTCGACTACGAGGGCGTCGGCGAGGCCGGCTCGATGCTCGGCACCAAGGCGCTCCAGTGCTTCGACGAGACCACCTGCGTGGTGCGCGCCGTCACCCGCTGGACCGAGTTCTACGCCCACGAGTCCTGCGGCAAGTGCACGCCCTGCCGCGAAGGCACCTACTGGCTGGTGCAGTTGCTGCGCGACATCGAGGCCGGCAGGGGCCGGATGGCGGACCTCGACAAGATCGACGACATCGCCGACAACATCAACGGCAAGTCCTTCTGCGCCCTCGGCGACGGCGCCGCCTCCCCGATCTTCTCCTCGCTGAAGTACTTCCGCGAGGAGTACGAGCAGCACATCAGCGGCAAGGGCTGCCCCTTCGACCCCGCCAAGTCGACCCTGTGGGCCGACAACGACGCTCACCTGGGGGTGAATGCATGACCGTCACAACCACGGGGGCGAACAGCGGCTCCACGGCCCTCCCGCCCGAGGACCTCGTCACCCTGACGATCGACGGCATCGAGATCTCCGTCCCCAAGGGGACGCTGGTCATCCGCGCCGCCGAACTCCTCGGCATCGAGATCCCGCGTTTTTGCGACCATCCGCTGCTGGACCCGGCCGGCGCCTGCCGCCAGTGCATCGTCGAGGTCGAGGGCCAGCGAAAGCCGATGGCCTCGTGCACCATCACCTGCACCGACGGCATGGTCGTCAAAACACAGCTGACCTCCCCGGTGGCCGAGAAGGCGCAGCGCGGGGTGATGGAGCTGCTGCTGATCAACCACCCGCTGGACTGCCCGGTCTGCGACAAGGGCGGCGAGTGTCCGCTGCAGAACCAGGCGATGCAGGTCGGCGACCCGGAGTCGCGCTTCGACGGCAGGAAGCGCACCTTCGCCAAACCGGTGCCGATCTCCACCCAGGTGCTGCTGGACCGCGAGCGGTGCGTGCTGTGCGCGCGCTGCACCCGCTTCAGCAACCAGATCGCCGGCGACCCGATGATCGAGCTGGTCGAGCGCGGCGCCCTCCAGCAGGTCGGCACCGGCGAGGGCGACCCGTTCGAGTCGTACTTCTCCGGCAACACCATCCAGATCTGCCCGGTCGGCGCGCTCACCTCGGCCGCGTACCGCTTCCGCTCCCGCCCCTTCGACCTGGTCTCCTCGCCGTCGGTGTGCGAGCACTGCGCGGGCGGCTGCGCGACGCGTACGGACCACCGGCGCGGCAAGGTCCTGCGGCGGCTGGCCGCCAACGACCCCGAGGTCAACGAGGAGTGGATCTGCGACAAGGGGAGGTTCGCCTTCCGCTACGCGCAGCAGAGGGACCGGCTGGAGCACCCGCTGGTGCGCAACCGGGAGACCGGCGCACTGGAACCGGCGAGCTGGCCGGACGCCCTGGAGGCCGCGGCCCGGGGGCTGTCCGCCGCCAAGGGCCGCACCGGCGTCCTGACCGGCGGCCGGCTGACCGTCGAGGACGCCTACGCCTACGCCAAGTTCGCCCGGGTCGCGCTGGACACCAACGACATCGACTTCCGGGCGCGGGTCCACAGCGCCGAGGAGGCCGACTTCCTGGCGGCCCGGGTCGCCGGGCGGGGCCGGGACCTCGGGGGCGGGGGCCTCACGTACACCGCCCTGGAGGAGGCACCGGCCGTCCTCCTGGCCGGTATCGAGGCCGAAGAGGAGGCCCCCGGCGTCTTCCTGCGACTGCGCAAGGCGCACCGCAGGAGCGGCCAACACACCTACGGGCTGGCCCCGTACGCCTCGCGCGGCCTGATCAAGGCGGGCGGCGCGCTGCTCCCGGCGGCGCCCGGCACCGAGACCGAATGGCTCGACGCGCTGGCCGGCGGCGTCGGCCTGGAGGGCGAAGGGCGCGCGGCCGCCGAGGCGCTGCGCCAGGACGGCGCGGTGATCGTCGTCGGCGAGCGGCTGGCCGCGGTGCCGGGCGCCCTGACCGCCGCCGTCCGCGCGGCCACCGCCACCGGCGCCCGCCTGGTGTGGATCCCGCGGCGGGCCGGTGAGCGCGGCGCCCTGGAAGCGGGCGCGCTGCCGGGGCTGCTGCCCGGCGGCCGTCCGGCCACCGATCCCCGGGCCCGCGACGAGGTCGCCGCCGCCTGGGGCCTGGCCGAACTCCCGCACCGCCACGGCCGCGACACCGGCCAGATCATCGAGGCCGCGGCCACCGGAGAGCTGAGCGCGCTCCTGGTGGCGGGCGTCGAGGTCGCCGACCTGCCCGACCCGGCCCGCGCGTTGACAGCCCTGGACGAGGTCGGCTTCCTGGTCAGCCTGGAACTGCGGCCCTCACAGGTCACCGAACGGGCCGATGTGGTCCTCCCGGTGGCGGCCGTGGTCGAGAAGGCCGGCACGTTCCTCAACTGGGAGGGCCGGGCCCGGCCGTTCGAGGCCGCGCTCAAACCCGACCAGATGACCCGGCGCCATCTGCTGCCGGACGCGCGGGTGCTGCATATGCTCGCGGACGCCCTGGACGCCCATCTGGGCCTGCCGGACGTCCACGCCGTACGCCGCGAGATGGCACGGCTCGGCGGCTGGGACGGCCCGTGGGCCGGGGAGCCCGTGGAGAGCGGAAGCCCGCTGCCCCGCCCCGACACCGGCGAGGCCGTACTGGCCGGGCACCGCCTCCTCCTGGACCAGGGCCTGCTCCAGGAAGGCGACGAGGCGCTGGCCGGCACCCGGCACGCCGCACTCGCCCGGATGTCGCCGGCCACCGCCGAGGAGACCGGCGTCAAGGACGGCGACCTGCTGGCCGTGACGGGACCGGCGGGCTCGGTGCGGCTGCCGCTGCGGGTGACGCCGATGCCCGACCGGGTGGTGTGGCTGCCGCTGAATTCCGTCGGCGGTGGCGTCGCCGCCGACACCGGGGCGCGCCCCGGTGAGCTGGTGAAGGTCTCCGCCGTACCCGGCACGACGGAGCCCGCCGAGGAGGAGGTCTGATGCAGCGGCTCGACCAACTGACCGCCGCAGGAACCGTGTTGGCGCAGGAAGACCTGTCGATGTTCGGCCGCGATCCCTGGTGGCTGGTCGTCGTCAAAGCGGTCTTCTGCTTCGCGTTCCTCATGCTGACCGTGCTGTTCTCCATCGTCTGGGAACGCAAGGTCGTCGCCTGGATGCAGCTGCGCATCGGCCCCAACCGGCACGGCCCCTGGGGCATGCTCCAGTCCCTGGCCGACGGCATCAAGCTGATGCTCAAGGAGGACGTGGTCGTGCGGCGCGCCGACAAGGCCGTCTACGTCCTCGCGCCGATCGTCGCGGCCATCCCGGCCTTCATGGCGATCGCGGTGATCCCCTTCGGCCCGGCCGACAACGAGGTCTCCATCTTCGGTGTCCGCACCCCGATGCAGCTCACCGACCTGCCCATCGGCATCCTCTACGTCCTGGCCACCGCCTCCGTCGGCATCTACGGCATCGTGCTGGCCGGCTGGTCCTCCGGCTCGACCTATCCGCTGCTCGGCGGGCTGCGCTCCTGCGCCCAGATGATCTCGTACGAGATCGCGATGGGCGCCGCCTTCGCCTCGGTCTTCCTCTACTCCGGGTCGATGTCGACGTCGACGATCGTGGAGTCGCAGCAGAGCAGGTGGTACGTCCTGCTGCTGCCGGTGTCGTTCCTCATCTACATCGCGACGATGGTGGGCGAGACCAACCGCGCTCCGTTCGACATGCCCGAGTCCGAGGGCGACCTCGTCGGCGGCTTCAACACCGAGTACTCGTCCATCAAGTTCGCGATGTTCATGCTCGCCGAGTACGTGAACATGGTGACGGTCTCGGCGGTGGCGACCACGCTCTTCCTGGGCGGCTGGCGGGCCCCGTACCCGATCTCCTCCTTCTGGGCGGGTGCGAACCACGGCTGGTGGCCGATGCTCTGGTTCACGATCAAGGTCCAGCTGCTGCTGTTCTTCTTCATCTGGCTGCGCGGCACGCTCCCGCGGGTGCGCTACGACCAGTTGATGAAGCTGGGCTGGAAGGTCCTCATCCCGGTCTCGCTGGTCTGGCTGCTGCTGGTCGCCACCGTCCGGGCGCTGAAGAACGAGGGCTACCAGTTCCAGCAGATCGTGCTCTACGTCGCCGGGGGCGCCATCACCCTGCTGCTGATCTCGCTGCTCGTGGACTTCTTCCGGCGCGGCGAGCCGGTTCAGGAGCCGGACGGGGACGGGGAGTTCGACCCGATGGCCGGCGGATTCCCCGTACCGCCGCTGCCCGGACAGAGCCTGCCGCCGGTGCCGCGGAGGCGGCCGCGCTGGGGCCCCGAGTCCGAGCGGGAGCTGATTGTCAGTGGCGGGCTGGACACTGTCCGTGACGGAAACGGTATCGACGGAAAGGGGGGCGACGGTGCCTGAGTTCCAGAACCCCGTGGCCGGCTTCGGCGTGACCTTCAAGGCCATGTTCAAGAAGCGGCTGACCGAGCAGTACCCGGAGGAGAAGAAGCCGACGGCCCCGCGCTTCCACGGCCGCCATCAGCTCAACCGCCATCCGGACGGCCTGGAGAAGTGCATCGGCTGCGAGCTGTGTGCCTGGGCCTGCCCCGCGGACGCCATCTACGTCGAGGGCGCCGACAACACCGACGAGGAGCGCTACTCCCCGGGCGAGCGCTACGGCCGCGTCTACCAGATCAACTATCTGCGCTGCATTCTGTGCGGTCTGTGCGTGGAGGCATGTCCGACCCGCGCGCTGACCATGACCAACGAGTACGAACTCGCCGACAAGACCCGCACCTCGCTCATCTACACCAAGGAAGAGCTGCTCGTCGGCCTGGAGGACACCATGGTCGACTCCCCGCATGCGATCTACCCGGGCATGACGGAGAAGGACTACTACAAGGGGCTGGTGACCGAGGCCGCGCCCGGGACGGTCCGTCAGGTCGCCGCCTCCAAGGGCGAACGGCCGGAAGAGGCGGCGGCGTCTCAGGACAAGGAGGTGCGGTCATGACCGCCCTCGCCGCCGCGGCCTCCACCGGCGAGGCCGTGCAGTTCTGGCTCCTGGGCATCGTCGCCGTCACCGGCGCGCTGTGCACGGTCATGCTCAGGCGCGCCGTCCACAGCGCCCTCTCCCTGGCCGGGACCATGATCGTCCTGGCGATCTTCTATCTGGCCAACGGCGCGTACTTCCTCGGCATCGTCCAGATCGTCGTCTACACCGGCGCGATCATGATGCTCTTCCTCTTCGTCGTCATGCTGGTCGGCGTCACCGCCGCGGACTCCCTCAAGGAGACGCTCAAGGGCCAGCGCTGGCTCGCCGCGGGCCTGGGCATCGGCTTCGGCATCCTGCTCATCGCCGGTATCGGCAATGCCTCGCTCCAGCAGTTCAACGGGCTGGGGGACGCCAACGCCGGCGGCAATGTGCAGGGCCTGGCCGCGCTCATCTTCACCAAGTACGTCTTCGCCTTCGAAATCACCGGCGCGCTGCTGATCACCGCGGTCGTCGGCGCCATGGTGCTCACCCACCGCGAGCGTACGGAGCGCGCCAAGAGCCAGCGCGAACAGTCCATCGCCCGCATCAAGGACGGCACGCACATCCCGCCGCTGCCCGCCCCCGGCGTCTACGCCCGGCACAACGCCGTGGACATCCCGGGCCTGCTGCCCGACGGCACTCCGTCCGAGCTGACGGTCAACCCCACGCTGCGCGGGCGCGGCCAGATCCGCGACGTCTCACGGGAGTCGCTCGCCGAGCTGAAGGCGCTGGAGCAGCGCTCCGAGAAATGGCTGGGGCGTGAGTCCGCGGACGAACCCGAGCCCCCGCCGTCCGGTGGCCCGGCGCCCAAGGAGCACCCGGAGGGGGCCAAGAAATGAACCCGGTCTACTACCTCTACCTGGCCGCCCTGTTGTTCACCATCGGCGCGGCCGGGGTGCTGATCAGGCGGAACGCCATCGTGGTGTTCATGTGCATCGAGCTGATGCTCAACGCCTGCAATCTCGCCTTCGTGACCTTCTCGCGGTTGCACGGGAATCTCGACGGCCAGATCATCGCCTTCTTCACGATGGTCGTCGCCGCGGCCGAGGTCGTGGTCGGCCTGGCGATCATCGTGTCGATCTTCCGCACCCGTCATACGGCCTCGGTCGACGACGCCAGCCTGATGAAGCTGTAAGGGGTCGCACAAAGTGGAGAACTTGATCGCGCTGCTCGTCGCGGCACCGCTGGTCGGTGCGGCCCTACTGCTGTGCGGCGGCAGTCGCCTGGACCGCGCCGGCCACTGGATCGGCTCGCTGTTCGCGGTGGCCTCGTTCGCCATCGGGGCGGCTCTCTTCGTCGACATGCTCGGCAAGAGCCCCGAGCACCGTGCCCTGCACCAGCACCTGTACAGCTGGATCCCGGTCGGCGGCTTCCGCGCCGACGTCGCCTTCCAGCTCGACCAGCTGTCGATGACCTTCGTCCTGCTGATCACCGGGGTCGGCTCGCTGATCCACATCTACTCGATCGGCTATATGGCCCATGACGACCGGCGCCGCCGCTTCTTCGGTTATCTCAACCTCTTCCTCGCGGCGATGCTGCTGCTCGTCCTCGCCGACAACTACCTTCTCCTCTACGTCGGATGGGAGGGCGTCGGCCTCGCCTCGTACCTCCTGATCGGCTTCTGGCAGCACAAGCCCAGCGCGGCCACCGCCGCCAAGAAGGCGTTCCTGGTCAACCGCGTCGGCGATATGGGCCTGTCCATCGCGATCATGCTGTTGTTCACGACCTTCGGGACCTTCGCCTTCGGCCCGGTGCTCGCCTCCACCGGCGCGGCCTCCCAGGGCAAACTGACCGCCATCGGGCTGATGCTGCTGCTGGCCGCCTGCGGCAAGTCGGCACAGGTGCCGCTCCAGTCCTGGCTCGGCGACGCGATGGAGGGCCCGACCCCGGTCTCGGCCCTGATCCACGCCGCCACCATGGTCACCGCCGGGGTCTACCTGATCACCCGCTCCGGGGCGATCTTCAACGCCGCACCCGACGCCCAGGCGGCCGTCGTCGCCGTCGGCGCGGTCACGCTGCTCTTCGGTGCGATCGTCGGTTGCGCCAAGGACGACATCAAAAAGGCGCTGGCCGGCTCGACGATGTCCCAGATCGGCTACATGATCATGGCCGCCGGTCTCGGCCCGATCGGCTACGCCTTCGCGATCATGCATCTGGTCACCCACGGCTTCTTCAAGGCCGGCCTCTTCCTCGGCGCCGGCTCCGTGATGCACGGCATGAACGACGAGGTGGACATGCGCCGTTACGGCGGTCTGCGCCGGTATATGCCGGTCACCTTCGTCACCTTCGGCCTCGGCTATCTGGCGATCATCGGCTTCCCCGGACTGTCCGGCTTCTTCTCCAAGGACAAGATCATCGAGGCGGCGTTCGCCAAGGGCGGCACCGAAGGCTGGATCCTGGGCGGCGCGGCCCTCCTGGGCGCCGCGATCACCGCGTTCTACATGACCCGGGTGATGCTGATGACCTTCTTCGGCGAAAAACGCTGGGACCCGGAAGAAGTCCATCCGCACGAGTCGCCCAAGGTCATGACGATCCCGATGATCGTGCTGGCCCTCGGATCGGTCTTCGCGGGCGCCCTGTTCAGCCTCAACGAAAACTTCGTCAGGTGGCTGGAGCCGGTCACCTCCTTCTCCGAAGGCCACTCCCCGGTCAGCGCCACCACCGTCACCGCCGCCACCATGGTCGTCCTGATCATCGGCGTCGGCATCGCCTGGGCCATGTACGGCCGCAGGCCCGTACCGGCCACCGCCCCGCGCGGCTCGCTGCTCACCCGCGCCGCCCGCCGAGACCTCCTCCAGGACGACTTCAACCACGTCGTCCTGGTCCGCGGCGGCGAACATGTCACCCGCACGCTCGTCTATCTCGACCACTCCGTGGTGGACGGTGCGGTCAACGGCACGGCGGCCACGATGGGCGGACTCTCCGGCCGGCTGCGCCGGTTGCAGAGCGGCTTCGTCCGCTCGTACGCGGTCCAGATGCTGGGCGGGGCCGCCGTTCTCGTCGCCGCGACCCTGCTGATGAGGGGTGTCTGAGCCATGTCCTTTCCCCTGCTGACGGCCACCGCGGCGCTCCCGGCGATCGGCGCGATCGCCACCGCCGCGGTGCCCGCCGCCAAGCGCAGCGCGGCCAAATGGCTGGCGCTGGCGTTCTCCCTGGCCACCTTCGCGCTGGCCCTGGTGATCGCCTTCCGCTTCGTACCGGGCGCCAAGGGCCCCTACCAGCTCACCGAATCACACGCCTGGATCCGCGACTTCGGGGTCCGCTACGAACTCGGCGTGGACGGCATCGCCGTCGCCCTGATCGCGCTGACCGCCCTGCTGATCCCGTTCGTCATCCTGGCGGGCTGGCACGACGCCGACCCCCTGGAAGAGGCCCGCCCCAACCGCCGCTGGCGGCCCACCCAGGGCTTCTTCGCCCTGATCCTGGCCGTCGAGGCGATGGTCGTCCTCTCCTTCGAAGCCACCGACGTCTTCGTCTTCTACATCTTCTTCGAAGCCATGCTCATCCCGATGTACTTCCTCATCGGCGGCTTCGGGGACCGCGCCCACGCGGGCGGCGAGGACCAGGCCGCCACCCAGCGGTCGTACGCCGCGGTGAAGTTCCTGCTCTACAACCTCGCCGGTGGCCTGATCATGCTGGCCGCGGTCATCGGCCTCTACGCCGTCACCGCCGACCAGCTCGGCACCGGCACCTTCTCGCTCCAGCAGATCGTCGAGGCCCGGGCCGCCGGCAAGCTCGACATCGGCACCGGCACCGAACGGCTGCTGTTCCTCGGCTTCTTCTTCGCCTTCGCGGTCAAGGCCCCGCTGTGGCCGCTGCACACCTGGCTGCCCAACGCCATGGGCGAGGCGACCGCCCCGGTGGCGGTGCTGATCACCGCGGTCGTCGACAAGGTCGGCACCTTCGCGATGCTCCGCTTCTGCCTCCAGCTCTTCCCCGCAGCCAGCCGCTGGGCGACCCCGGTCATCCTCGTCCTCGCCCTGATCAGCATCGTCTACGGCGCCCTGCTCGCCGTCGGCCAACGCGACATCAAGCGCCTGATCGCCTACGCCTCGATCTCCCACTTCGGCTTCATCATCCTGGGCATCTTCGCCATGACGAGCCAGGGCCAGGGCGGCGCGACGCTCTACATGGTCAACCACGGCATCTCGACCGCCGCGCTGATGCTGGCCGCCGGCTTCCTGATCAGCCGCCGCGGTTCGCGCCTGATCGCGGACTACGGAGGCGTCCAGAAGGTCGCCCCGGTGCTCGCGGGGACCTTCCTCGTCGGCGGTCTCGCCACCCTCTCGCTGCCCGGAATGGCGCCGTTCGTCAGCGAATTCCTCGTCCTGGTCGGCACCTTCAGCCGCTACCCGGTCATCGGCATCATCGCCACCCTCGGCATCGTCCTGGCCGCGCTCTACGTCCTGGTCCTCTACCAGCGGACGATGACCGGCCCGGTCAAGGACGAGGTGCGCAGCATGCCCGACCTGCGGATCCGGGAGCTGGTCGTGGTCGCGCCGCTGATCGCGCTGCTGCTCTTCCTCGGGGTGTATCCCAAACCGCTCACCGACATCGTCAATCCGGCGGTGCAGCACACCCTGTCCGTCGTGGACAAGAAGGACCCCAAGCCCGCTGTGCAGGTGAACGCCGTGCCCGGTGGAGGCCGGCACGGCCACGCCGCGCCTGATCAAGACGTGGAGGCCGCGAAGTGAGTTCCGTGGCAAGTGTCCACAGCCTGTGGACGGTGGCGGCCGAGGTGCCGGGCCGGATCCCGGCACCGCATATCGAATACGCCCAGCTCTCGCCGACCCTGATCGTCCTCGGTGCGGCGGTGCTCGGCGTCCTGGTCGAGACGCTGCTGCCCCGCAGGAGCCGCTACTACGCCCAGCTGGCGCTGTCCGTGGTGGCGCTGGCCGCCGCGTTCGCCGCGGTGATCGGCCTGGCGGCCGCCGGCTTCGGCTCGTCCAAGGCACATATCGCCGCCATGGGCGCCATCGCCGTCGACGGCCCCGCCCTCTTCCTCCAGGGCACGATCCTGCTGGTCTCCCTGGTCGCCGTCTTCACCTTCGCCGAGCGCCGGCTCGACCCCGCGGCGCACAACAAGCCCGTGGACTCGTTCGCCGCCCAGGCCGCCGCCGTCCCCGGCGGCGCCGCCGAACAGGCCGCGGTCAAGGCCGGGTTCACCACCACCGAGGTCTTCCCGATCGTCCTCTTCGCGATCGGCGGCATGCTGGTCTTCCCGGCGGCCAACGACCTGCTGACCCTCTTCATCGCCCTGGAGGTCTTCTCCCTCCCGCTCTACATCCTGTGCGCCCTGGCCCGCCGCCAACGCCTCCTCTCCCAGGAAGCCGCGGTCAAGTACTTCCTCCTCGGCGCCTTCTCCTCCGCGTTCCTCCTGTTCGGCATCGCCCTGCTCTACGGCTACGCGGGCACGGTCACCTACGCCGGAATCGCCGAGGTCGTCTCGGACGGCGCCAAGCAGATCGACCCCGCGCTGGCCGGCACGATGGGCAACGACGCGCTGCTGCTGATCGGTTCGGCGCTCGTGCTGATGGGCCTGCTGTTCAAGGTCGGCGCGGTCCCGTTCCACATGTGGACCCCGGACGTCTACCAGGGTGCCCCGACCCCGGTCACCGGCTTCATGGCGGCCGCCACCAAGGTCGCCGCCTTCGGCGCGCTGCTGCGGCTGCTGTACGTCGTGCTGCCGGGCATGCGCTGGGACTGGCGGCCGGTGATGTGGGGCGTGGCGATCGTCACGATGCTGGGCGGCGCGATCGTCGCCATCACCCAGACCGACATCAAGCGTCTGCTGGCCTACTCCTCCATCGCCCACGCCGGCTTCATCCTCGCCGGTGTCATCGCCACCAGCGAGGACGGCATCTCGTCCGTCCTGTTCTACCTGGGCGCGTACTCCTTCGTGACGCTCGGCGCCTTCGCCGTCGTCACCCTGGTACGGGACGCGGGCGGCGAGGCCACCCACCTGTCCAAGTGGGCCGGGCTCGGCCGCCGTTCGCCCCTGGTGGCGGCGGTCTTCGCCGTCTTCCTGCTCGCCTTCGCCGGTATCCCGCTGACGTCCGGTTTCGCCGGGAAGTTCGCGGTCTTCAAGGCGGCGGCCCAGAGCGGCGCGGGCTGGCTGGTGGTGGTCGGTGTGATCTCGTCCGCCATCGCCGCGTTCTTCTACATCCGCGTCATCGTGCTGATGTTCTTCAGCGAACCGAAGCCGGACGGCCCCACCGTCGCGGTCCCCAGCCCGCTGACGACCACCGCCATCGCTGTCGGCGTCGCGGTCACCCTGGTGCTTGGCCTGGCACCGCAGTATTTCCTCGATCTGGCGGGCCAGGCCGGAGTGTTCGTCCGCTGACGGCGCGCCGCCGCACGGCCGAGACCGCGGTGCGGCCCGGTATTTCGGCGTCATACGGCCGCCGCCCGGAGTCCCAAGAGGGCTCCGGGCGGCGGCCGTTGCGCGTGCTGCTCACGGTCAGCTGCTGGGCATGCTCGGCAGGTTCGGCATGTCCGGGATCTTCACGCTGCCGTCGGTGGACTTGGTGTACTGCTCGGTCGGCCCGTTCTTCCAGTGGACCGTCAGCGTCTTGCCGTCCGCGCCGGGCTTGAGGGTGCCCATGGTGCGGCTGTTGTCGCCCTTGGTGCACTTCAGGGCGGCCATCGTCATCCCGGCCATCTCCTGGACCTTGCCCATACAGGCCGTCTTGTGCCCGTCGGCCAGCGCCACGGTGCCATGGGCGACGACGAGCACCAGCGGACTCTGCGCCGACCCGGCCTTCCAGGCCCCGTCGAGCGCCTTGCCGCCCGTGGCCTGCCCGCCCGGAGTCGACGCCCCGCTCTCCGGCGCCTTGCTCGGCGCACTGTCGCTGCCCTTGTCTGCGCCCTTGTCGCCGCTGCTTCCGCAACCGCTGAGCAGCATCGCGGCAACCGCGGCCGCCCCGACGATCTGCGCTGCCTTGCGCACGTACGTCTCCTCCGTTGGTGGGACAGGGAGGGGCGAGGGTAGCAGGAGGGGGCGGGCGGGGCGGGGGGATGTGACGCGGGGGAGGCGGGTTCCCTTCCGGGGGCCTCCCCCCCCGCCCCCCTCCCACCCCCACTCCCCACACCATGGCTCTCCGGCCCGCGTCCTGCCCCGCCCCGTCCCGTGCCCCCGACGTGCTGCCCCTAACTCGCCGCCGAGCTCTTGTCCATCTGGACGGCTTGGTACGCGGCGTGGGCGGACCACTCCTGCTTCGCGAGGCGTTTGAGGTCGCGACGCTGGGCGGAGAAGGGGCCGCCGGGCACGAGCTTGGCGTCCAGGTCGACGGCCGCGGCGTGGGCGGCCAGGAGGCGGGTGCGCGGGTCGGGGAGGTGAGCATCGAGCGCGGCCAGAAAGCGGGCGCGCGCCGGGCCTATCAGGTCGACCGGGCCGGCCGGGAACCGGTCGTACGGGAAGAGGCCCAGGGCACGGTGGGGCTCGCGGCGGACCGCACCACGCTCCTCGAGGCGGCGCAGGCACAGCTCGTGGACCGGCCGGGCGGCGCTGCGCACCCAGCGATGGGCCTTGACGCTGCTGCCCCGCTGCTTGCCCGGGGCGGGCAGCGCGGCGAGCGCACCGTCCAGGACCGGGTCGCCGAGCGGCAGCGGATTGGCCACCGCGACCCGGTCGCCGCGCTCCACGGTGATCCGCCCGGCCGCCTCCAGCTCCGCCAGCGCCGCGCCCGCCACGCCGTACCGCAGATACGCGGCGTTGCTTATCGGGCGCCCGCGGACGGGGTCCAGCGCGAGCAGCAGCAGTTCCTCGGGGAGCGTGAGGGCGGGTCCGCCGGACCCGTGCGCACCCGTCTCGTCGGCACCCGTCATGGGGCCTCCTGAGGCGGCGCGGCCGAAACCGTGCCCAGATCGGGCGCGGGCAGGACGCGTCCGGTGACCTCGCCCAGGCCGATCCGGGCGCCGTCGGGGCCGGGGGCCCAGGCCGTGAGGGTGATCTCGTCGCCGTCCTGGAGGTAGGGGCCCTTGCCCTGGGTGATTTCGAGCAGACATCCGAGCTGGTCGGGCTCGGGCCCGGAGACCGTGCCGGAGGCGAACAGATCGCCGGTGCGCAGCGAAGCGCCGTTGACCGTCATATGGGCCAGCTGCTGGGCGGGCGTCCAGTACATCGCGGAGAACGGCGGACTGGAGAGGCGCTCGCCATTGAGGGCCACCTCGATGCGGAGGTCGATCCCGCCCGGCTCCCCGTCCGCGTCGTCCAGGTACGGCAGCAGCGGGAAGTCCCGGGCGGGCGGGGGCGTACGGGCCTGGTCGAAGGCGTCGAGCGGGGTGATCCACGCGGAGACGGAGGTGGCGAACGACTTGCCCAGGAAGGGGCCGAGCGGTTGGTACTCCCATGCCTGGATGTCGCGTGCGGACCAGTCGTTGACCAGGCAGACGCCGAAGACATGGTCGCGGAAGGCGTCCAGACCCACCGGCTCATGGAGGGCGGAGGGGGTGCCGACCACGAAGCCGACCTCCGCCTCGATGTCGAGGCGGGCGGACGGGCCGAAGGACGGGGCGGCGTCCGCCGGGGTCTTGCGCTGGCCGTTGGGACGCACCACAGGGGTGCCGGTGACGACGACGGTGCCGGCGCGGCCGTGGTAACCGATCGGCAGATGCTTCCAGTTGGGCGGCAGTGCCGCGCCGTTGGGGCGGAAGATCCGGCCGACGTTGGTGGCGTGGTGCTCGCTGGAGTAGAAGTCGACGTAGTCGGCGACCTCGAAGGGGAGGTGCAGGGTCACCGCGTCCAGGGTGTGGAAGAGCGGTGCCACGGCGGTGCGGTGCTCGGGGGCGGTGACGGCGGCGCGGACGGCCGCGCGGACCTCCTGCCAGACGGCGCGCCCGGCGCCGAGCAGGGGGTTGAGGGACGGTGCGGCGAGCAGTTCCGCGTGCGCGGGCCGTACGACCGAAGGCAGTGCGTCCGGCAGCGCGCTCAGGTCGAGGACGTGGTGGCCGTAGCGGACGCCGAGTCTGCGCCGGCCGGGTGCCTCGGCCGTGGTGAAGACGCCGTAGGGGAGGGTGTGCGGGCCGAAGGGTTCGCCTTCCGCCAGGTCGAACGGGCTCTGCGCGGGCATGGACAGCTCCTCGTTTCGTCGTCGCCGGTGGGCGGGCCGGCCGGTCCCGCATCGGATGATGGCCGGGCCGGCCGGTTCGAAGATCAGGGTACGGCCGGGCGCAATGCGGCGGGGGAGCCTGTGGACAACTCCGGTCCGGCCGCCGAACCCCGAGACCTGCGCAGGCGTGCGCCCCGTCCGCCCTCGGCCCGTACGCGCCCCCGTTCACCTCTCCCGCCACCCCCAATGTCCGGAAATCCCTTGCCGTACTGGGCATTTCGGTCCTAGCGTCCGTTGCCGGTACGAGCCGGGGATTCCTCGGACGCGGCTGTTGGAGTTGGGGGGCAGATAGCTCGCAGTGGCGTACGGCTCGCGGTCGACCGCAGTGTGCCGGGGCTGATCGTCAAGATCGGGAAGTGCCCCCTGCGCCACGGAGGCGTCGGCGCGGGCGACCCGTCCCGGAGGGCGCCGAGCGCCCCGGGCGCCGCTTCGTCGTCGAGACCATCGATCTGCCCGCGCGGCCGGCCTACCGGGACGGCGGCCCCGGACGCCGGGTGGCCGGCACCGAGGCGGAGTGGTTCGCGGGCGACGATCCGCTGCCGTTCTTCATGATGCTCGCGCGCTCCACCGGGCCCGGAGCCCGCCACCTGGTGCGCCTGCACCGCGACACCCGCCGCGCCACCGGGACCGGAGCGGCGGCACACCACCCACTGGAGAGGCGGCCGAGGTGACGGATACGAGGACTCCGGTGGCGGTCATCGGGGCCGGCCCGTACGGCCTGTCGGCCGCGGCGCGGGCGGTGGTGGTCGCCATCGGGCTGAGCAACCTCGCGCATCTGCCACCGGAGCTGGCGGCCGCCGTCCCGGAAGGGCCGTTCGCCACGGGACCCGTCTCGCACAGCTCCCAGCACCACGACCTGTCGGCGCCGGCCGGGCGGGACGTGGTCGTGGTCGGCGCGGGCCAGTCGGCCCTGGAGAGTGCGGTGCTCCTGGTGGAGCGCGGCGCGGCATCCGTACGGGTGGTGGCGCGCGGCGCGCGGCGGTCGGCTTCGGCGCGCCGCCGGACCGCCGGCCCCGGTGGCGGCCGCGGGCACCGTTCGGCAATGCCTGGTCCCTGTACGCGTTCACGCACCACGCCGGGGCGTTCCGTCATCTCCCGGTGCCCACGCGGCGGTTCCTGATGCGCCGGGTGCTGGGCCCACTGGGGGCGTGGTGGCTGCGGGACCGCTTTCAGGGGCGCGTGTCGGTCACCGAGGGGCGGCGGATCGTGCGGGCCCGGGTCCGCGACGGCCGCCCGGTGCTGGCGCTGCGCGGCGCGGACGGGCACGGCGGCGAGGTCATCGCGGACCATGTACTGGCCGCCACCGGCTATCGGGTGCGGCGGGCGGCGCTGGATTTCCTCGGTACGGGCCTGCGCACCGACCTCGCCATGCGCGCGGGCGGGCCCCTGCTGGACGCCGGATTCGGCTCGCCCGTACCGGGGCTGTACTTCACCGGGCTGCCGGCCGCCGCCTCGTTCGGGCCGCTGATGCGGTTCGTCTGCGGTACGGAGTTCGCCTCTTCGCGGCTGGCGCGGGCGGTGGCGCGTTCGTACGGGTGAGAGGCGTCGGCGCCGCTACGGGTGAGGTCGGGCGCCCATGACGAGTGCGGGGCCTCCGCCGAAGGGCCTCCGCACGGCAAGCCGCCCCGTGCGTCATCCCGATGGCGGCGGCCGACGAGCCCGGTCGCGGGCCACGAGGATGGCCGAAGAACCCATGGTCCTCGCCGGAATTCGGCTCCACGGTCACGGCCGGCGTCCGGGGGACATTCGGGTACGCACCCGCCTCTGCCGCCCCTCCCCTCCCGCCGCAAATGCCACATAAAGGGAGATGTCGAACATAACGCCCGATGGGCCGGTGTGCTGGCCGGGTGGTTCGAGGGGCGGGCGCTCACGGTGATCGAACTGCGACCGGATACGCTGGCCAGTGGTGGAGACAGCGACAGATCGACATTCCGTTTGATCGTCAGCAGACAGGAGTACCCCTCGTGACCGTCGTCGAGCCTTTTGGGCTGAGCGTGCGGGACCAGGCACTTGAGGCCGATGTCCAGGCCGGGTTGGCGGCTGTCGAGGAGGGCCTGCTGGAGGCCACCAAAAGCGACGTGCCGTTCATCACCGAGGCCGCGCAGCATCTGGTGCGCGCCGGGGGCAAGCGGTTCCGGCCGCTGCTGGTGATGCTGGCCGCGCAGTTCGGCGACACGTACAGCCCCGGTGTGGTGCCGTCGGCGGTGGTCGTGGAGCTGACGCATCTGGCGACGCTCTACCACGACGACGTGATGGACGAGGCGGATGTGCGCCGCGGTGTGGCCAGCGCCAACGCCCGCTGGGGCAACTCCGTTGCCGTACTGACCGGCGACTTCCTCTTCGCCCGCGCCTCGCACATCCTGGCCGACCTCGGGCCCGACGCGGTCCGCATCCAGGCCGAGGCGTTCGAACGCCTGGTGACCGGCCAGATCCTGGAGACCGCCGGACCGCGCGACGGCCAGGACCCGATCGACCACTACCTGGACGTCCTGGCGGGCAAGACCGGCTCGCTGGTCGCCGTGGCCTGCCGCTTCGGCGCGATGATGTCCGGCGCGCAGGAGTCGGTCGTCAACATCCTCACCCAGTACGGCGAGCGGCTCGGCACCGCCTTCCAGCTGGCCGACGATGTGCTGGACATCGCCAGCGACTCCCACGAGTCCGGCAAGACGCCGGGTACGGACCTGCGCGAGGGCATCGCGACGCTGCCGGTGCTGCATCTGCGCGCGCTGGCCGAGGGCGAATCCGGTACGGCCGAGGACCGCGCGCTGTGCGAGCTGCTGGCCGGCGATCTGACCGACGACGCCCGCCACGCCGAGGCGCTCACCAAGCTGCGCGCCCACCCCGCGCTGGAGCAGGCCCGCCGCGACACCGTGCGCTACGCCGAGCAGGCCCGCGCGCTGCTGGCACCGCTGCCGCAGTGCCCGGCCAAGGCGGCGCTGGAGGGCCTGTGCGACGCGGTGGTGCACCGGGCCGGCTGAGTCCGGGCGTGACCGCCCCTCGGTATGACGCTCCGTGATGCAGGGACCGTCACCCAGGTGTCTCCCCGGTGTCTGCGGGTCCTCCCTAAGGGTTCGATCAGCCTCCCGTAGTACATGAGCCGCCGTTCGGTGACCGGATGTCATCCCTCAGCAGTACGGGAAGTTGGACCCGCGGGGTGACGCCATGTCCGCGCCGGTTTGGTGGGATGGGGAGTACCACAACACGGCGGACGGGCCACAATGTGCCCTCAGGGGTGGACGAGTGCATCGCGCGGAAGCCGCCGTACACGACGGAGGTAGGCACATGCCACGGAACGAACCGACCGAGGTCACCGAAGGATGGGGCGGGGGGCGCTCAGGGCGCCGTAAGGCGGTGCGGTACGCCGTACCGGTCGCGGTGGCGGGGGTGGCGGCGGCCACGATCGGGCTGGTCCCGGCGTTCGCCGGCTCCGGTTCTCCCGACCTGCCGAAGATCTCGGCGCAGGACCTGATAGCGAAAATCGCCAAGTCCGATGTCCAGCAGCTGTCCGGCACGGTCCGGGTCACCACCGACCTCGGGCTGCCGTCCCTGCCCGGCGGCGGCGCCGGAGCCTTCGGCGGAGCGGGCCACGGCGACGGCCCGAAGGGCAAGGACGGCGCGACCGCGTCCCCGCAGAACAAGCTGATGGAGCTGGCGTCCGGTGCGCACACGCTGCGCGTCGCCGCCGACGGGCCCACCAAGCAGCGGGTGTCGATCGTCGACGAGGCCGCCGAATACAGCATCATCCACAACGGCAACCAGGTCTGGGCGTACGACAGCGGCACCAACACCGCCGTCCACAGCACCGCCGCCGAGCACGGCAAGGGCGCCCGGTGGCACCACGAGCGCAAGGACGCGCCCAAGGACCTGCCCAAGGGCCTGAAGAACGCCACCCCGCAGGACCTCGCCCAGCAGGCCCTGAAGGCGGCCGGCGACACCACCTCGGTCACGGTCGACGGCACGGCGCGGGTCGCCGGGCGGGACGCCTACCAGCTCCTGATCAAGCCCAAGCAGTCCGCCTCGACGATCGGCTCGATCCGGATCGCCGTGGACGCCGCCAAGGGCGTGCCGCTGAAGTTCACCCTGACGCCCAAGAGCGGGGGAGCGGCCGCGATCGACGTCGGCTACACCGCCGTCGACTTCGCCAAGCCCGCCGCCGGCTCCTTCACCTTCACCCCGCCCAAGGGCGCCAAGGTCGTCGACGCCGACAAGGAGCGCGCGAAGGCCGCACGCCAGCACGGCAAGGACTTCAAGGACCGCAAGGGCCTGGAGGACTTCAAGGACCGGGGCGGGCTGAACGTCATCGGCAAGGGCTGGACGTCCATCGCCACGATCAAGGGCTCCGGCTCCGGCCTGCCCACCGGCAAGGGCCACGGCGCCGCCGGTGACGCGGGCACGTTCCTGGACGGCATCGGTGAGAAGGTGACCGGTTCCTTCGGCTCCGGCCGGGTCTTCAGCACCCGTCTGGTCAACGCCCTGATCACCGACCACGGCACGGTCTACGTCGGTGCCGTCGACAAGCAGGCCCTGATCGACGCGGCCAACGCCGCCAAGTAACGGGCCACGGGAGCACCAAGGGTCTCGCCGCGCCTCCCGTCCGGGGGCGCGGCGCGGCCCACAGCCGTTCCACCGCCCACCGCCCAGTACACGCCCGTTCCGCACGCCATGAGTTGGGGAGCCGCCCATGCCATCGCCACTCGCCGCGGGCCCGCGGCGCGCGATCCCGGACGACGGGGAGCGGGTGATCGAGACCCGGGGGCTGACCAAGACCTACCGCGGCGGCCAGCTCGCCGTCGACGGCCTCGATCTCGCCGTACCGCGCGGCAGCGTCTTCGGTTTCCTCGGCCCCAACGGCTCCGGCAAGACCACCACCATCCGGATGCTGATGGGGCTGATCGAGCCGACCGCCGGCAGCGCACGGGTCCTGGGCGAGCCCATGCCCGGCGCGGGACGGCGGGTGCTGCCCAGGGTCGGCGCCCTGATCGAGGGACCGGCGCTCTACGGCTTCCTCAGCGGCCGCGGCAATCTGCTGCGCTTCGACGCGGCCGACCCGACCGCCGATCCGCGCACCCGCGCCGAGCGGGTCGGGCAGGCCCTGGAGCGGGTGGGGCTGGCGGCCGCGGCCGGCAAGAAGGCGCGGGCCTACTCCCTGGGCATGAAGCAGCGTCTGGGGCTGGCCGCGGCCCTGCTCCAGCCGCGTGAGCTGCTGGTTCTGGATGAGCCGACCAACGGCCTCGACCCGCAGGGCATGCGGGAGATCCGGGCCCTGGTCCGCGAGCTGGCGGCGGACGGCACCACGGTCTTCCTCTCCTCGCACCTCCTCGACGAGATCGAACAGGTCTGCACCCATGCCGCGGTGATGGCCCGCGGCCGGCTGGTCGTCCAGGGCACGGTCGCCGATCTGTCCGCCACCGTCCTCGGCTCGTCCGGCGGCGGGCGGCTGACGGTGACGACCCCGGATACGGCGGATGCGGCCCGCGTCCTCAAGGAGCACGGGGTGACCGACCTCGACGTCACCGGCGACCGGGTCACCGGCCACCTGCCCGCCCCGGCTGCCGCCGATCGGCCCTCCGCCGCCCCGCCCGTCGCCGACGGCCCCTCGCTCGATCTGGCCGATCTCAATGCCGCGCTCGTCCGGGCCGGCGTCCGGGTCCGCGGTTTCGGCACCGCGCGGGCCTCGCTGGAGGACGTCTTCGTGCAGCTGACCGGGGAGGGTTTCGATGTCGCAGGCTGAGGCACCGGAGAGCGAGGCACCGGGGCCGGACGGTCCCCCGCGCCGCCTCCCGCGGCGGTGGTCGCTGGGACTGCTGCGCAGCGAGATCGGCACGACCTTCCTGCGCTGGCGCACCCTCGCGCTGCTGGCGGTGCTCGCGGGCGTACCGGTCCTGGTCGGCATCGCCGTGAAGATCGAGACCGGCCGCGGCGGCGCGTCGGGCGGGTCCGGCGGTGGCGGGGAGGGCGGCCCGGCCTTCATCTCCCAGGTCACCAACAACGGGCTGTTCCTGGTCTTCACCTCGCTGGCCGTGACGCTGCCGTTCTTCCTCCCGATGGCCATCGGCGTGATCGCGGGGGACTCCCTCGCGGGCGAGGCCAACGCCGGGACGCTGCGCTATCTCCTCGTCGCCCCCGCGGGCCGCACCCGCCTGCTGCTGGTCAAATACGCCACGACGCTGACGTTCTGCCTGGTGGCGACGTTGGTGGTGGCGTTCTCGGCGCTGGCGACCGGTGCCCTGCTCTTCCCGCTGGGCAAGGTCACGCTGCTCTCCGGCACCTCGATATCCCTCGGCGAGGGACTGCTGCGCGCGCTGGCCATCGCCTGTGTGGTGGCGCTCTCCCTGACCGGCCTGGCCGCCGTCGGCCTGTTCCTGTCGACGCTCACCACCAGCGGTGTCGCGGCGATGGCGACCACGGTCGGTCTGCTGATCACCGTGCAGATCCTGGACACCATCCCGCAGCTGCACGCCATCCAGCCGTATCTCTTCCCGCACTACTGGCTGTCCTTCGCGGACCTGCTGCGCGACCCCGTCTACTGGGACCAGTTGCAGAAGGACCTGGGCCTTCAGGCGCTGTATGTGGCGGTGTTCGGCTCGGCGGCGTGGGCGCGGTTCACCACGCGCGACATCACTGCGTGACGCACGGGGTGTCGGCGCCCTGGGCGGCGGCCTCGCCCGCTCGGGCACCGGCGGCCGCGAGGGCGGTCCGCGCCCGGCGCGCCGTACGCAGTGCGTCCCAGGTCAGGAGGCACAGGGCCAGCCAGACCAGGACGAAGCCGGTCCAGCGCTCGGGCGGCATCTGTTCGTGGAAGACGGTCAGGCCGAGGAGGAACTGAAAGGTCGGCGCCAGATACTGCATCATCCCGATCGTCACCAGCGGCAGCCGCATCGCCGAGGCCCCGAAGCAGATCAGCGGCACCGCGGTGGCGACTCCGCAGCCCGCGAGCAGCAGTGCCTGCCCCGGGCCGCCGGTGACGAACGCGGACTGGCCGCGGGCGCCCAGGTAGAGCAGAAACCCCAGCGCGGGCAGCAGCTGGATCGCCGTCTCGGCGCTGAAGCCCTCGATGCCGTCGAGCTTGATGCCCTTCTTGGCCAGGCCGTAGGTCGCGAACGAGAAGGCCAGGCCCAGCGCGATCCACGGCATCCGGCCGTAGGCGAGGGTCATCACCACGACGGCGACGGCCCCGATGGCCACCGCCGCCCACTGGAGCGGCCGCAGCCGCTCGCGCAGCACCAGCACGCCGAACGCGATGCTCACCAGCGGGTTGATGAAGTAGCCCAATGGCTACTTCCGTAAAGGCTGTGCTTTAGAGGAGTACCCCAGCGGTAACTCCCCTAAAGGACACTCAGGCATCTTCGCAGGTCAGAGGGTGCCCGGGGGTAGGACTACGGCCCCGGCGTCGCTTCACAGCGGCGACCGGGGCCGTATTTCCCTACTCCGCATCGCTCATGCGAAGGAACGAACAGAGCGGGTCGATCAAGGTACTACCCGGCGGTAGGCGCACGGAACCGCACATTCTATCGGGGTGATCGTTCTTCACCAGAAAATCACATGGGTGTGATTTCTGACTCGTTGGTCGGTTTCCGCAGGTCAGCGACCTACCGGGGTAACACGAGTCGGGGCGGGTCGGGGCCGGGGGCCGTTGATCAGCCGCTGAGGGACCGCTCGGCGACGTGGGCGAGGCGTTCCGCGAATACCTTGTCGGCGTCCGGGGTGATCGTCTTCAGGGCGACCATGCTTGTCAGGATGACGTCGCAGAGTTCTTTCTCTACGTCCTGCCATGTGTGGCTGTTGCCCTTGCGCGGATTCGATCCGCTCACACCGTGGATGGCCTCGGCGACCTCGCCGGCCTCTTCGGTGATTTTCAGGACGCGTAGCACCCGGGCGAGGTCGGGCGACACGCCGCTTTCAGTGTCGAGCCATTCGACGAGTCGGCCGACGGTGTCCCATGCGGTGTCTTCCATGCGTGCGCTGCTCCGGAGAAATGGCGAGCGCCCGGGAAGCCTTTCCCGGGCGCTCGCGGTGGCTTCTGTGGGGCCTAGAACAGGGGGTCGGTCTCGGGCCCCGGTGTGGTCGTTGGGTCGGAGACTAGCAACGGGGCGACGGGGGTTACGGCGAGTTGCAGGGATAGGGCGGAATGGTCGGTGAGGCGGTCGGTGCGTGGCTCGTGTACGTACGAGCATGCGGCGACCTGGTCGCCGAGCGTGCCCGAGGTGAATGCGTGGTCGTAGCGGTAGCCGTCGCCCGTTCGGCCAACCCACGAGTATTCGTCGGCCGTTGGGTGCAGCAGGCGGAACGCGTCGCGGTACCCGGCCTCGCCGAGCCATGTGTAGAACGCGTACTCGAAGGGTTGAAAGAATCGGTAGTGCGGTTGGTGGGTGGGTTCGAGCACGTTGAAGTCGCCGAGGATGAGCCGTGCGGCCGGCGCGGTGCCGGGTGGGATGGCGGCGCGGCAGGCGTCGAGGAATCGGCGCTTGCGTTCGATCTTGGCCGGGGTGGCGTCGCGTGAGGGGACGTACAGGCCGATGACGTCGAGTGTGCCGTGCTCGGTCTTGACCGTGATGGCCGGTGCCCGGTGCGGCAGGTAGCTGACGGCGTCGTGAGGCGGGGGCCCGATGTGCGGCAGTTTGCTGACGATCATCGCGCCGCGCTCGCCTGGTGGGGGCTCGTCGAATTCGACTGAGTAGCCGGCGGCGGTGAAGCGTTCGGCAAGCAGGCGGCAGCCCTTGCTCGCTACGGTCTCGGTCAGTACGAGTACGTGCTCGGGGCGCGTGGCGAGCCACGCGAGTTGACGTTCGGCCCGTTCGTAGCTCGGGTTGTTCAGGTTGAACGTCAGTACGCCGAGCGGCTCGGGTGTGGTCACGGGGTGCCCCCGGTGCGTAGTGCGGTGACTGTGGCTGCGATGGTACGGGCGAGCTCGGTCGGGGTGGCGTGCGTGGCGTCCAGGACCAGGGTTCGGATGCCGGCCGCGGTCAAGTGGTTCGCGGCGTCGACGTAGAACTCGGCCTCGGCTTTACTGCTGCCGGGCATGCGCTCGTACCTGCTGTGCGCCCCGCGGGCAGCGAGGCGGCCGTCGAGGGCCTCGGGGTGCGCGGTGAGGATCACGGACAGGTCGGGGCGGTCGGCGTGGCGGTTGATCTCCCATACGGTGTCGATGGTCAGTCCGTCGATGCGTTGCAGGACGAGCGACGAGGCGATGTACCGGTCGCAGATGACGACGGCGCCGCGGGCGAGGGCCGGCCGAATCTCTGTGGCGAGGTGCAGGTGCCGGTCGGCGGCGATCAGGTGGGCCATGGGTAAGCCGCTGTAGGTGTCGGTCCCATGGCGGGCGAGGTTGCCGAGTGTGGTGTCGGTCGGTTCGCGGGTGGCCAGCACGGGGCGGTCGAGGGTGGTGAGCTGCTCGGCGAGGGCGGCCGTTACCGTGGATTTCCCGACGCCGCCGGGACCGTCCAGGGTGACGAACACGCCGTCGTGGTGGGTGTCGGTCATGCGGTGGCCACCGGGAGCAGGGGCCGGCCGGAGGGGGTGACCGGGCAGAGGGCTGTGTCTACGGTGCCGATACGTTCGCCGGCGGCGACGACTGCGGCAGGGCAGCCCTTGCCGCAGTCGCCGGAGAGGGAGCACGAGCGGCACGTGCTGTTGTCGCCGAGGGTGTAGCGGTCGTGGAACTTGTAGGCGTCGAGGCGTTCGGCGAGGTCGGCGTCGCGGAAGATGTTGCCGACGATGAACTCGGTGTCGGTGTGCTGCGACTGGGGGGTGCGGGCGGCGAAGACGAGGTACGGGCAGACGGTCACCTCGCCGGGGGTGAAAACGTAGATGATGTTGCCGGCCTCGCAGCCGGCGAGGGGTTTGCCCTCGGTGTTGGGGAATCGGATGTGCACCATGTCGAGGTCGTCGTCGTCGAAACGCGCCGTCAGGTCGTAGATGCGGCGCATGTGCTCGTCGGGGCTGGCGAGCTTGCGCTGCGCCTTCACGCCGCGGCCCATGCTCGACAGTGGGTTCATGAGCACGTAGCGGGCGCCCTGCTCTTTGGCGAACTCGCAGAGCTGTGCGTACTCGGCATCTTCGGCGAGGCTGTTGGGGGTGCACAGCAGCCCTTGCAGGACGCCGGCCGCGGCGAACTTCTTGACGGTCTCGACGGTGGTGAAGAACGAGTTGCGGTTCCCGCGGAACTTGCCGTGTGAGTTGGCGGCGAATCCGTCGAGGCTGACGTTCATGTGCACGCCGCGTTCGGCAAGGGCGGTGATCTGCTCGTCGGTGGTGATTGTGGCGTTCGTGCAGATGCCGACGCTCATACCGGCGTCGCGGAAGGTGTCGACGACGTCGAGCAGGTCGGGGTGTGCGAAGGGTTCGCCGCCGGTCAGGGTGACGCGGGTAACTCGGGCTGCGGCGAGGCGTGGTGCGACCTTGTCGCGGATTTCGGCGAGGGGGATGGTGTCGCCGTAGTCGCCGGCGCTGACGAAGCAGTGCGCGCACTTGAGGTTGCATCGCTCGGTGATCTGTACCAGGGCTTTGCGGTGCGGGTACGTGACTGAGGTACGGAAGTAGCACGAGGCGGTTTGTGTGTCGCTGACGATGTTGCGTGCGCTCATGGCCTTGACCTCGATTCGGGTTCGAAGGTGGCGCGGAGTGCGGCGCCGTTGGGTTGGCAGTCGCGGCAGCGAGTGACGAGCCTTTCCGAACTGCCTGGTCTTGATGCGCTCGATCTGTTGCAGGTGGTGCAGATTCGGACAGGGGCTTTGGTCGGGGCCTTGGGTGCCCGCCCGGACGTCCTTGCCGGGCGCCGGGCGGGCACCTATGGCGTGGGGTGGCTAGTCCCTAGCCCTTGTTGTTCTTCTTGTCCTGCTTTGCTGCCTCGCGCCTTTCTGCGCGGTTCCCGGTCGGATTCGCGGTGATCGTCACCTGCTTCACCCTCGGGGAGTGCATCGAGTCGCCGACGGGTGCGGGCTTCTTTCCCATGTTGTTTCGCTTTCTGGTTGTTGCTGGTTTCTTGCCTGCCCGCTCCGGCTGCTTGCCCTGGTTAAGGGGGCGCTACCGGGCGGGAGTCTTGGGGGTGTTGACCTGCGGCTTTGCGTGGATCCGGTCGCGCATTTTGGCGAGTAGGTCGCGCTTTTCGTTGCGCTGCCGGATCACCTCGACGTCGTCCGCGTGGCAATGGGCGTCGTTCCGCCCGTTGCTCCGCGGCTTTCTCGGGTTCCGCTTACTCATGCCGGAATTTCTTCGGAGAGGGGGAATTCGTCGTCGATTCCGATCGACCGCACGTAATCGACGTAGTAGGGGCGGATGAGGCGGACCTCGTGGCCGTCGAGGAGCTCGGCGCGGGCGAGCACGTGTGCGGGCAGGGGGCCGCGGCGGTGGATCACGTGCCCGGGGCGGGGGCCGCGATGTGGGGGCATCCCCGGCGGGGCCGCGCTCCCGGGGCGGGGGCCGCGGTGGTAGGGCATCCCCGGCGGGATCACGGGGCCCATGGGTGGGGGTGGCGGCGGGCAGAGCCAGTTGCGGGCGCGTTGCCGTGCGGTGCGCAGGGCTCGGCGTAGCGGCTCTCCTAACCAGATGTAGAGCAGGGAGGTAAGGTCGCGCATGCGTTGTCAGTCCTTGTGATCGCTGGTGGCGTGTTTTGCCTCGGCGGTCGGTGGCTCGGCTGCCGAGGCTCATAGGCGGGTGGTCAGTTGTGGGTCCGCGCCGCAGTGTCGTAGTCCGCGAGGGGGCCGAGGCCGACCTCGGCGCGGCGGGTGTTGAGCGTGTCGGGGTCGATGACGTCCCATCGTGTGAAGCCGCGGCCGTCGTGTCTGTCGACGTAGTGCGTCCCGTAGAGCTGGGGAGTTTCCAGCCGCAGCAGAATCCGGTCTGTCAGATAGGCGAGGTGTTGCGGGTTGGCCTCGCCGCGGCCGACGGCGTCGCCGATCACGCCAAGTGCTTGAATCTGGACGTCTGGCTGAGAGCGCAGGGTGAGCAGCAATGCGGCGTCGCTGGCCTGTTCACCGACAAGGGAAGGTGCGGGCCAACCGTGCTCGCTCATGATCCGCCGGAGGGCCGCGGAGTTGTCGGCGTCGACGATGTCGATCAGTTCGGGGTCGGGGCTGACCTTGCCGCCGTACTCCCGGAATCCTTGGGCGTACCGGGACTCGGCCATTCGGCGCAGCAGCTCGTCGGCGAGTTGGGGCTGCTGTGGTTGTCCGGGGTCAGGCACGGCGCTTCCTCAAGTCTTTGTGGTGGGTGGTGCCCGCACCCCTGCCGGGGGAAGCCGAAGGGGGGAGCCTCGACGTGTCGACCGCGGCAGGGGCGCGGGGGTGCGGGGGCCGCAGACCTAGGGGACGACCCGCGGCCGGGCAGTCTTCAGAGCTCCCCCGTACGGCTGTCCTCGACGATGTCGAGCAGGGAGTCGAGGAGCCGCGCCCAGTGGCGCATGCCGGCGACATCGCACAGGTAGTCATCCGTGAGGCTCGTCGCGTGCATCCCCCGAGCGCGCTTGAGTTCGAGGGTGACGTGCCCGCGCTCGGGTCCGCTCATCCCCCTGAGCCGGTTCTCGACGAGGGGGACGAGCACGGCGGTGTGTACGCGCAGCTTGGCCAACAGCCGCCGCAACTGTTCCAGCGTGGAACACGGCTGATACGTCCAAACGTCGACGTCCTCGCGGCCAGCATCTACGACCACCTCGGCGACGTGTTCGTGGAGAACCTCGGCGACCGTCCGCCGCATCGTGGTCAGGTCGATCGACAGAATCGGCTCGCTCACGTCGTCCGCCCCTTGCCATGCAGCAACGCAAAGTGCCTGTTCACCTGCTCGGCCAACTCCTCTTGCTTGCGATTGAGTTCGTCGGCCGGGCTCGGCTGCTCGCCACCGTCCTGGTGGTGCCCCTGCTGCTCGGGGGGTGTCGTATCGCTCATGGCTTGCACCTCCAGCGTCCCGAGCGCGCAGCAGCAACTACCTGTGGTCGCTGCGGAGTTGAACGTCCTTACGCCCGGCAGACATTCAGAGTGCCCGCAGAATGGGCAGCGTGCAAGACTACATTTCGTTGATTCGATTGGTAGTTATCGAACGGTTGACGCTCCATTGCGAAGTGAACCAACAGACCACTACATTCCGGGTGTTGGGAGTGCTACAGAATGGATAGGGAGGGGGCAGCCATGGAGGGACCGACAGGCTCGACCGTGCCGAGGCGGCAGCTTGGGCGATACCTGCGCGACCTGCGAGGGCAGGCGCGGCTGACGGTCAGGGCGGCAGCGCGCAAGCTCGAATGGTCCGAACCGAAGATCTGGCGTATCGAGACCGGGCAGACCTCGCTGCGAAGTCTCGACGTCAAGGCGATGTGCGAGGTCTACGGTGCGCCCTCAGACCTCACAGAGGCACTCATGGGCCTTGCCAAGGAAACCAAAGCGCGCGGCTGGTGGCACTCGTACGGGGACGTCATCCCCGAGGGGTTCGATCTCTTCATCGGACTCGAAGAGGCAGCGTCTCAGGTCTCGTGGTACGAGAGTGAGCTCGTGCCGGGACTCTTGCAGACGCCGGACTACGCGCGCACCATCATGCGCGCCGACAACCCTCACGAGGATGACAGCGAGATCGACCGCCGGGTGTTCTTGCGGATCGAGCGTCAAAGCCTGCTGACCCGCGTGACGGATCCGCCAACGCTGCACGTCGTGCTCAATGAGGCCGTGTTGAGGCGGCCGGTGGGCGGGCACCATGTGATGGCAGGACAGCTCTACCATCTGAAAGAGGTCTCTGAGCTGCCCAACGTCAGGCTCAGGGTGGTGCCGTTCGCGGCTGGGCTGCACTGGGGTGTCATGTCGGGGCCGTTCGGCATCCTTCGATTCCCGGTAAACAGCGATGGGCGCGACACTGAGCCGCCCACTGTCTACGCGGACGGCTTCACCGGCGATCTGTACTTGGACAAGCCGAAAGAGGTCGAACGTTATGACGCGGCATTCAAAGACATCTGGGAAAAATCGCTAAATGAGCAGGCATCACAGCGCCTGATCTCCGACGTGGCAGGGAGTTATGAACAGGGTTGATCTGGCGGACGCGGCATGGTTCAAGTCCAGCTATAGCAATGGTCAGTCGGCCTGCATCGAGGTGGCCGACCTCGGCAGCGAGGTTGCGCTGCGCGACAGTAAGCAGAACGGGAACGGCCCAGTCCTGACCAGCCCGGCTGAAGGGTGGCGAGCGTTCATCGCAGGTGTGGTCAACGGCGAGTTCGGCGAGCTGTAAGCACAGTCCACTACGGCCAGCACTGACCGACGCACCAAAGCAGAAAGCGCCCCCTGTACGGCCCGTGCGAGGCCGTACAGGGGGCGCTGTGATGTTCAGTGGGTGATCTCCCATGCAGACAGGGCGAGGGCGGCGAGCGCGACCAGGGCGGCGACGCTGGGCAGTGGCCAGCGTCGTTGCTCGGCCTGGTCGAGGCGGTTGTCGTGCTCGGCGAGGCGGCGGTCGGTCTGGTCGTGGCGTTGGGCGAGCAGGTCGAACCGGCCGTCGAGGCGGGCGAACCCTGCCTCGACGCTGCCGCGGAGTTCGGCGAGTTCGAGTGCGATGTCGGTCGGGTCGGGCCCGGTCACATACTGCCCCCGTCCGCGGGGGCTGGCTTGCGTCCGTCCCCCGTGTTCGTCCCCGTGCCGGTGCCGGTGCTCGGGGCGGGGGCGGCGGTGCGCAGCCACTTGGGCAGCAGCTTCTGCACGGCGTCGAGGGCCATCACACGCGTGAGCCCGGCGGCGACGGCGAGGGCAACGCCGACGCCGGCCGCGGTGCGCGGGATACCGGCGGCGGAGATGATCAGGGGGAGGGCTGCGGCGAGGCCGAGCAGGGTCTGCACGATGGTGCGCGCCATGCGGCGGGCGGTGTCGCTCATGGTTGGGGGGGCCTTCCGGTCAGGCGCTCTTGTCGGTCTTGGTTGTGTCGCCGGTCTCGACGGCGAGGCGCGGGTCGGGCTTGTTCTTGGTGTCGCCGTTCTCGCCGGCGGGGGCGTCGGGCGCCTCGGCCGCGGAGAAGGTGTTACGGCCGTAGCCTGCGAACAGGCGAGTCTCGATGGCCTTGCCCTTCTTGGCGCTGCGGTGCGTGACCTGCCATCCGAGGTAGTCGAGGAATCGCACGCCATGCAGGGGGCGCTCGATGGTGCGGCCGGTCCACTTCCCGGCGGGCACCTCCCACTCGTCGACGGTGACCGGGGCGCCGCCGGCGGGCAGCATCGTGACGCGCACGGCGCCGCCGGCCTCGGCGAAGGTGGACAGCTTGAGCACGGCGACGGCGTTGTGCGCGGGGGCGCCGCCGACCCACGCGTAACGCCACTGGTCCGAGCTGCTCGCCTGCTCGGCGGTCGGGTTGAGGCCGAGGGGGAGCCACGGGCGGCCGAGGAACCGATCCGAGTGCCGGTCGTCCATGACGAGGATGCGGTCGGGCGCGGCGAGGTCGCGCGACCACAGGCGCCACGTCCCCCGGTCTTCCGCCTCGCCCTCGACCGTGAGCGCGTACGACCCATCGAAGCGACGCAGCACGGTCCCGTAAGAGCCGTCGGGCCACTCACCGACGGTGAACGTCGAAAAGTCCTTGCCGGGCGGGATGACGACGAGCTGCCCGCCCTCGGTGATGCGCACGTTGCCCTCGCGGATCTCGTTAAGAGCGGGGCGAGTCTGTGCTCGGCCGGCGAGCTCGCGCACCTGGCGCTCAAGGTTGCGGATGCGGTCGAGCAGGTCGTTTGGAACGGTAGCCATCAGGGGGCAGCCTCCAGTGTGAGGGTTGCGGATTCGCCCTTGTCGCGGGCGGGCGGGGTCACGGTGATGCCGACGACGCGGTGCCGGGTGTCGTAGCCGTCGGGGTGCAGCAGGTCGCGGATGCGCAGGCGGACGGTGCGGCCGATCAGGTCGGGGGTCACGTCCTGGTCGAGGCGGACGGTCACCGCGGGTATCACCTGCGGGCGGCGCGCCGCGGCGGCCTCGGCCCGCGCGTGCTCGTTGAGCGTGGCAGCGTCGTCGACGGACGAGTGATCGCTCGTGCCGTCGAGGCGTGGCCAGCCGTCGGCGAGGGCCTGCTCGTCGACGAGCAGCTCGGACAGCAGCGGCTTACTTGCCGCGGCCTGGTTGTTGTTGTTCGAGGCGCCGCGGGCCTGCCACACGTTGGCGACGGTGGTCGCGTCCTCGGGGTGCTCGTAGGTGAGCACGGGCCCGGGGTAGGCGAGCACGACGTCGGCCTCGCCGCGGACGATGTGGGGATATCCGAGTTCGAGCAGCTTGCGGCGCCGGCCGGTGTCCGGGTCACGGTCGCACCGCACACGCCACTCGAACCCGTTCTCGACGCCGGCGAGCTTGTCGAGCAGTTCCCGGATGGTGGCCTGGTCGTGCTGGCTGTAGCTGCGCGACCGCTTGATGCCCGACAGATGGGTGTCGTACTCGATGCCGATGTCGCCGCCGAGCTGGTTCTGCGCGTAGTCGACGAGGTCGCGTGCGATGTCGAGCTGGTCGACGTTGTCGGCGCTCAGCGAGTCGAACAGCCTGCGATGTTCGAGGTAGGTGTCGAAGGTGCCTGCCTGGATCTCGTACGAGGCGAAACCGCGCTCGTCGACCTTGGGCACCTTCGACCACAAGATCCCGCCCCACCAGATGTCGCGGTCGCGCTCGACCCACAGGGCCGTACGGCCCCCTTGCAGGATCGGGCGGACCCGGTCGGCGATCTCGCGGTTCGGCACGGGCACGGTGGCGCGCAGGCTGCCGGCCTTGCCGATGAAGTCCTCGACGGATACCTCGGTGACGGGCAGCACGTCGAGCAGGGTGTCGGTGCGCAGGTCGCACACGAGCACGCGGTACGCGGGGGTCATGGCTGCTGTTCCCCCTCTCACCAGTGTGCCGAGCGCCAGCGCAGGGCGACGGCGGCGCGCGGGTCGGCGGGAACGGAAGGAGCCGCGCGGAATTCGAGCTCGTTGTCGCCCGGGTCGAGCGTGAACGTCTGCTCGGGCCAACTGGCGAGCGACGCGTCGGTGAGCAGGCTCTCGCCGTCGGGCAGCGTGGCCGTGCCCGCGAAGGTGTCGACGGTGAGCTGCTCGCCCGGTTCGAGGGCGACGCGGTATTCGAGCCGTCGGCCCGTGGTGCGGTTGATCAGGGCCGGCGTGTCGACCGGCCCGCGGAAGATGACGACAGGGTGCGTCGGCGCCTTGCCGAGGTTGTAGGCGGTCACGTTGCCCGTGCTCGCCGGGACGCCCCGCGGGCGGCCGGTGTCGGGGTGGGTGTGCCATGGCAGGCACGGCTCGGGCAGCCCGGTCTCGGCGTGCTGCACGGCGGGGGTGTAGCGGCGGGGGTCGGTGGCCTCCCATTCGAGGGCGGCGCCGGTCACGGTGCCGATGGCGTAGGCAGGCTCGACCGGCACATCGCGATTGGTGACCCGTGCCCATGCCAGCAGGGGGCCGCGGTCGTCGAGGTGGACGAGCAGCGGCTGCTCGTCGATCGCGAGCGGCGTACCGTCGTTGAGTGCCTCGACCACGGCACCGAACCGGTACGCCTCGGCCCGCACGATCACCTCGTCGAGGCCGATCGTGCGTGTCTGTGCGAGCAGGCGCCCCAGGTGCGCGCCGTGGTCGCCGGAGCGCGGCACGTTCCCGGAGTCCTGCGGCGGGAGGGTCTCCCACCCCTTGAGCTTCCGCCACTGGTAGGGGGTGCCGGCGCCGAGCAGCAGTTCGCCGTAGCGGATCTGTCCGGGCACCATCCCCTCGGCCATACCGGCGACGTCGATGGTCGTTCGGTCCATGCGGGTTAACCCCTCGCTTTCATGCGCCAGTTGAGGGCCGCGGCCGTTTGATCCGGGCTCGTGCCTGCGGCGTTGTGGAAGTTCTCGATATGCAGCAGCGGGCCCGTGCGCCCGTAGGCGCTGCTGCCGTAGCCGGCCGCGCCCGCGGCGCCGGGTATCGCGGGGATGGCGGGGACGGGGACGAGTCGGCGCATGGCGCCCTCGACCGCGCCTTGCCCGGAGGTGATGCCGCGGGCGACGCCGGCCGGGATCCAACGGCCCACGTCACGCGCCATGACGCGGCTCGGTGACGCGATCCCGAGGGCTTTCGCGATCGGGCCGGGGATCAAGTCCTTTGCCCACGAGGTGAGCGTCGAGCGCAGCCATGAGCCCATGGACTGGATGCCGTTCATCAAGCCGCGCACAACGTCGCGGCCTGCGTTGACCAGCAGCGATCCGAGGTTGCCGAGCGCGCTCATCAGCTGACCGGGCAGGCTGCGCATCCACGCGACCGCCTCGCCTGCCTTGGCGATCACGCCGGCTTTGAAGCGGTCAAAGGCGTTGACGGCGGCGGTCCACAGTTGGCCGGCGAGCGGGGCGAGTGCGCTCATGGCGCGCCCGGGAAGCCCCTGGATCCACTGAACGGCCGTGTTGATGCCGTTCATCACCCATACGCCGAGCTTGATGAACAGCCCCTGAAGGAAACTCCCGACGTTGGCGACGAGGGCCTTTGCCTGGTTCCAGGCGCCGGAGAAGTCCCCGCGCAGCAGCGAGGTAAGGATCTTCAGAACCGGGATGACAACCATGGTGATCTGCTTCGCGAGCGCCCCCGCAAGTACGGCTGCGAGCTTCCCGATCAGGCCAATGATCGGCGTCAGGATCGGCATCAGCGGCCGGAGGATCTGCCCGACGAGCTGCCCGAGCTGCGTGAGCAACGGGGCGAGCGCCACCATGACTTGCCCGAACGCCTGCCCAATCGTGGCGAGGGCCGGCGCGAGGGCGGCGACCAACTGCGTCAGGACCGGGAAAACGGCCTGCGCCAGCGTGGTCAGGATGCCCGCAACCGGCGTGATGATCGTGGGCAGTTGGGCCAGGACCGGCGCCAACATCGACATCAGCGCCTGCCCGAGCTTCTGTACGACGGGCGCGAGCTGAGCGAAGACCTGCCCGACCGCCGTAAGAATCGGGGTGAGCGCGGGCAGTAGGGACGCTGCGAGCTGCCCGATCATCGGCAGCAGCGGCGACACGGCGGTGACGAGCTTGCCGAGCGCGCCGGCCGCGGCGCCGAGCACGGGCCCCAGCGCGGCGACGATCGGCTGCAACGCGCCGCCGAGCGCGGTGATCAGGGTTTGCAGCGGCGGGCCGAGCTGCGCGAGCGCGGGCCCGAGCGCGCCGGCGAGCTGCGAGATCAGCGGGGCGAGTGCCCCCATGAGCGTGGAGAGCACGGGGCCGCCGGCTTGCGCGAGCTGCCCGATCAACTGCCCGAGCGCGGGCAGGATCTGCGATATCCCGCCGAACAGGCCCGAGAGTCCCTGTGCGGCGCCCTGCGCGCCGGACGTGAGTCCCTGGAAGAACCCTGCCAGCCCGGCCCCAACCGAGGTCAGGCCGCTGCCTATCGCCTTGATCACCGGCGTTGCGGCACCAACGGCCTGCGCGAGCGCCGGCGCGAGTTGCCGCACCATGCCGAGCACGCTGTCGGCAACTACGCCGATCTGCGGGGCGACCGCAGAGAAGGCTTTCTGCAAGCTCGGCGCGATCTGGTCGAACGTCGACCGTGCCTTGCCCGCGATGCCGACGAGCTGCTGCGAGATCGGCCCGACCATGCCCTGAACGGACTTGACGGCATGGTCTTTCAGGCCCGTAAAGGCATCCTTGACCTGCTGCGACGAGGCCGCAGCCTTGATGCCGATAACGCCGAACACCGCCGGTACCGCAGCGAGCGCACCGCCGGCAGCCAGCGCGCCGCCCGACAGTGCCATCATGGCCACTTTGAGCGCGTTGAGGGTCGGGCCGATGGCGCCCAAGGCGGCGCGCGCACGCCCCGCCCCGCCCTCGACCTCGCGGCCGATCTCGTCGCCGAGACCGCCCACGCTCGCGCGCGCCTCGTCGGCGCCGCTGGCCACTCCGTCAGCGACGGCGTCACCGATCGCCGTGCCCGCGGCGCGGGCCTCGCCCGTGCCGTTGGCCAGACCATCCCCGACCGCGGCGCCGAGGGCGGCCGAGGCGGCGACGAACCGGCCGCGCATATCGCGCAGCCGGCCGTCGGCGGACCGTTGCAGCCCTTGCAGCGCGAGGTCAGCCTGCGCCACGCCGCGGCGGGCGCCGGACGCGTCAAGGTCGATGGTTCCGACGAGCTCGCCAATGGTGAGCGCCATGGCGCAGGCCACCCCACTTATTCAGTTATGTATGCAGTTGTCTGTTCTGTTGTGTGTGCGGTTGTTGTTCTGTTGTGTATTCAGTTGTCGGCGCGCCCGCCGGTCAGGCAGGGGCGCCGGTAAGGGCGGCGATCTCGCGCGGGTCCGTGACCGCGCGCGGCGTGCGCCCCCACAGGCGGGGGAACTTGGCCTGTTCGGGTAGTCCGCCGACCAGGACCAAAAACCGCCGAGTGCTCACGGTGGCGAGCTGCTCGGCGGTCATCCCGTATTCGCGGGCGAGGTCAGCCTCGACCGCTGTCCAGTGGGTCAGGACTGCTTGCCAGAACCGGCCCGAATCGTCGCCGGGGTCGGGCGGGGCGCTTTTCCCTCGTCGCCCTCCCGATCGGCCTCGCGCTCGTCGTACAGCTCGGCCGCCTCGCGCATCGACAGGCACCCGGGCTCACGAGCGTTGGCTGCGGCCCACACCAGCACGACGCCGAGCTGCCGGTCGGTCATCCCGTGTTCCGCCCACTCATCCAGCGCGGCCGGCCCGAACAGGCTGGAGAGCAGGCGCCGGATGTCGTCGGGGTTGTCGGAGTCCTTGACCCGTTCCATTTGCAGGGTGAACAGCAGCGGCAGCGAGGTCGGCAGCACGTACTCGCGCCGGTACAGCCGGAGCACTGCGCCGAACCGCGGCTCGGCATGCTCGGCGAAGAACGCATCGAAGTCGGCGACTTCGTGCTCGGTGGTGTGGTCGGTCATGCGGCATCAGCCTCTCGCGCGCAGATGGGGAACACGGGGACGTAGCGCGGCCGGCCGCACTGAGTGAACGACGCTGTCCACGACGTCTTGTCGTTCGTCTCACCCTCGGACTTGTCCGGCGTGACGGTGGCCTCCCAAATCACCCATGTGTCTTGGGAGTCGTGGCGCCACCTGATCAGGTTCCGGCTGTCGATGCCGAGGCGCTGCCCCCAGTAGCGATCGACGTACGCCTGCCCCTCGACCTGCCGGCCGGTCGTCGGATCGAGGGCGTACTGCCCTTCGAGCTCGATCTGCCCGCCGCGCTGCATAACGTCCTGCTCGAACCATCCCTTCGAGTCGAACGACGTCGTCTCGGCGGTCTCTTCGTTCTCACTGGCGTTGTGTGACCACGAGGTCAGGTTCTCAATCGGCAGCCAACGCTCGTGGCCGGCGTGCGACTGGTCGAGTACCTCGAACGTCCAGCCTCGGGCGTCAATCGGTCGTCCCATGCGGGAACTCCCTTGTCTTCAGTTGATGTTCAGTTGTCGCGGTTCTTGGTCGGCGCCTCGATGTCGAGGCGGTAGTTCGTGACGTGCTCGTGCCGCCCGTTGGCGTCGGTCCCCATCGGGGCGGGGGTGGCGACGGCGGCGGCGAGCACGAGCCAGATACCGCCGGGCAGCTCGGCGCCGGCGAGGCCGTGCAGCGCGTCGTAGATGGCCTCGGCGCGCCGCCGGGAGGTGCGCGGGTCGGTGGTGCCGCGGCAGCGGACTTGCAGGGATCGCTCGTCCCATCCGTTGCGGGCATCGACGGCGCCGGCCCCGTACAGGGACAGGCACACGGCCTCGTCGGGGGCCGGCGGCAGGGTCTCGATGAACGTGTCGCCGCAGATGCCGGTCGCGTCATAGGTGAGCAGGCCGCGCTCGTCGAGGTAGCAGGCGAGCGCGTCGAGGTAGTCGAACGGTTCTCGGTCAGCCACGCAGCGACCGCCGTACCTGCGCCGCGATGATCTCGGCGACCGTGCCCGCGGACTCGGTCAGCGGGTCCTCAAGGTATTTCGCCTTCCGGCCGGCGTCGTGCCGATAGCTGAGCTCTTCGTGCTGCCGGACGGCGTAGACGGTGTCATACGAGACAGCAGCAGTAAGGCTGTGTTCGTCCACGCTGGCCACCCCGGAGCGTTCGAGGGTGCCCTCGTCGATCGGCACCTGCACACGGGACCGGCCGAGCACGTACTCGGCCGCCACCCGCAGGCCGCGCGCCGCCCCTTCCTGCGTGCCGGCGAGCACCTGCTCGCCGTGCCAGCGCAGACGCATGCGCTGTGTCATCCGCACATCACCTCCACTGACGCCGGTACGGGCAGGCCCGGGGCGGTATGGCTCGCGCTGCTGATCGCTGTTGCGGTGCGCCCGTCGGGCAGCGTCACGCGCGATCCGGGCGGGCAATCAAGGCCCGGGGCCGCGATGATCTGAGCGGTCGCGAGCACCTCGCGCCCCTCGGGGTCGCGTACCTGCGTGCGCACGGCGGCGACCAGGGCGGGGATATCCACAACCTGTGGGCCAAACGAGGGACCGTACGCCGTATCTCCGCGATACGGCTCGATGGCGATCCGGTGCCGCAGCAGCCACCCCGGTACACGGGTCACCACGGCAGCACCTCGCCCGGTAGCAGCCCGGCTGTGCGCAGCAGGCGCAGCGCCCGCGGGGCGAGCTCAACACCATTGACCACGGCCGGCGTTGGCGGAACGTTGCTGCGCCCCGACAGGGAGACGGGGCCGATACTGACGCTGTCCCACTGTTCCGCCGTGGTCACGCCATCACTGCCGATGGCGAGCCAGTATTCGACCTGCGCGCACGTCGCCTCGGCGAGCGCGATCTGTACCTCGGCCTCGGTCGGGAACCCGGCGTCGTCGGTGGGGTAGATGGCGGTCAGCAGGGCGGCGTCGATGTCTTGGGATGCGCGGGCGAGCAGCCGCTCGACGTCGGCCGGCGCACACTGGCCGGACCACGCGACGAACTGCTCGGCCGCGGCGTAGATCCGGCCCACGGGCTTACTCCCCCTTGGTGTCGGTGCGCTGCTTGCCGCGGGCGCGCGGCGCAGGCTTGGCCGGCGCAGGGTCCGAGTCGGCCGCGAAACCGATGGGCACCGACTCGGGCTCGGGGACATCCAGCGGCGTGACGGTGTAACCGTGGCGCCGGAAGTACAGCAGCGCCCCCGCCGGCGGGTCCTCGACCAGGGCGCGGCCGGCGGTGAACGCGACGCCGGCGACGATGCCCTCGCGTCCGCAGGGTGCGGTGATCTCGTAACGCACGGCCGATCACCGAACCCGGATGTTCCGCAGCACGGCCGCGGCCTTGGTCGCCTTGAGCGCCACGGCGACGGGCCCGAGCTCGACCTCGCCGCGCTTGACGGCGTAGGCGGTGCTGAAGTCGGGCAGCCACTGCTGCACGAGGTTGCCCGCGGTCGTGGTCACACCGTGGAAACCGTCGAGGCCGAGGCGCACGGCGTACAGGTCGGACAGTCCGCCGACCGGGGCGGCCTCGTCGTCCTCGCCCGAGGCGATCGGCCGCACCTCGACCGGGATCACCGGGTCGGACGTGCCGGCCTTGGCGCCGAGGTCAATGAGCGGGATTCCGTCGTATCCGTCGATGGCGCGGCCGAACGCGTCCTCGCTGCGGGTGTAGTAACCCGCCCGGCGTGCAAGGGACTTCACGCGGGCAATGGTCTGCTTGTTGCCGAGGAGTGCCGACGGGGTGCCGTCGAGCAGGCCGAGGAACTCGTCGAGCAGGTCGAGAGCGTCGTTCGCCCTCGCGCGGTCGTCGCCGAGCGCCTCGCCGGTCCAGTCGTGCACGACCTCGGCGCCGAGCTCGGTCGCGCTGCCGGCGAGGGCGACGTCGAGACCGTCGAAACCGGTCTCGCCGTTCGGCGTCGGCACGCGCTCGCCGTTGATGACCTGGTCGGAGAAGTAGGCGTTAGCTGCCTTGATGGTCTGCTGCATTTGCAGCGTGACCTCGTTGGTAGCGGCCGGGCCGAGGTTGGCGAGTACGCGGTCGATCTCGAAAGCGCCGCCGAGCGGGACCAGGTCGACGGAGTAGCGGGCGCGCCGGGCCTCGGCGACGTCGTACTCGGTGTTGTAGGGGCGGAAGGCTGCGCCGCGCTCGGCGACGAGCCGCGTGTAGCCGTACGTGAGCGTCGCCCCGCCACCGGACGGGTTCACGGCCTGGTCGAACTGGAGATTATCGAGCAGCCAAGAGGACTTGCGGAACTCGTCGATCACCGTGAGGTCGATGTCGTCCTGCGTGTTCAGCTTGGCGTCGGCGAGAGTGATCGCCATGGGGAGAGGCTCCTAACAGGTCAGCCGCCGAGGCGGACAGCGATGGCATCGTGCAGCGTCTTCGGGCGCCGCTCGGCGGCAGGCGGCCCGTTGAATTCCGCCCCGCCCCGAGCAGGGCCTGCGGGTGCGGCGCGGTATAGGTCGGGGTCGGCCTCGACCGCGGCGGTAATGGCGGCGCCGAGCTGCTCGCCGAACTTCGGCGCATCGGGGTCGAGGCCGCTCACGGAGTCGAGGAACGCGCGGGAGTTGAGCAGCCGATCTGCGCGTGCCCCGTGCTCCGAGGCGGCGCGGTGGGCGGCGAGCTCGACCTGCGCGGTACGCAGGCGGCCGGCGAGGTCGGCGAGCTGCGTGTCGCGCTCGGCGACCGCGGCGGCGAGCTGCGCGGGATCCTGCCCGCCCTCGCCCCCGTCGGGATTCAGCGCCTGCTGCACGGCGTCGAGCGCCTGCTGTAGCTGCTCGGCGCGCTCGGTCTGCTCGGTGGCGCGCTGCTCGGCGGCGACGAGCTGCTGCTCGGCCGCCGGATCCGGCGCCACCGGCGGCGCGGCGGGCGTGGCGGGCGCGGCGGGGGTGCCGCTGGTGTCCTGCTGCGTGCCCTGCTCGTCGGTCGGCGGTGCCGGGTCGAGGCTGGTCTCGGGCATGGGAAAGGGAACCTCCGGTCGCGGGCATGAAAAAAGGGCCCGCCGTGATCGGCGGACCCTGCGGGGTCTGGTGGTGCTCGGGGCGTTAGCGGCTATCGGCCTCGCGTCGGCCGGCGGTGTAGGCACGTACCCACGCGGAGCGACGCAGGTCGCCGGCGGGGTAGGGGCACACGGTCACGGGCTGCCGGTCGCGTCCGGCCTGCTGGCCCTCGTTGATCGCGCGTACGAGCTGCTGCCGCGGCCCCATGGCAGGTGCCCCCTTGGTCAAAATCGGTTCTGTTGGTCGTCCCGGCTGCGCCGTGCGCGGTCGCCCTCGGCGGTACGAACTCCGGTGAGCTGTTCAGTGTATTCGGCCAGGGTGAGCCGCGGCTCGACCTCGGCCCAATACCGTTTGAGTTCTTCGGACGCGCGCGCGTACGCCACGTGCGACGGGCCCGAAAACAGCGACTCGGGGTTGACCCCCTGCGCGTTGGCGCGGCGGTTGAGCAGGTAGCCGTTTGTCCAGTCCTCGGCGGCGAGCAACTGCCGGTAGCAGTGCTCCCGGTACAGCTCGCGGATTTCGGCCCGGGTGTAAGCGGCCTGCGCGGACTGCTGCGCCTCTTCGCGTTCGGCGATCCAACGCTCGGTGGAGGTCATACCGGCGTATGGGTCCTCGGGCGGGTCGCCGAGCGCCACAGCCCACACGGCGGCGTCGGGGGCGGGCGCGAGGATCTCGTCGACCGCCCGCCCGTCCGCGAGCTGCGCGGCCGGCCCGGTCGCGTTCTCGGCCGCAGGCAGCTCGCCCGGGTAACGCCGGTCAAGCTCGGCGGCGATCCGCTCCGCCTCGGCCGGCTGCGCGTACCGCACGGCCCACCCGAGCACCTCGTCGCCGACCTGGGAGAGATCACCGGCGAGGCGCCCGTCGGGGAACAGCTCGGCGAGCAGTTGCCGCCGGTCGGCCTCGGCCGCGATGGCGGCGAGCTCGGCCGCATCGGCGTGCCGGGCGCGCCCGGCGAGCTGCTCGTCGGACATGCCGACCAGATCGGGCCGGGCCTCGGGCAGACGGGCGGCGACGTCGCGCCGGTCCATCTCCGCAGCCACGCGCAGCACCTGCTCGTCGTCCAAGTGGCGCAGCACGCGGCCGAGCTCGGCGTCGGAGAACTGCGAAAGATCGCCGGCGAGTTGCCCGCCGGGGCGGATGCGGTCGAGCAGCACCTGCTCGTCGCGCCGGTCGAGCTCGGCCGCGGCCCGGTCGAGGTCGCGCTCGTCGGGCAGGGCTGTTCCGATCGCGTCGGCGAGCTGCTGCTCGCTCATCTCCCCGGGCGTGTGCTCGTCGCCGGCGCGCAGCCGCGCGGCCTCGACGGCAGCCTGCGGCGCCTCGGTGCGGGCGGGCGGGAGGTTGCCGGCGCCGAGCTGCTCGCGCTCGCGCTTGCGGCGCAGGCCCGGATGTTCGGCGAGGTGCTCGCGCATCTTGCCCTGCCAGTCGCGCACCTTCGCCTCGGCCGCCTTCTTCGCCTCGGGCGTCACCGCGGCGGCGGCCCGCTTCTTGTGCTTGCGGATGTTCCGCTCGATGGCGCGCTGCCGCTGTGTGGCCTCGTATCCCGACCCATCCGAGCGCATCGGCGGCACCAGCGAGGAGATACCGGGGATGTACGCCGAGACCGAGTGCCGGCAGTTGGGATGTTGGAAACCGGCCCGTCGCGCCTCGTCGAGGGTGCCCTGCACGACCACGCGCAGCATGCGCCCGTCCTCGATGGCGTGCTCGACCTCGACCGTACGGCGCCCGTCGGGCCCGTCGATCGCGAGCAACTTGCCCTCCCACGGGCGGCACAGCGGGCACTCGCGCGGTGCATCGGAGACGATCACCAGGTCGAGGCCAGCCTCGGCCAGAGTGCGGGTGTGCGCCTCGATGGCGGCGCGCGCGGTCGACGTCCGTACCGCCATCTCGGCATAGCTCGTGAGCTGCCAGCGTCGGCCGGCGCGGTCGGTGAATCCGGAAATGCCGCGGTCGGCAAACTGCCGCATCGCATCCTGTGTCGCCTGCCTGCGCGTCCCGATACCCAGTAGGGGCGTCGCGGTCACGCGCGCGATGACCTCGCGGAAGCCATCGAGTACGGCCCGCAGAATGCCGCGATGGGTGGCGGTGACCACCTGTACGGCCTCGGCGGCGAGGCGGTCGACAGCCTGCGCGTTCGGGGTGATCTCGTCGACCAGGCGCCGCGCCTTGTCCGAGAGGGCGCCGAGCTCAGCAACCGCCGCACGGTGCCCGCGGTTGTACGACTCGGCGATCACGTCGAACACCTCAAGAGACACGGCCTTGCCGAGCTCGTCGACGACAGCCTGCGCCGCACGCCGCAACGGTTGGATGGCGGCGAGCTTGCGCTGCGCCCACCCCGGAGCGTCGTACCCGGCGGCGAGCTGCCGTGCGACGAGCTGCAAGAGGCGGTCCTCTGCGTCCGCATACAGGTCATGGACGCCGGCCGAAAGGTCCTCGACCATGTCGGGGGAGACCGGCACCGGACACCCCCTTACCTACGCGGCGAACGGCAGCTCGGCCTCGGCCTGCGGCGCCGGCGCCGCGGCGGGGGCGCCGGTGATCGGATCGGGCACGGCCGTTCCGGTCTCCTCCCGGATCCGGTCGACCTCGGCCTGCACGCGGGCGTCGTCCCAATCCGGGTGCAGCGTGCGCACCTTGGTGTCGGTGCTCGCGGCCTCGGCCTGCGCGATCAGGGCGAGGGTCTGCGCGGTGGTCTGCGGGTCCTCGCTGACGGCGTCGCCGAACTGGAGCCGCGGGCGCTGGTCGGCGTTCACGGTCGAGTACCCGAGGATGCGGTCGAGCCTGAGCATCACGTGCAGCATGTCGACGAGCGCCGGTGCCCAGTACCGCCCCTTCACGTCCCGCGTGATCATGCTGCGGCGCTCACGTGCGGTGACCTCGGTTGCGGTCACCGCCGGCCCGTCGCCGAGTCCGAAAGTCTGCGCGCTGTAGGACGCCGCCTCTACGGCTTGGCGCACGATGGCCTCGGCGGTCGACTGGTGCTCGGCGACGCGTATCGCGAACTGCGACAACGTGATGCCGGCGCCCTGCTCGGTGGGAGGGATGGCAAGGGGCGTCCAAATTTCCCGGTCCTGGTCGAACGTGGCTCCCTGCCCGGGGCCGTTGTCGCGCAGGTAGCCGTCGGGCACGATCAACCGGGCGCGAGCGAGGCGGATGTCGCGCATCCAACTCGACCATGTCGTATCGAGCGCGTCGAACAGGTCGTGTATCGGGTCTTGAAAGTCGGAGCGGCCGAGCAGGCTGCCGCGGCGCTTGCGGTTGGGGCGGATGTTGGGCACGTACGCGGCGGTGAGCGCGTCGGGCAGCCCGGTCTCGATCACGTCGCCCTGCTCGCCGAGCGAGTCGACCAGTCCGGCGACGTCGGGGTGCTCGGTCAGCGGCACACGGACGCCGAGGCGGTCGGCGCTGCCCTGGTACAGGCCGTGCAGGATCGCGCCGGGCTCGTGCCGCTCCAAGTGGCGCCATACCGTCGCCGAGTCGCTCGGCAGCTCGTGCCAGAACGTGACCGCAGTCAAGATGCCGTAGCGGAACTCGGGCAGCGCACAGTCGGCGTGCACGACGGTCAGCAGCGGCCGGTCGACGAGCTCGCGATCCCACGTCACACGCAGGTATACGCCGCCGAGCGCGGCGGCGACCTCGGCGGCCTCGATCAACGTGTTCGCGATCCCGCCGGCCTCGGCGAAGTAGTCGAGCCGCTGCTGCGCCGCGGTGTCGTCGACAGTGAACGTCGGCGGCTCGGAGAACAGCAGGGCGGCCGAGGTGCTCGCGATGTCCGCGGCGAGCGGGATGTGCATGCGGGTCTCGGGGCGCAGCGGCGCCTCGGGCCGGCGGCTCCACAACCGGCGCAGACCGTTCTCGCGGCGCGGTGTGCGGGCGTATACGGCGGCGAGGCGGTCGCGGTCGCCGGAGTACCACGCATCGTCGACGCGCATTTCGCGGTACTCGTCCGCGAACTGCTGCGGCGGCCATGGGATGTCGATTTCAGGCAGCGGCACGGGTCACCCCCTCGGCGGTCGGTGCGGGTAGCAGGTGGCGCCACTCATGGCCGGCGGAGTGCACGGCGTAGCGCAGCGCGTCGCACGAGTGGTCGTCGCGCTTGATCGGTCGGTCTTCGCCGCGCTCGGATGCGACGGGATCCCATGCGTAGCCCGGCAGTTCGTCGAGCAGGCCCTCGCACGAGCGGTGCACGTACAGCAGCCCGGAGTCGAGCGCGGTCGCGGTCGACCGGATGCCGTCGAGCACGTCGTTATTGGCACGGGCGACCCCGGGGTGCCCGTCGGCCCATAGCTGCGTGATGTAGCTCGCGGCGGACGGGTCCACAAACGTCCATTGCGGCACGACGTCGAGCTCGGCCAACCATGCCCGGATACGGGCGCTGTACTGCGCGTCAGTGAGCTGCCTACGCATGGCGCGCGAGTCCCAACGCCACTCAGCAGCCGCATACAGCCGGTCGTCGACACCCTCGCCGAGCAGTACAGCCGAGGTCGGGTTCGTGGTGCCGTAGTCGATGCCGAGCCAGTACCGGCGCATGGCGGGCAGCTCGTCGACGACGTGCTGCTGCTCGTCGAACATGTCGTAAATGGCGCCCTCGGCGACCACCCACGCGCCGTCGATCATCCGGCGGCGCCACAACCCGACGTACTCGGCGCGCAGCGCGGCGACGTACGCCTCGGAAAGGCTCGGGTTGTCGTCGAGGCGGAAGTGCCACGAGGCGAGGTCGAGCTCGTGCGCACGGTCGAGATACCCCGTCTTGAGCCAGTGCCGCGGCGAATCCGGGTTTGTGGTCGCGAGCAACTTCGCGCCGGGCACGGACAGTCGGGCGAGCAACTGCACAAAGAACGCTTCGGGCAGCAGCGTCGCCTCGTCGACGTACGCGAGCGCGGCCGTCAGGCCACGCAGCCGGCCCTCGGCCCGCGCATCGCTCGCGCCGATCAGGTGCACGGTCCGGCCGTAGATACTCGCCGTTGTCGCCCCGCGGGTATGGCGCACCGCGGCGGCGGCGTCCCCGAACAGGGCGGGATCTTGCAGGGGTTCGAGCACGTTGCGCTCGATGGTCTGCAATGACCTGCCGCAGATCAGCAGCAGCCCGGACGAGGGGGCGCGCCGCACGTACAGCAGGAAGGCCAGCAACGAGGCGATCGTCTTGCCGGACCGTACGGCACCGTGCCATAGGGCGATACGGACCGGTGCCGACTCGCGGATCGAACCGAGCTGCTTGTCGGAGAGCGAGACAGGCGCAGTCATCAACCCCCCTCGTCATCACCGCCATTGGCAGGGCCGAGCAGGGCGTCGGCGAGGCGATCGAGCATCGAGGCGCCCCTGCTCTCGCCGTCGCTGTCGACGTCGGCGAGGCGCTGTGCGCTGGAGAGGTACGTACCGATGGCGTGTGAGTGGTGGCGCTCGTCCTGCGCGGGCGGCGCGTCGGTGACCACACGGACCGTGCGGCCGTCGGGCAGCAGCTCGACGCGCACGTAACCGTCGGGTGCCTCGACGCGGTCGAGGTTCGCCGCGGCGCGCAGGTACAGCCGCTCGACGAGGTCGCGCCGCAGCGCGGCGAGGTCGAGTCGGCGCGCCTCGGTGGCTGCCGCGGTGCGGGCGCCGCCCTCGAACCGCAGGCCGAGCTCGCCGGCAATGCGCGAGATGGTCGAGGCGCTGCGGCCGAGGGCGCGCGCGATCTGGTTGCGCGTCTCGCCGGCCGCGTGTCGGCGCTGGATCTCGGTGCGCTCGTCGGCGGTGACCGGGCGGCGCTGCATGGGCGGTCACCTCCCGGCGGGCATAGGCGAGCGCCCTGCCACGTCGGGGGGATGCGTGGCAGGGCGCTCGGGTATGTGGAGTTGTCGCGCTGTTTCCGGGCACGCCGGAAGCGCCACCCACATTAGGTCACGAACTGATAACGGCGCAAGGGGGTTCGAGAACTGCCTCGACCAACTCGCGAATCTCACCGCCCCTCGTCCGCCGCAGTCCAAGCTCGGCACCGACGCGCTCAGCCGTCGGCCGCTTACCGGTCACACGCTCAATGCGCCGGTACGCCTCGACCCACTGCTGCGGCACCTCGTCGTCGACGAGCGGCACCTCGTCGCACCCGTCGGTGGCGAGCGGCGGCGGGGCGGCGAACGTCGCCGAGTGCGGCAACGGTTCCGGCGGCGGGGCGTCGGTGTCGGCGGCAGTGAACGGCGGCTCGTCGTCGACGGCGGCGACCAGGGCGGCGAGGTCGACCTGCTCGACCGGCACGCCGGCGACAGTGGCACCCCCGTTGACCTGCGAAAACCGTTCTGCAGCGTGCTCGGCGCGGTCCGCGGCGCGCTCGGCGGCGGCAGTGGCGTCACTGACAGCGGCACTCACGGCGTCGCGAGCGGCATTGGCGGCGGCGGTCGCCGTCCGGGCGGCAGCCTCGGCGGCAGCGACCGACGGTGCGACGGCGACCGGCGACACGGTGTCGGCCTGCGGCGTCGGCAGCATCCGCACAAGTAGCTCGGTGGCGACGAGTTGAGCCACCGGCGGTGTCACCGCGATAGCGACGCCGGCGGCAGTGCCGTCGGAGTGCCCGACGTTGAAGCCGAGCGACGTCGCCGCGAAACCGGCGACCGTCAGCCAGTACGGCCACGTGCGCCGGCCGGTGCCGCGCGCCATGACCACGCCGACCGTGCCCACCACCGCGCCACCGTCGACGAGGCAGGCGAACATCCACACGACGTTGTCGGCGACTCCGTGATCGATGGCAAGCGCGGTGAGCGAGGCGAACGAGAGGCGGAACGCCAAGAAGGCGAAACCGGCAGTCATGGCGACCGAGGCGGCCAGCGGGCCCCAACGGACGAACCAGGAGGGGGGAGCCGACACAGGGCCGGCGGCGGTACGGTTGGCGTAAGCCATGGATAGGGGGTCTCCTGTCCTAGGCGAGGGTCCGGTTAGCGCCTGCCAGCGCGCCGGGCCCGCTTCTTTTACTTGCGCCCGGGGTGCGACGGAAAGTCGCCCGGGTTGTACTCGGCGACGGCGCGCGCCTGGTCGACAGGGCCCTCGGTGTCACGCCACACCAGCACGCGCAGCGGCGCGCCCGTCACGCCCTTAGCGATGATCGGCGGCAGCAGTCGCTCGGCCACACGCGCCGCGTTCCCTGTCGGCCGCTCGATGGTGCCTCGTTCCTTGTCGCCGAGCGGCAGCCACTGCTCGCCGTCGAACCGCTCGGCGCGCCACACGGCCGACCAAGGGTTCTGCTTGACGATGCGGTGCACGTAGGCCGAGGTCAGCAGCAGGTCGTCGGCGATCTGCATCGCGGGCGTGCCGCTCACGTAGGCGTCGAGCACGAGCTCGTCGCGCACCTTGTCGAGGGCGACGGACTCGCGCCGGATGCGCCGGGCATCGTCGTACGTGATCTTGCCGTCGGTTCCCTTGGTCGGCGCCGCAGCCTCGATGACCTGCCGCATCCACTCGACGACCACGGTGGGCATTGGCACGTCGTCGCCGCTACGCAGCGCAGCCACGTACGCGGCCGGACTCCCGGGGCCGGTCGCGGTGCGGATGGTCGCGCCCTCGGCGTGCGGGGTCACCGCGCGGCGGGCCTCTTCCTGCTCGCAGACGCCGCACAGCGGGCCGTCGAGAGCCTGCTCGGCGGGCACGGCGATACGTACGGGCCGGCCGCAGAGTGTCTTGTCGCCGATGGCGAGGTGCACGGTGCGCGCCTTGGCCGTGGTCCGGCCGTACGCGCGCTCGGGGGTGATCTGCTGTCCCATGTTCATTCCGCCCGGTTAGTCGGCGTCCTGGTCGTGCGTGTACGCAACATGCGCCGGCGGCCCGGTGCGCTCGGGGTTGCTCCCGACCCACACCCGTACGCGCGCGTGATCTGCGGCGCCGTCGAGGGTGTCGTCGAGCGCCTCGGCGGCGCACTCGGCAACGCGCTCGCGGTGCCAAATCTCCTCGTCGACCGCCTCTTGCTGCCACTGCCCGTTGCGCAGCATCTCGACGACCCACGTGTGCCACGCGTACGAACGCTCGATCTCGCGCAGTTCGCCCTCGCTGTAGTTCAGCTCGTGGGCGATCTCCTCGACGGGCATTTCCGCGAGCATGGCCTCGAAGATCATCACCGGGACGTCGACGACGTCCTCGCCATCGCGCAGCGCCTGACCAACGGCGCGGATGCGGGCGCGCGCCGTGGCGAGCTCGTGCTCGGCCGTCGCACTGAGCATCTCGTGCAGCAACCGCTCGTGTGGGGTTGCTCCCGGCACGTCGCGGATGATCGCGCCGAGTTGCTCGGCTTGGGTGCGCGGCGGGGGCTCGTTGCGGGTGCGGGATGTGCGGGTGTAGTGGGCGACCTTGGGCTGCTCGTCGTCGGTGGTCATGATTCCTGCTCTCGTGGGTGGTGGGGGGACAGTGTCGCGTGTGCCGCTGACAGCCCGCCCCGGCAGGTAGCCGGGGCGGGCGCAGCGGTCGCCGATCAGTTGAAGAGTGCGCCCTGCTCGCCGTCGTCGAGGTCGAACAGCGCCTCGCCGGACGCCGGCGGCGTCGAGGCGATCCAGCCGCCGCGCCACGTGCCGTCGGCGGCCTCGGCCTGCGCTACGGCCTCGACGGTGTCGGCGAGCTCGGCCTCGGCGACGTCCTGCTCGGCAGCGTCGTCGACCTCGGCCTGCTCGGGCTGCTGCTCGCCGGTGAAGTAGCACCAGTGGCAGCCCTTGCCCGAGCACTCCTTGCACCGGTCCTCGACCGGCACGGCGTTGCACTCCTCGCAGGCATCGGCCGTCTGCTCATCGTGCTCGGTGCACATCAGCGACCACGTGAATTCGGGGTCGTCGGCCGGCGCTTCCGCCTCGACGTTGTACTGCGCGCAGTCGTTCGCGGCCTCGACGCAGCAGTCAACGGCGAGCACGCACCCCTCGTCGTTCCACACGCCGGCGCTCTGGTTGGGCTGCTTGCGGGCGCACCCCGTGACAGGGTCGCCGCTCACGTCCGCCCGCGGGCGCAGCCCATGCAGGCACGTCGCGTCGTCGAGATCGACAGCGGCGGGCAGCTCGGCGGGCGCGGCCTGCTGCGCCTCGGCCTGGTCGGCGTCGCTCTCAGCCGGTCGCCACGCAAACACGCACGTCAGGCTCTTCGGCTCGACCGTCCAACCAGCCTCGCGGAACCTCGCGCGCAGCGTGTCGAGTTCGGCGCGGTGCGGTTCACCATTCGGGGCAGTGAAGATCCCGCCCTCGATCCAGTAGGCGGCGACGCGTCCGGGGTCGCGCGGCTCGATCAGGTATCCCCGCACGCTGGTGTCGACCTTGTCGGCGTAGCGGCTGATGTCGGTGTCAACGGTCATCGCGGCCGGCGGCAGTCCGGCGAGCACACTGCGCGCGGCGACGACGTCGGGGTGCGTGGCGTGCTCGGGCAGGCTGCCCTCGGCGGCGCCGGCGTGCTCGACGACAACCCCCTCGACGACCTGCTGCTCGTCCGGCAGTGGCGCGCCGAGCTCGCGTGCGATCTGCTCGGCGAGCTCGACCGATCCGGCGTACTTCCCGTCATCGATGGTCCGGGGGTCGGCGGTGAAGGTGTGCAGCTCGCCGTGTGCGGCGGTGATGGCGCCCGGCCACGCGGCGCGCAGGAACCCGACGACCGACTCGGACGCGATCACGAGCACGTCGCCGTCGTGGATGTCGTCTCGGCACTGCGTCGCGTTGTACGCCTCGGTGGTGTCGTCGAAGTGGTGCACGGTGGGCGCCTGCTCGATGAAGGCGTCGAGGTCGGCGCCGAACTGTGCGATCTCGGCGGCGAGTTCGTCGAGGTCGGCGCCGGCCTCGGCCATGTCGGCGATCAGCTCGTCGGCCTCGACGTGGAGCTGCGCCACGTCCGCGGCGAGGGTGATCACGCGCACGCCGTAGCGGGCGGCGCGCTCGATGCACTTGCGGCAGGTGGCATCCCCGTCGACGTCGCCGCGCTCCAGCTCGTAGAAGTCGGTGGCGGGGCGGCACAGCGCGTCGCCGGCCTCGCGGCGCAGCCGGCCGTCGAGGGGGATGTCGAGCACGATGTGCCGGGCGAGTGCGGCCTGCTCGGTGCTCTGGTGGGGGTGGGAGGACTGCCGCACTCGGGCGGTGGGGGTCTGCTGCATGGGGGTCTCCATGTCTTGTGGTGTTCCGTCCCGAGCTGCCACTCGGGGTGTGATGAGTACATTACCCCAATGACCTCAGTACACAACCCCTATTCTCGAAACTCGTTCCGCCAACTCCCCAACCAGGGAGCCGAGTTGACGCGCACCGCTATGCGGCCGGTGCGCACTGCCGTTCCTGCGCGGCATCGAGCGCGACGACCAGGGCGGGCAACTCGCGCCACCCCCACACGCGCCGCCCCCGCATGTTGAGCAGCACAGGCGCACTGCACGCCGGACCGGTCGAGCAGGTCACCGTCGGCGGTTCATCCGGCCCGGTGTGCAAGGTGAGTTGACCGGCGCACCACGGGCACGGCCGGCCCGGCACGAGGGTCGAGCGGTGGTCGAGGTCGAGGGCGCGCAGCACGCGGTCGGCGCACACGCGGGCGGTTGTCCATGCCTCGTGCAGCAGGTACTCGGGCAGGGGCGCGAACGGCGCGGCGTCGAATGGGACGCCGGCGTAATGCTCGGGTGTGGTGTCCTCGTCGAGCACGCGACCCTCGATCCACACGGCGGCCCAGTGCAGCCCGTGCGCGCGGCTGCCGGGGTCGGTCGGGCTGCGGAACGTCCAGCGCCGGGGGTCGTCCAGCGGTGCGCGCTGTACGGCGGCGGCGAGGGTGTCAGCGAGGTCGAACAACTGCCGCTCGACCGCGAGGCCGGCGTCGAGGGCGTCGAGGTTGAGCGGTGCGGGGTGCTCGCGCAACACCAGCGGCGCACGCTCGACGACGTCGAGCACCTCGTCGGCGACGGGGCGCAGCAGGTGCGAGAGCTGCCGCGGTGGCCACACGTCGTCGGGGCGGGGTGTCTCGATGGCGAGCAGCAGGTCGCCCCACAGTTCCCGTACGGTGCGCAGCGCGGCTACGGCCTCGCGGCGAGCAGTCTCTGCGGTGGGCATCGGTGCGCGTCCTCCCATGGCTGGTGGCGTGTTCCTAGTCGAGGCTGACTACGCGGCGTGTGCGGCGCTGATGCGGTCCCGGATCGTCTCGGGCAGGGCCGGCCAGTTCGGGGCGCCGCACGCGCGTTGAGCGTCAGCGAGCCAATTCGCGTAGCGCAGCGCGGACGCTTCGGCCTCGGCGAGCTGCTCGCGAACCTTGACGAGCTCGGCCTCGGCCCGGTCGGCACGCTGCGCCTCGGCGCTCTCCTCGGCACGGTGTCGCTTGCGCTCGGCAAATGCCTCTCGGGCAGCGTTGTTGATCGCGTCGTGCAGCGTGGCGACGTCACGGGCGAGGCGGTCGCGCTCGGCCTCGATCTCCCGTATCGCGTCCTCGGCCGCGCCGAGGCTGTGCTGCATGCGGCGTACCGCGGCCTGCTGCCCGCCGGCGCTGCGCCGCGCCTGGTCGCCCTCGGCGAGCTCGGCCTCGACGAGCGAGCGCAGCAGCGCGCCCTCGGGGCGGGTGAGCACTCCGCGGTCGGCACGGGCGAGCAGGACGAGCAGGGACTCGCGGCGCGTCTGCCGGGCGTGCTCGTGCTCGACGGTACGGGGGCGAGGGGTGCGGGTCATCGCAGGTTCACCACCTGCGCGAGCTCGGCCGGCGCGTTCTCGTCGGTCTCGTAGGACACAACGAGCTCGGGGCCGTCGCCCTGGTGCACGGTGGCATCGCTCAGCGGGCGGCCGGCCGCGCGCAGTTGGGAGCGCACGGCGTCGAGCACCTCGACCAGATCGGGGGCGCTCACGGGCAGCGGCAGCACGTACTCGGCGCGCATCTCGCGCACCAGCCGGTAGCGCAAGGAGACAGGGGAGGAAGTCACAGGATCACTCCGGAAGGGGTAGGGGCGGGAACGGCGCGCCCTCGCGCGCGCATGGGGGCCGCATCGACCGGTCGATCGGTGCCGCTCAGAACGGCGGCTCGTCCTCGCTCGGGGCCGCGGCGGGGGCGCTGCCCCACGTGGGTGCGGCCGGCTGCGACGAGGTGCTGCTGCCCTTGTTGGTCTTGGCGACGGCGGCGGTTGCGTTGCGCAGGCTCGGCCCGATGTCGTCGACGTCGAGCTCGTAGGCGGTGCGTTTGATGCCCTCGCGGTCCTCGTAACTGCGCTGCTTGAGCCGCCCGTGTGCGATCACGCGGGCGCCGCGGCCGAGCGACTCGGCGACGTGCTCGGCGAGTTGGCGCCATGCCGAGCAGCTCAAGAACAGCGACTCGCCGTCGCGCCATTCGTTGGCCTGCCGGTCGAAAGTGCGTGGCGTGGATGCGATGCGGAAGCGAGCGACGGCGGCGCCGGCGGGGGTGAACCGCAGCTCGGGGTCGTCGACAAGGTTGCCAATCACGGTGATGACGGTCTCTCCGGCCATGAGTGCCCCTTTCGTGCTCGACGAATCAAGGTTCGTACGAGAAAGAACGTTAGCGGGTTTGGGTCGACTTTGCCTCGTCAGTTGTGACGATCACACCAGCCTCAGCAAGAGCGGCGAGCAGCCGCTCGGCGTCGCGAATCGCCTCGGGGGCGACGCTGGACTGCGTCGACCGGTAGGCGTCGGGGTGCAGCTCGTACAGCTCGGCAGCGAGCAGGGCGACGACGGCGCGCTGCACTGGGCAGCCTGGAACGGCGCGGTTCATGCGGCGAGTCCCTGCTGCTCGGCGGCGCGATCGATGCGACTGTCGTGCGCCTTGGTCTTGGTGCGGCGCCCCTTGCCGTTGGGGCGCCATCCGCCGCGGCAGGGCTGCTTGACCTCGGCATGGCACCACGGGCACACGACGGCGAGCGGATCGGGGCCGCCGGCCCGCACCGTGGCCTCGCGTGCGGCAGCGCGCGGACGCCACCGGGCGAGCTCGCCGCGCACCGCCTCGGGAATCGGTGAGCCGATAGCGGCGAGGCGCTCGGCGACCTCGGGGGAGGGTCCGCCGGTGAGCATGCGCTGCTCGACGGGTGCGGCGCGCCCCGTGGCGACCGCGGCGCGGCCGGTGCGCAGCGCGGAGAGGTAGCCGGCGACGTCGTCGGGGTCGACCCGGGGTGCGGGGTCGGTGTGGCGCTGCATCAAGGCCGTGCGATGCGGCGCCCACGCGGCGAGGATGTCGTGCGGCTCGATGGCTCGGAATCGGGCGCTGTTGTCGCCGCCGCGCCGCTCGTAGTACCAGCGGACGGCGCGGCCGACGTCCCATGAGCCGTCGGGGAGCGTGGCAGGCACTTCGGCGAGAGCCTCGGTCCATCGGGTGATGGTGCGCTCGGCGAGGTGCTCGTCGGCGAGCTGCCGATCGATCCGGCTGTCGTCGAGGCCGATCCGGTCGAGTAGGGCGGCGATTTCGCGGGGCTGCATCAGGCGTTCTCCCGAGATTCGATGTTGCCGAGGGCGGCGAGCAGGTTCTGCCGGTTCGAGGCGGCGGCCGGGGCCGAACGGCCGCGGAAGGGCACGACGTTGCCCGCGGGCGCCGGCGACGGCGGGGCGGGGCGGTCGAGGTCGGACCAGACCTTGAGCCAGTACCGGGCGCTCTTGGGCGCGTCCCCGGGGGCGGTGCGGTGCGCAGCGAGGTCGACCAGGGCGGCGACGCCGTGCCGCTCGACGAGCCGATGCGCGTCGCGCTGCTCGCCGAGGCCGAGCGACCAGCGCACCGCGACGCCGGCCGCGGCGAGTGCGTCGACGAGGGGCTGCAACTGCTCGACAACCGCGGACGCTGCGCGCGCGGGCGCGTGCGACTGCTGCTGTTCCTTGCGTTCTCTTGCGTTACTTGCGTTCTGGGGATCAGATTCTGTGCCCCCGGGGACCACATCCTGACCCCCTGCCGGGCCAGACTCTGACCCCCCGGGGGCCGGATCCTGACCCGGGCCAGAATCTGACCCGGGCCGGATCCTGACCCCGTCGAGCCAAGACTCATCCGACCTACTGAGGGTGTGCCCAACGGCGTAAGGCAGGTGATACACGGTCTCGCCGCGCGGCCCCTTGGCACCCTCGACGATCTTCAACTCGCCCGAGGCGAGCAGCGCGTCGACCACGGCCCGCACAGACGAACGCGACGCGTTGGCGCGCTGCATCAGCATCGCGGTACCGGCGTACGCGACGCACCGTTCGTCAGGGCACTTGTCGGCAATGGCGAGCAGGACCGTACGAGCGTTGCCCTTGCTCGTCGACCGGGTCCACACCCAATCCATGGCGTCGAGGCTCAACGCGGGCTCCTTGCATGCTGGTTGGGAGTCTCGGGCGCTTCCGGCCGGCCGGCGAGGCGCGCAGGGGTATGCAGGGGGCAGCGCCACCCGATCACGTAGCGGCGAGGGCCCGGGGCGCCGCAGTACCGGCGCCCCGGGCCGTCCCAGTGACCGCACCTCACGCCGCGGCCTGCTCGTCGACGAGCGCGGCGTACGGGACCGTGCCGCCGGCGAGGGTGAGCTGCACCGGTTCGAGCAGGTCGGGCCACTCCACGCGATCGAGGGCGCCGCGGTGCTGCTCGGGTACGGCGGCGAGCGGGTCGCCGAGCCAGTCGTGCCCCATCGCAGCCAGCACGTAGGCGTCGGCCTGGTTGTCGTCGCCGAGCGCCACGCGATACCGGCCGCGCACGGCGTCGAGTACGGCCTGCTTGCCTGCGTTACCGCGGCCGGTCGCGTAGCGTGCACGCGCGGACGGGGCGACGACGGCAACGGGGATGTCCCGGGCGAACAGCCCGTCGACCACCAGCCACCACAGCCCGGCACGGTCCCAAGTTCCGGCGCCGCGGGATCCGTACGACGGACCCTCGACGACCGCGAGCTCGCAGCAGCCGACGGTGCCGAGGATGTCGGCGGCGTGGCGGTGCAGCCGCGCCCGGCGTACCCGGTAGGTGTCGCTGCGCTTGCCCTTGCTGGCGAGGGTGGTCGCCCAACCGGCGCCGGCAATACCGGCGCCGGTCAGGGACAGGTCGAGCCCCCGCACGGTGCGGGGGTGGGTCACTCGCCCCCGCTTCCGTCGCCTGCCTCGTCGCCCTCGGCCTCGTCGGCGTCGACGGTCTCGCCCTCGATGTAGTCGGGGGCGGCGTCGATCCCCTCGGCGGACAAGTCGCGCCGCACGGTGCCGTCGTGGGCGACCGCGTGCGCGAGCTCGGTCGACTTGGGCAGCAGCTTGAACAACTGCCGAATGGCGGTCTTGCGCGCCATGGCGTCGTAATCGGTGCGCCACGGGCCCGAGCTCTTTGCCTTCGACCGTTGCCGAACGCGCTCGACGTCGCCGGGGGAGAGCACGACGAACGCCGAGCCGCCGTTCTTCAGCCGCGCGACCGCGTAGTACGCCACGGGGCGCCCGCGGTCGGCAGCCATCGACGGGACGTGCCGCAGCACCGGATCGAGCCCATACGCGTACTCGAACTCATCGGCCTCATAGACCGTTTGGGCATCGAGCCCGGCGGCGAGCGGGTGCTGCCAAAACAGCCGGATCATGCCCTGATAGCCGATGATCAGTTGCACCTCGTACGCGCGCCGTTCCTTGTTGAAGAACGGCAGCAGGTACGCCTCGCCGAGCGCGCCACCCGGTTCGAGACCGAGCTGCGCGCAGGTCATCAGGGCGCCGCCGAACGACGCTTGCGTGCACTCGGCGAGGTGACGCACCTTGCGCAGCTCAGTCAACGCGATACGCGCGATGCGGTCCGGGCTGACATGATCAGGCAGCGCACGGGCGATCTCGCCGTGCATGGACTCGACGAACTGCGCCAACGTGGGCGCGGCAGATGCGGCGGCCTGCTTCGCCGGCGCGCGGCCAGCGGAAGCGGCCTGCGCCTTGCTGGCGACGCGCTGCGTAAGGTCCTTGGCTGTCACTGGTTCCCCTTCTTGGCGGTGGGCACGAGCAGGCGGCGCGCACGGTGCGCGCGATAGAGCTCGGGGTGATCGGCAGCGAGCCGTTTCGTGTCGAGCGCGTCGACCCGGTGCACGTACTCGGCGGCGAGCTCGGGGTGCGCCGCGGCGAATCGCCTCGCGGCGAAGGTCCCGTTCTGCTTCCACGTGAACGCGGTCTCGCCCTGCACCTGCACGAGCTCGGCCTCGCCGGCAAGCGCCTTCAGACGGTTCTCGACGAGGCGCCGCTCGTCGGCGAGGTGCTGCTCGCGCTGCTTGATCTCGTCGAGCTGCGCGAGCAGCGGCAGCACGGCGTCGGGGTCGGCCACCGTGACCGACTCAGGCTCGACGTCGTGCAGATGGGCGAGCAGGTCGGCGGTTGCCGACGAGCCGTCGACGGGCGGCGGCGTGCGGTCGAGCACCTGCTGCCAGAAAGCGCCGACCAGGGCGACGAGATGCTCGACGAGCTGCTCGTCGCGCTCGACGCGGTGCACGACGAGGCGGTTACCGCCGACCAGGGCGGCGACGTACGCGTGCCGGTAGCCCGTGACAGCGAGATACCAGGCCGTTTGCAGCGCCGGCCCGTCCGGCACACCGTCGGCCCACTCGTCGAGCTGATACGCGCTGCGCGTCTTGATCTCCAGCAGGCTGGAAGGTGCCCGCTGGCCAGACTCGATGACGACGCGGTCGAGGTTGGCGAGCATCCACGGGTGGTCGACGTGCGCGAGGGTGCCCGGCCCTTCTATGACGCGCATACCGGTGCGCTGTGCGAAGGCGTCGGCGACGACAGGTTCGAGGACGTTGCCCCAGAACGCGGCCTCGTCGAGCGCGGGGTCGCGCGGCAGGTCGGGCAGCTCGCCGACCTTGTCGAGGTAGACGTGCTGGGGGCTGCGGTACTTGTCCATACCGAGCACGGCGGCGACGTCCGAGCCGCCGATGCCGCGGCGGCGCACGGTCAGCCATTCCTCGCGGTCGAGGTCGGGCGGAGCGATGACGACACCCGTAGGGGTGAGGGTGAGCGGGCGCTCGGGCGCGAGGGTCACGCGGCGACTCCGTTCTGTTCGAGGGGGAGGTCGAGCACGGCGAGCAGCTCGTCGCGGGCGGCGTCGGCCGCGGCGCTGGCGTCCTCGCGGCCGTAGTCGGTGGCGTCGTGGTAGGTCGCCATGTGCCCGCGGTGCTCGGCGGCCCCGGCGAGGTCGAGCAGCAGGGCCTCGACGGCGGTCGGGTCGTCCGCGTAGGCGAGGGCGACGGCGTCGAGCACGGTCTCGGCAGTCACTCGACACCCCCCACCCCGGGCGGCAGCGCCGCACCATCGCAGCGGAAGAGATCGCCGCGCCGCAGGTCGTACCGGTACTCGTGCGACCACTCGGCGGAAGAGAAGGCATCGCGCACCAGGCGGTACGCGGTGCGGTGCACGTCCGGCGTCGCGGCCAACACGAGCCCCTCGTCGTCGACGAGGTGCACGAACGTCGCGATCCGGGGACCGCGCGGCAGGTCGTCAACAAACACGGGGGTGGTGCGCACGGCGACGATGCCGGGGGCGAGCCGATCGAGCTCGCGCGCCAGACGCGCGGCGCGAGCAAAGTGCATCGCGGACGGCGGGCGGTTCATCGGGTCACCTCCAGCAGGTACAGCTCGGCCGCGGCGAAGAGCGCGCGGACACGAACGGCTGCCGGCAGGGACCGGAGCCACGACCACAGCTCGGGGACCTCAAGGGCCCTCGGCCGTCGGCGGGGGATAAGCTGAACAACAGGCACGACCTGTCCTCTCTGTGACGGATGGGTTTGGTCGTGTCGGGCCGTTCCGGGGACCATCCGGGCGGCCCAACTTCTTTTCAGGCAGCAGCGCGTAGCGCGGCAGGCGCCGGCGTGCGGCTCGCGCGATCGGCGCGTATGTGGGCCTCGATCGCCTCGACCGAGCCGAGGCGGTGCCCCGGGTACCAAGCCGCACGCGCCGCCTCGCGAGGCGACATCGACTCGCGCAGGGCGACCCCGTACGCGAGCTGCTGCGCCGCGCTGCGGATGGCGCGGGCACGGGCCAGATTGGCGACGCTCATGCAGCGCCCCCGTACAGCTCGGCGGCGGTGACGCCGTACGCGCGCTCGATGGCGGCGAGGGTCCGCGCCGCGGGGCGCGTCACGCCGTTACGCAGACGCCAAGCGGTCGAGGGGTTCACCCCGAGGCGGTGCGCGATCTTCGCGTCGGTGGTGTCGCCTGCCGCAGCGAGTGCCGCGAGCAGGCGAGCGTGATCAAAGTGCATGGCTACGTCCTCCGTGCCCTAACTGGCCGTTTGAACGAGCAAGAACGTAATGCACTTCGTTCGTACACGCAAGAACGTTAAGACACGTGCATATGCCAGCCACGTAATCGAGTGACAGTGCGACCACGGCTTGTATAGTGCTGATCATGCACGGGTACAGGGGGAACTCGGCCACAGTCCTACGGCAACAACCGCATACCAACTTGACGAACGGTCGGCACCCTGGCCTGAGTGTGGGTATCTTGCACCCATGCGAAGGAACGAACGGGAAAGAACGGATGGCCCGCGGGATGCCCGCGAGTCATTCGCCGCATGGTTCAGGGAGCGACTCACCCACATCGGGTACGACCTCACCGGACCTCGCAGCGGCGGCAAGACCAAATTCGCGGAAGACGCCGGCGTGTCCCACGCGGCCGTGTCGCGCATCCTGGGCGCCAAAGCCACACCAACGCCCGACCTACTCGCCTCCATGGCGCCCGTACTCCGCGTATCCCTCGGTGAGCTGCTCGTGCGCGCGGGGATCGCCACCGAGGAGCAGATCGAGAGGGTAGGTAACCGAGCCGCCGTCGACATGCCGCTCACAGTCGAGCAGGCAGCGGCGCTACTGGGAATCAGCGACCCGCAGTCGGTTGCAATGTTCGTGACCTTCGTCACGGGATTGCAGCAACAGGAAGCACAGAGAAAGACGGATACGGACCGACAGGGAACGACAGGGACGGAAAGGTAATCCGACGGCCGAGTTGCACGACGCACTCTGTCAGACGCGCACGCAAGAATGTGTGTGACCTTGCTGTTAGGGCCACTTGACGGGCCCAAGCTGCCGCTACACCCACGGTTCGGCCGCCCCTAAGAAGGGCTGCGGCTCGATGACCTGTGCCCAAAACCCGGCAGCGCACCGTCGCAAGAGGTGACAGCACACGGCAACACGCAGGACAACGGGAGGCGTCGAGTGCATGGCGACAAATGGGCAGCGGTGGCAGCCAACATAACGATGGGGGCAGGCGTCGTAGTGGCCGGGTTGGGGGCATACCTCCCCGGAGAGCGCGACGAACTGATCTGGCCCGGACTCGTCTTGATCCTGGCCGCGCTGCCATTCGTCATCCGCACGTACGCGCGCCGAGCAGGCGCACGCACCATCAACCAGGGGTACAACCTCGCTTTCCAGCACATGGACCGAGGTCTATTCGACGTACCCAACCCACAACACCCCAACGACACAGGCGAGTCGGCCGAAAGCGCGCTATCGCGGGGGTAGCGCACCCGGCCTACCCGAAACCCAACCGACCACAGCAGGGGGCAAGTTGCTTCGTGCAGTCACAGAGGCGGGCGCCGGCGACGAACCGGTGCCCGCCATCGGGTACATAAGGGTCTCAACCTGGAAAGAGGAGAAGATCAGCCCGGAACTACAAAAGAAGACAATCAAGGAATGGGCACGGCGCCGAAACCGCGTGATCGTGCGTTGGATCGAGGATCTCGACAAGACCGGCCGCAACTTCAAACGCAAGATCATGGAAGCGATCGTTGCCGTTGAGAACGACCAGGCGCGCGAGATCGCCGTTTGGAAGTACAGCCGCTTCGGACGCTCGCGCCACGGCGTAGCAATCAACCTCGCCCGAGTCGAACGCATCGGCGGGCAGTTGGAATCCGCTACCGAAGAGGTCGACGCCACCACAGCGGCCGGCCGCTTCCACCGAGGCATGTTGTTCGAGGTCGCAGCGTTCGAGAGCGACCGCGCCGGCGAACAGTGGAAGGAAACCCACGACTGGCGGCGCGAGCACGGACTGCCCGCAGCAGGTAAACGGCGTGCGGGATACACCTGGTACCGGCGCATCGACCCTGAAGGCAAGCCGCAAGAGGAACGGTACGAACCCAACGACGCCGGGCCGGCGTACGGCGGCCTCTTCCTGCGGTACGTCAACGGCGAGGGATACATGCCGCTCGCAGCCTGGCTCAACCGCAACGGGTACTTGAACACCCGCGGCAAGCCATGGACCCATGAGGCACTGCGTTGGTACATGGACTCGGGCTTTGCGGCCGGCCTGCTGCACGTCCACAGGCCCGACACCTGCCAAGGGCTCGAAGAGCCCTGCAAAACGCGGGCGCACTACATCCACATACCCGGAGCGCACAAACCGCTCATCGGGCTCCCACAAGACGGAGAGGAGAAGAGCGAGGAGCAGCAGGCCGAGGACGCCCAAGCAATATGGGATGCGTACCTACTCGCGCGCGAGCGGACGAAGAATACGCCGCCTCGCGCACGGCAGCCCAAGTACCCGCTTGCCGGTATGACTTGGTGCGGCCGGTGCAAGACCGGGCGCGCGGGAGTCTTCAACGCAGGCGCCACGGCGAACAAGTACCGCTGTAAGACGTACGCCAAGGACCGATCCTGCAAGGGGGTATACGTACGTCGCTCGTACGCCGAGGAGAAGGTCTACGACTGGCTCGTCAAACTCGCCAACGAGGTTGACGAGAACCGCGTACCGCTGCCCGAGTTGAACCACGCAAAGGAAGACCGAGCGAAGCAGAAAGCCCAGAAAGAGGCCGAGCTGCTCAAGGTTCAGGCGGGCATCGACAACGCGAACACCATGCATGCACTCGGCGACCTCGACCGGGCCGAGTTCCTGCGAACGAAAGAGACCCTCAAGAACCAGCGAGCGAAGATCGAGCAAGATCTGCTCAAGCTGGAAGACGAGGACGTTAAGGCGGATGGGTCGACGCCGTACCTGCCCGCGGTCCGCAACCTGGTGGAGGAGTGGGACAGCCTCCCCGTACCGGTCGTGCGAGGGATACTCGCGACGCTCATCAAGCGTGTTGAGTTGTTCCCTGGTCCGTACATCGAGATTGAACCGATGTGGACGACTGAGCGATGGTCATCGCTCGAACTCGCTGTGTAGGGAAGTTGGCATTCGTGCCTTCCCTAGAGCTGTCCTTTAGAGGAGTAGTCGAACGAGGCTTCGAGCACATGCCCGTCGTTGACGGACCAGATGTAGAGGAACCAGTTGGCCGAGATCACCAGGGTGCACACCAGGATCAGGCCGAGGCGCCTGGGCTGCCGCAGCAGCGGGCGTATCCAGGCCCAGCGGCGCAGCACGGCCAGGAGGACGATCGCGACGGGCAGCGACCACACCATGCGGTGGGCGAGGATCTCCGACGGCGCGGCGGCGTCCAGCAGATGCCAGTACAGGGGCAGCAGGCCCCACATGGTGTACGCGGCCAAGCCGAGGGCGAGTCCCGTGCGCTGATCGTTCCGAGACGGCATATCGCCCTCCCTGTGGTGCTGTGACGACCCAAGGAAGGTAGCGCCGCGCGACGCCGCTGTCATGCCCGTATCGCCATACGGTCATGGCAGGGGGGAGCGAGCCTTGAGCGCCTCCGCGAGCGCATCCGCCCTACGGTGCTGCCGCGCGCCGCGCAATGCGCCGCCTCGGCCCGGCGGACGGGCAACCGCGGACGCGCGTCCACCACGCACGGATGCCCGCACGCAACGCCGTGAGACGTTCGCGTACGGGCACCCGTGGAGGCAGCGCGCGGAGCCGGTCAGCCGACCACGGTCCAGGTGTCGTTGCCGGCGAGCAGGGCGGAGAGGTCGCCCTTGCCCTTCTGCTCGACGGCGGAGTCGAGCTGGTCGGACATGAGGGTGTCGTAGACCGGGCGCTCGACATCGCGCAGCACGCCGATGGGGGTGCGGTACAGGGTGTCCGGATCGGCGAGCCGGGACAGGGCGAAGGCCGTGGTGGGGGAGGCGGCGTGGGCGTCGTGCACCAGCACGCCGTCGGTGCCCTCCGCCAGGACGTCGATGACCTTGAGGTCGCCGGTGGCCGGATCGCGGACCACGCCCTTGGATCCCAGGCCGTCCGGGGCCGGGGCGCCGAAGCGGATCGGCTCGCCGTGCTCCAGGCGGATGACCGCCTCCTGGGCCTTCTCCTTGTCCTTGAGGACCTCGAAGGCGCCGTCGTTGAAGATGTTGCAGTTCTGGTAGATCTCCACCAGCGCCGTGCCCGGGTGGGCGGCGGCCGCGCGCAGCACCGAGGTCAGATGCTTGCGGTCGGAGTCGACGGTGCGGGCCACGAAGGACGCCTCGGCGCCCAGGGCCAGCGAGACCGGGTTGAACGGCGCGTCCAGCGAGCCCATCGGCGTCGACTTGGTGATCTTGCCGAGCTCGGAGGTCGGGCTGTACTGGCCCTTGGTCAGTCCGTAGATCCGGTTGTTGAACAGCAGGATCTTGAGGTTGACGTTGCGCCGCAGGGCGTGGATGAGGTGGTTGCCGCCGATGGAGAGCGCATCGCCGTCACCGGTGACGACCCAGACCGACAGATCGCGCCGCGAGGAGGCCAGGCCGGTGGCGATGGCCGGGGCGCGGCCGTGGATGGAGTGCATCCCGTAGGTGTTCATGTAGTACGGGAAGCGGGAGGAGCAGCCGATGCCGGAGACGAAGACGATGTTCTCCTTCGCCAGGCCGAGCTCGGGCATGAAGCCCTGGACGGCGGCGAGGACGGCGTAGTCACCGCAGCCGGGGCACCAGCGCACTTCCTGGTCGGACTTGAAGTCCTTCATGGACTGCTTGGCCTCGGCCTTGGGTACCAGGGAGAGCGCCTCGATCTGTGCGGGCTTCTCCTCCGGGATCGTCTCAGTCATTGATGGCCTCCTTAAGGACCTCCGCGAGCTGCTCAGCCTTGAACGGCATGCCGCTGACCTGGGTGTGCGAGCGCGCGTCGACGAGGTACTTGGCGCGCAGCAGGGTGCTGAGCTGTCCGAGGTTCATCTCCGGCACGACCACCTTGTCGTAACGCCGCAGGACCTCGCCGAGATTCCTCGGGAAGGGGTTGAGATGGCGCAGATGCACCTGTGCGATGCGCTCCCCCGCGCCCCTTACGCGCCGTACCGCCGCCGTGATCGGCCCGTAGGTCGAACCCCAGCCCACGACCAGGGTGTTGGCCTCGCCGGACGGGTCGTCGATGTCGAGGTCGGGGACCTCGATGCCGTCGATCTTGGCCTGACGGGTGCGCACCATGAAGTCGTGGTTGGCGGGGTCGTAGGAGATGTTGCCCGTGCCGTCCTGCTTCTCGATGCCGCCGATACGGTGCTCCAGGCCCGGCGTGCCCGGAATCGCCCAGGGCCGGGCGAGGGTGTGCTCCTCGCGCTTGTAGGGCCAGAACACCTCGGTGCCGTCGGCCAGCTCGTGGTTGGGGCCGGAGGCGAACTGGACGCGCAGATCGGGCAGTTCGTCGACCTCGGGAATCCGCCAGGGCTCGGAGCCGTTGGCCAGATAGCCGTCGGAGAGCAGGAAGACGGGGGTGCGGTAGGTCAGCGCGATACGGGCCGCATCCAGCGCCGCGTCGAAGCAGTCGGCGGGCGTCTTCGGCGCCACGATCGGCACCGGGGCCTCGCCGTTGCGGCCGTACATCGCCTGGAGCAGGTCGGCCTGCTCGGTCTTGGTGGGCAGGCCCGTCGAGGGGCCGCCGCGCTGGATGTCCACGATCAGCAGCGGGAGCTCCAGGCTGACCGCCAGTCCGATGGTCTCCGACTTCAGCGCCACACCGGGGCCCGAGGTCGTGGTGACCGCCAGCGAGCCGCCGAACGCCGCGCCCAGCGCCGCACCGATGCCCGCGATCTCGTCCTCCGCCTGGAAGGTCCGCACACCGAAGTTCTTGTGCTTGGACAGCTCGTGCAGGATGTCGGAGGCCGGGGTGATGGGGTACGAGCCCAGGTACAGCGGCAGATCCGCCTGCTGCGAGGCGGCGACCAGTCCGTAGGACAGCGCGAGGTTGCCGGAGATGTTGCGGTACGTGCCGGTCGGGAACGCCTTGGTGGCCGGCGCGACCTCGTAGGACGTCGCGAAGTCCTCGGTGGTCTCGCCGAAGTTCCAGCCCGCCCTAAAGGCGGTGACGTTCGCCTCCGCGATATCCGGCTTCTTGGCGAACTTCGCGCGCAGGAACTTCTCGGTGCCCTCCGTCGGCCGGTGGTACATCCACGACAGCAGGCCCAGCGCGAACATGTTCTTGCTGCGCTCGGCCTCCTTGCGGGAGAGCCCGAACTCCTTGAGTGCCTCGATCGTCAGCGTCGTCAGCGGCACCGGGTGGACGTTGTATGCCTCCAGCGAGCCGTCCTCCAGCGGGCTGGTCGCATAGCCGACCTTGGCCATCGGGCGCTTGGTGAACTCGTCGGTGTTGACGATGATCTCCGCGCCCCGGGGGACGTCGCCGATGTTCGCCTTCAGTGCCGCCGGGTTCATCGCCACCAGGACGTTCGGGGCGTCACCGGGGGTGAGGATGTCGTGGTCGGCGAAGTGCAGCTGGAAGCTGGAGACGCCCGGCAGGGTGCCGGCGGGCGCCCGGATCTCGGCGGGGAAGTTCGGCAGCGTCGACAGGTCGTTGCCGAACGACGCCGTCTCGGAGGTGAACCGGTCGCCCGTGAGCTGCATGCCGTCACCGGAGTCACCCGCGAAGCGGATGATCACCCGGTCCAGGCGCCGGACTTCCTTGCCCTCCCCGCCGGCACCGGGCGCGCGCTGTTCGCCGACAAGCGCACCGTCGGTCTTCTCGGCTGGGCTACTGACCTGGCTGGTCACTGCTTCGGACCTCCCTCGAGGGGTGCGGCTTCCCCGCCGGAGGCAGGGCTCGGGACGCTCCGTACCGACCGGTCGTCCCCTCTCCATCGTACGTGGGTAAGGGTCGCCTTCCCTGGGCCGGTCACATTATGGACGCCGTAATGAGACACCGTACTGGCATGGTTTGTCACGAAATTACCGCCCTCGTCATCCCTTCTTCATGACGCTCCGGACTCGTCCAATGGTTCTAGGTCCAAGGTCCTGGTCCCCGGACGGCCCCTCTGGGGCGCCGCTACGGCACCCCTGCGGCCTGCGCATCTGACGGTGTGCCAGGCCTGTCCGGGCCGGATTCAGGAGCCCAGGTATGTGAGCACCGCCAGCACCCGGCGGTGATCCCCGTCACTCCGGTCCAGCCCCAGCTTCAGGAAGATATTGCTGACGTGCTTCTCGACCGCACCGTCGCTGACCACCAGCTGCCGGGCGATCGCGGAATTCGTCCGCCCCTCGGCCATCAGCCCCAGCACCTCCCGTTCCCTCGGCGTCAGACGCCCCAGCACCTCCTGCTTACGGCTGCGCCCCAGTAGCTGCGCGACCACTTCCGGGTCCAGCGCCGTACCGCCCCCGGCGACCCGGACCACGGCGTCGACGAACTCCCGGACCTCGGCCACCCGGTCCTTGAGCAGATAGCCGATACCCCGGGTGGAGCCGGCCAGCAGCTCCGTGGCGTACTGCTCCTCGACGTACTGCGACAGCACCAGCACGCCCAGATCCGGGTGCTCGCGGCGCAGTCTGATGGCCGCCCGCACCCCCTCGTCGGTGTGCGTCGGCGGCATCCGCACGTCCGCCACCACCACGTCGGGCAGCGCGTCCTCGGCCGCCAGCTCCCCGATCACCTTGGTGAGCGCCTCGGCGTCTCCGACACCGGCCACGACGTCATGCCCGCGGTCGGTCAGCAACCGCGTCAGCCCCTCCCGCAGCAGCACCGAATCCTCGGCGATGACCACCTGCACGCTGTTCTTCATGGTTCTGGTTCCCCCCGCTTCCCGTACAACCCCGGCTGAGGGCCCAGCATTCCAGCACGGGGGGTTGGCGCGGGGGAGCTGTGGATAACTTCCGCTTCCGGCCTCGGCTGCGGGGGTGGCGGGGAGCCGGGGCCGGCTCGGCCCCGGCCTCGCCCGCAGGGGAGCAGGCCCGCTACCGCCCCCGCCATGGCAGCTCGGCGGATATGGAGGTCGGGCCCCCGGCCGGGGAATCCACCACCAGCAGGCCGTCCACCGAGCCGAGCCGCCCGGCAAGATCCGCCAGGCGGCCGCCCGCGTCGGTGGTCGCGCCGCCCCGGCCGTCGTCGGTCACCCGCAGCACGATCCGGTCCGCCGCGCGCCAGACGTCGACCGTGGCACGGGTGGCCCGCGCATGCCGGGAGACGTTCTCCAGCAGCTCGGAGACGGTGACGTAAGCGAGGGCCTCGATCGCGGCGGCGGGCCGTACGGGCAGGTCGACGGAGGCGGCGACCGGCACCGTGCAGCGCGCGGCCAGCGCCGACAGCGCCGGGCCGAGCCCCCGGTCGGTCAGGATCGCCGGATGGATGCCCCGGGCCAGATCCCGCAGCTCCCGGAGCGCGACCTTCACCTCGCCGTGCGCCTCGTCCACCACCCGCGCGGCGGCCTCCGGGCCGTCCGCCGGCTTCTCCCGTGCCAGCTTCTCCTTCGCCAGCTCCAGGTCTCTGGCCAGCGAGGTCAGCCGGGCCTGCGCCCCGTCGTGCAGTTCCCGCTCGATACGCCGCAGATCGGCCGCCGCCGTATCGACCATCACGCCGCGGTCCGACTCCAGCTCCGAGACCCGCCCGGCGAGTGCGGACGGCCCCAGCAGCCCGCGCACCATCACCCGGTCCACCTGCGTCAGCCCGTGGATCAGCCAGGGCCCGGCCAGCACCAGCAGCAGCCCGACGGCGCTGACGCCCGCTATCTCCGCGGGTGAAGCGAGGTAGCGGCCATGGCCGTCGTGGTCGCCCCACAGCTGGATGCCGGGCACTCCCAGATACGCGGGGAACGTCCACCGCCACAGCGGATAGCTCAGCAGGGCCCAGCCCACGGACCAGAAGACCGTGGCGAGCACGAAGGAGAACAGCGCCCACGGGAAGTGGAAGAGGCAGTAGAGCAGGTGCCGCCAGGACACACCGCTCTTCAGGACGGCCCCTATCCACCCCATCGGCCCCGGTTTGGTGGCCCGCACCGGCGCCGGCTCGGCCACCTCCAGCCCCAGCAGCGCACGGGCCCGCCCCCGCTCCACCACCCCCAGCGCCCGGCAGCCCGCCAGCCCGCCGGCCAGCACCAGGATGCCCAGGAACGTGATCAGCAGCCCCGCACCGGCCGAAACCACCGCCACCGCATAGGCGAACATCAGCGAGGCGATCGGCAGACTGAGAAACAGATAGAGGAATTCGCGCCAGGCCCACCCGGAAAACGGGGCGCGCAGCCCCACGGGCACATGGGAGCCGCGGGGCGGGGTGGATGCGTATGCGAGGTCCATCGTGGCGTGGTCCATCCGTCTGTCCGTTGGTGGGTTCTGTTCGGCTACGAACAGCTTCCGCGGCCGGCGCCGCCCGCACCATGAGGCTCAGTGCACTCTTCACCTGGGGTTATCCCCACCACCGTCAGACCTGTGGACGAGTGCCGCCCTGGCCCGCACGGACCGGCTGCTCGGCACCCGTCGCCGCCCGCCCCCGCCACGGCAGCTCCGCCGTCACCCGCGTCGGCCCGCCCGCCGGCGAGTCCAGTACGAACCGCCCGTCCACCGACCCCAGCCGCTCGGCGAGCCCGGCCATCCCGCTCCCGCCGTCCAGCCGCGCCCCGCCCCGTCCGTCGTCCGCCACCCGGATCAGCAGCCGGTCCCGGACCTGCCGCACCTCCACCGACGCCCTACGCGCCCCGCTGTGCTTGGCGACGTTCTGGAGCAGCTCGGAGACGGTGAAGTAGACGATCCCCTCTATGGCGGGCGCGGGCCGTTCCGGCAGCTCTACGGAGGCGGTGGTGGGCACCGTGCAGCGCCCGGCCAGAGAGGCCAGCGCCGGGCCGAGCCCCCGGTCGGTCAGGATCGCCGGATGGATCCCCCGGGCCAGATCCCGCAGCTCCTGGAGCGCCAGCTTCACCTCGCCATGCGCCTCGTCGACCATCGCCGCCGCCGCGTCCGGATCCTCCAGCAGCTTCTCCTTGGCCAGGCCGAGCCCCATGGCCAGCGCCACGAGCCGGGCCTGTGCCCCGTCGTGCAGATCCCGCTCGATACGCCGCAGATCGGCCGCCGCCGTGTCGCTGACCGTCATCCGGTCCGCCTCCAGCTCGGCGATCCGCCGCTCCCATTCGTCGGAGGGCGCCAGCAGTCCGCGCACCATCGCCCGGTCCACGTTCGACAGCCAGCGCGTCAGCCAGGGCAGCACCGGCCATCCCACGACGAGCCCGACCAGCGTGATGGAGAAGGTGCACACAGCCCACGGCAGCCGCACGAACACGAACAACGCATGCCGCCAGGCCACCGGATCCGTCAGGCGCGTCCGCAACCAGGAGAAGAACCCCTGCCCCGGTGACCGCAGCGCGCTCGGCTCGTCAACCCGCACCCCGAGCAACGCCCGCGCCCGCCCCCGCTCCACCTTCCCGTACCACCGGCACGCCACCAGCCCACTAGCCAGCAACGGCAGCCCGACAACGGTGACGGCCAGCCCGAATCCCAGCGCCAGCCAGACCATCAGCACCACGAACGCGAGCACGTTCAGCGGCAGGTTGAGCAGCAGATATCCGATCTCCCGCCGGGTCCAGCGGCTGAGAGGAGCTTGGGGCGGGGGGAGTGCGTCGTCGGCGGGGCCATCGCTGGGGCCGTCACCGGGGCCGTCACCGAGGCTGTGGCCGGGGCCGTGTTCGGGGCCGCCGCCGTGGCCGCCACCAGGCCCGCGACCGGCACTTATGGGGGAACTTTCCGTCATGCACCCAGCCTGCCGGGCCGGGGTCCCGGCTGCCATGGGGTGACTGGGGCAGTGGCGGTGGGGTTTTCCCCACCCCTACGTCTCTACGTGGGCATCTCTACGTGGGCGCCGCCCCTCCGACGGACGTCCACCTCGGCCCAGACGGTGTGCCCGTCGTCCGTTCTGTCCTGCCCCCACCGCTCGCTCAGCGCCGCGACGATCGGCAGTCCGCGCCCGTGCTCCTGCTCGGCGGACGGCTCCTGCCGTACGACCGCCCGGCCTGTCCCTTCGTCACATACGTCAACCCGTACCACCCGGCCCACGCACGTCAGCTCGACGACAAGGAAACGGCTGTCGCTGTGCTCCAGCGCATTGGCGACCAGCTCTCCGGTGACCGTCTCCAGGTCGTCGGCCGCTCCCCGGGGCAGCCGCCACGACCGCGCCACGTCCCGTACGAAGCGACGGGCGGCGCCCGCGGAGGCGAGCTCCCCACCGGGCAGCGAGGCCAGCGCCGAAGCCGGTGGCTCGTCGGGGTCCTCGCCCCCCTCGTCGTCATCCGCGGGTGCGAGCCGGATTCCCCGGCTCTCGGCAATGAACAGCGCATCGTGCAGCGCCTCCACCAACTGCACGCACAAGAAGCGGAGTTCGGCGACCGCTGGGGGCCCGCACTCCGCGAGGACCCTCCGCCCGTGCCCGAGCACCCTCCCCGCGAGGCCGAGCTGCACGGCCTCGATCCGGTTGGCCAACCGCGATACGGGTCCGGTGCCGTCGGTGGACAGATAACAGGGCCGCCCGTCTCCGACGGTCCGGGGCAGCACCCGCACGTCCGGGTCGTCACCGTTCATCGCGCCGCCTCCGCGGAGAGGGCGAGGAGGTAGGGGCGGACCATCACGGTGGCGTCGCCGTCGATGGGGCTGTCGATGGCGTACGGGCCGGGGCGGCGGGGGCGGTGGGTGGTGTTGCGGGCCAGCTGGGCGGGTCGTACGGGGCGGGGCTGACGGCTTGGCGCCTTGGCGCGGTGGCGGCCCTGGGGGGTGAGGAGGGCTTGGAGGCGGATGAGGGTGCGACGGATGAGACTGGCCATGCGCTCAACTCCCTTTGTGGGGCAGGCATCAGTACGTCATAAGAACCTTGTCATTGGAGTCCAATGAATGGCTTCCTGTTAGGTGGACTTCACTGATGTGGGTGACGCGCGGTGCAGGACCTCGGAAGTGGATCAATTGCTGCGTACGCTCGCTCCGTTGGGCTGCCTCATGGGCGGCATGGGGAGGAAGACAGGGGCGGGGATGACGGCGACACTCACCGGACCGGCTGGGCGCATGCAGATCGCTCGTGGCCTGATCGCGTTGCGCGAGCGATGCGGCCTGACGCAGTCGCAGGTGGCCGAGCGTGCCGGGGTCAGCAAGGCGACCGTCAGCCGTTACGAGATGTGGCAGGACCGGCCCGTATTCGGTGGGCGACAGTGAAGTCGCTTGCCGATGCCTGCGATGCATCCGCAAGCGAACGTGATGCTCTGGTGCAAGTGGCACGTACGCAGACCGATGGCTGGTGGGTCGGCAACACTGCGGTACCGGAGTGGATAGACCCCCTGGTGTCTTTCGAGCATGAGGCCGAGTACGAGTACCTCTACGCCAACACGGTCATCCCGGGTCTGCTTCAGACACGGGAGTACGCCCACGCAGTGCACCAGGCGCGCGAGGTTCGCAGCCCGAACGATGCGATCGAGCGGATGGTGGACGCTCGGATCCAGCGCCAGAGCATCCTCGAGCGGAAGCCGTCGCTGCACCTGTGGGCGGTGCTGGACGAAGCGGTAATCCGCCGGACTGTTGGCAACTCAACGGTGATGGCGGATCAGTTGGATCACCTCCACGAGATGGCGCAGAGTCCAACGGTCGAGATCCAGATCCTGCCGTTCAGCGCCGGTGCCCATGCAGCAGGGGCCGGCCACTTCGTCATCCTGGGCAGGAACGACGAACGGAACCCGCTCAACTCCATGGCCGTGGTCTACATCGAGATGCGCCGCCGTGGCCTGTATCTCGATGACCCAGAGGACGTGTCCGCTTATAAACTCACGTTCGACTACCTACGCTCGCAAGCAGCCGACTCCTCGGCGTCGTTGCGACTGCTGGCCAAAGCACGACAGGAGCTGTCTCATGACTGATCGCCCGCTGTCTCGGACCGAAGCCACGTCCTTCGCCTGGTTCAAAAGCACCTACAGCGGCGGCGAGGGCAACGAGTGCGTCGAGGTGGCATGCCTCCCCGGTCACGACTGCGGGCGGGTCGCCGTCCGTGACTCGAAGGACCCGGGCGGGCCGGTCCTGGCCTTCCCCACGCCCGCGTTCGCGGCGTTCGTCGAGCGGGTCCGGGGTACCGACTGACGGCCGTCGTCCCCCGTGTCGACCGGAAACCGGTGGATTGTCAGTGGCGTCTGGCATGGTGAAGGTGTCGCTTGGTCCACCGACGCAATCGGCTTGCGTGAGCTGGTGCGGTGCCGGTTGGGTGGTGGACAAGGACGGCAACATGAGGGGCCAGGGGGCTCGTAGGTCAAGGGGGAGGGTGAGCAACATGGGGCTCAAGTTCGACATGGGCAGCCAGACGCTGTCGACGCTGTCGGGGCAGACGCAGGGATCGTCGGAGGATCTCGGCGCGCTGGTCAAGCAGCTGGTCGCGGCGGCGCAGCCGCTGGAGGGCAAGTTCAACGGCGCGGGCAAGACCGCGTTCGACAATTTCAAGCGTAATTCGGACGAGATCGCGGCGTCGTTGAACGGTGCGTTGCGTTCGATCCTGGGCGGTCAGAAGGGCATGGACCGGTCGTTCATCGCCGGTGAGCACGAGGCCGCTGACAATGCGCGGCAGTCGATGTCGTCGGCCAACTTCGATGCGGCTCGCTTCTCGGGTCGCTGAGCCGACAGCCCATACACGACGCAGTCAAGGCACTGTCAAGGCAAGAACCGGTAGGGGAGCGAGCCCATTGGGCTGCCGCCGGTTTCCACGGGGAGGATGAGAAGCATGACGGCTGGCGCGGACCGGCGGAGCTACGACACGGGTGCCTCGGCCGAGGCGCAGACGAATCTGCAGTCGGTGATTGCCCGGCTGGAGTCCCTGATCGGTGAGCGTGATCGTCAGGTGAAGGCGGCGATGGCGGACTTCTCCGCCGATGGGGTGTCCGAGCAGTACCACGGGGCTGAGCAGCGCTGGAACCGTTCGGCGAGCGAGGTGCGTTCGATCATTCATCTGCTGCGCACGACGCTGGAGAAGAACGACGGTACGGCGCACACGGCGTTGCAGCGGGCGAAGGCCGCGGTCGACGGCATCGGCTGACGGCATCGGGTCGGCGTCATGTGAGTGCTTGTGCCGACGGTTGACGTGCATGTACGGGCAGGGGGGAGCCTGGCCCGGGGAATGGGAGCGGTAGGGATGACGGGGTGGGACCTCACGCCTTCGGGCGTGAACCATGTGCTGGACAAGACCAGCCGCACGGCGGGCGAACTGGGTGAGCAGATCTCCGCCTACGGGGGTCCGAAGGGCGATCTGCTCAAGGCCGCACACGCGGTGGGCACGCTCCAGATGGCCGGCGAGAAGCCGCCGTCCGGCCCGCCCGGCCCCGATGGCAAGTCCGCACCATCCGGCCTGCTCGCCAGTGCCCTGGCCGAGTTCGCCGCAAAGACACAGGACGATCTGACGTTCCTGCTGGCCCGGACAAAGAAGTCGGTGGACGGCGCGGCGAACGCGGCGCGGGAGTACCTCGAGGGCGACGAGCGGATGGCCTCGCACACGCTCCAACAGGCCCTGAAGGCGCCCGACCTGCACCCACACAAGCACACCGGCACGCATGGTCATGGTCATGGTGGAAAGTAGGGGGAGTTACACGTGAGCGCCGACCACATCGACCCGTCCGGCATCCCCACCTACACCGGCAACCTCGAAGAAGTCGAAGCGCGCGCCAAGGCGCTGAAGAAGGAAGCCGGCGCCATCCGCGACAAGGGCGCGGATGTCCACTCCTCCTTCCAGGGGCTGCGGGCGTACTACTCGGCACCGGAGGCGGAGCAGCTGTTCGCCACCACCAAGCCGGTCGCCACCAAGGCGAACCACTTCGCCGACGAGTTGGAGAAGGTCGGCGCCGCCCTGGACACGTTCGCGGCCGAGGTGCGCCCCCTGGTCGCCAGGCTCCACAAACTCGAAGGCGCCGCCGCCCATTTCGTCGCCGATATCAAGGACGACGAGGACTGGCAGTACGACCCGGTCAAGGTCGCCGTCAACAAGCAGCTGATACAGGAGGTCTCCGCCACCGTCCAGGCGTTCTGGGCAGCGGAGGTGGCAGCCGCCAACAAGATCGTTGCACTGGTCCACGGCACCCCCTGGTCGCTTGGTGACGGCACGAAGAAGGGCGGCCACACCTACGGCCTGACCAAACAGGCCATGTCGTCGGCGGGCGATACGCCGTGGGGCAAGGTCGTCGACCAAAAACGCCACTGGTACGACCCGGGCGCCGTGGTCAGCTGGGTCAAGAACTTCGTCTGGGACGGCACCGTCATCGACGGCATGTGGGGCACCCTCAAGGGACTCGGCACGCTGCTCAACCCGTGGGGTGACAACTTCGGCGCGGCATGGAAGAGCATGGGCCACCTGGCCACCGTCACGACCGTGCCGCTCCTGCTGCCCCTGGTCCCGTTGCTGCCCGATGGCAGCGTCAAGTCCTGGATGACGGACAGCATGAAGACGACCGTTGAGGTCGGCAAGTCCATGGTCGCCTGGGACCAGTGGGACAAGAACTCGGGCCGGGCAGCCGGAGCATCGTTCTTCAACATCGGGACCCTGCTTGCCACTCGTGGCGGCAGCGGCGCCGTGAAAACGGGTGCCGAAGCGGCCGGCGCGGGCGCCAAGATCGCCAACGCGGCCGCCAGGGTCGGCCGCGTCACCCGCTACATGGACCCCACCACCCACATCGTCAACGCTGTCGGCGCCGCAGCCAAACTCACCAAACTCGACGCAGCCATCGGCAACGCCTTCAAGGCCGTCAAAACCAGCGCAGCCCTCGACCACCTGCGCGAGACGTTCACCGTCACCGGCAGGACCGACGCCTCCGGCGCCGTCCACCTGCCCAACGGCCAGCCCGTACATCTGGACGGCCCCCTCCCGGACCTGCCCCCAGGTAAAACCGCCATCCACCTACCCGACGGCGCCGGCAAAGTCCCACCAGGGTCGATCATGTACGACCACAACACCTTCCTCACCCCCGACCGGAAGGTGGTCGACGCCCAGGGCATCCCCAAGACGGGCTCCGACGCGACATGGGAGCCATCGGCCGCCCAACGGGAAACCCTGCACAACACTCCACCCGAAAAGGCCACCGCACCCACGGACCACGAACTGGCCACCGTAGGCGCCGAACAGCGTCACCACGCCATGGCCAACGCAGGGGACGGGAACTCCCCGCGAGGTGACCTCGGCCCACAGGCCAGCCATCAGTCCTCCGAGGCCACCGGAGCAGAAGGCAAGGGCTCGGGACTTGGGCAGGAATGGCCGACACAGCGAGGTGGCACTGGTGAGAGGCACGGGGCACCGTCAGGGACCGGCCACGACCAGCACACTTCGGGTCGCGACGGGGCAGGTGGCCACGACGCAAGTGCTGAACGGCCGGGCGGCCACGCGCAGACTGGTCATGGGCCAGGGGGAGGCGGCGACGAAGCCGCTCCGTCACACGATGTGCCGGGTCATCCGCACGGTGCCCCTGACGAGCCACTGACACGAGACGGCGAGACGCCTACCGACACACCAGCAGATGGCTCTGAGCAACGGACGAGTATCCCCGAGCGTCGCCGTCAAGCTGAGGACATACTTGGTCCGACTGCTTCAAGGGTGGTCGACCTGGATAGGTGGCTGGAGTTCCACAGCCGGAAGGTGAATTCGCAATTCGAGGGGCAAGTCTTGCACGAAATGCGTGAAGCGAGACGACTCCTGGAAGAGCATCCGGACCATGTCCTCCATACAGCTTTGGAAGTCGATGCGCCAAAACGTCCCAATGGTGAGGACATGTCGGAATTTGATCTCGGCCTGGCGATGCCCGATGGTCCGATCGTTCACCGAGTGGAAGTGACTACGGTCGCAGAGCCAGTCGAAAAATTTTCCGATGTTACTGACGGAATTAATCACGCGCTCAAGAAGGTATTGGATCGCGCAGTGGAGGGGGCCCCTATTCCGCGCCCGCGCGATGCCAGCGTATACATGAAGATAGCTACCTTCAGATCGAAGGGGAAGGGGCAGATAACCGAAAGGTTCCCTGACGGGAAGACGCAATACTCGCGACCCGACGGCACGCCCATCCGAACTGTAGACATCTTCGACAAAATCATAGAAAATTTGATGCAAAATAAGCCGGAGGCGGCTGAATTGGATCGCATCACCTTTATCGACCCGGATAACGGAGTGATTGCGGAAATAGTGCCGAGTGCGACTGGATGGGAACGGGTGCTGTGACCTACGCCGACATGCTGGATTTTCCAGGGTTCACCATTCGCCTGGAAAGGGAATTCGAGTATTCTCCGTCCGGTCACTTGGATCTGGCCGACACTGCGCTGGAGGCTGTATTTAACTTCTCTTCGGGCCTTTGTGAGCCACTCTCCATGAGTCTCTGGTCTGAGTATTGGATGGATGATTTCGATCTGCCGCTCGACGACTGTGAACGTGAATCAAAATTCTTGATGCTGCGACGTCATGATGCTCCAGAGGATGCTCGAGTTCGAGCATATTGGGTAAATGGCAGCGAATTCGAAGTGGGCAAGATCGACAAAGCCTCGTCGTTTCGGTTCGTCAAGGGGGCGCTGCAGCACCAAGAGGGCGATAGGTTGGATTTGCCGATCGGCTGGCAGGAAATCCAGTTCAAGTCTATGTTGGTGCGCCTCCCCGACAACCCTCACCTCGATGATGCGGATTCCTTCCGGCTTGGATACGGGGATGGGTTTGTCTATCAGCGGGTTGAAAAATTCAATAACGCCAGCTGGGTGTACGGTCCGGTGAGTCCCAAGACGCAGTATTCTCCGATCGAGTACAGGATCTCGAGGGAGCCCGAAGTCCTCTCGTTCCAAATCTCGATCTACTGGTCTACCTGGGCCGAGAATGGCCCAGATCACGAGAACATCGCCGGTCGAGTAGCCGCCTTGCTGGATAACGGATGGGTGAAATCGCGGTAGTTGTTGCAGTTCGGTCGGAGAACCTGGGAGTGGCTGATCCGCATTCCTGTCCGGACGGCACTGGCCGCTACCGTCGGTTCTAGCGCGGGGCGCTAGGTAAGCACCGTCTGCAGTGGCCCTGCGATGGAGCGACCACGCACGCGCTGGACACCCCGCCGCACCCGCGCCGTATCGTGTCCCCGCAGGGAGCAGGGGAGAGCTGAGGAGGGGGCGCCGTGGCGCGGGACTACGACAGTCAGTTGTTGGAGTCGGTTTCCGTGCGGCGGCGGAGGTTGCGGGATGCGTTGATGTTTGGGGGGCAGCGGACTCGGCGGAGTCTGGATGAGAGTTTTGGGAAGGTTTTCGGGGGGATCGCTCTGGCGGCCGTGGTGTGTGCCGGGTGTGTGGGGTGGTCGTTTGTTGCGGGGAAGATGGCGGGCGGGGCGACGCCTCCCGGGGTGAGTCCGAGCGGTCCGAGTGGTTCGACAAGCCCGACCGGTCCGGTCGGCTCGGGCAGCCCTGCGGGGCTCAATGGCGGTAACGCGGGGGCCGGGGCGGCGTGGTGAATGTCGGGATGGTGGCGGGGGGTGCGCCGCGGACCGTTCTCAGTCGGGTGACGCTGGTCGGTGAGCGGCGGCGGGTTGATCTGGTGCTGCCTGCTCAGGAGCCCATCGGCGTGTTGTTGCCGGATATTTTGCGGCTGTTGGGCGATCGGCCGGGCAAGGAGCCGTTGTTGCGGCGGTTGGTGACGGCCGAGGGGGCCGTGCTGTCGCAGGATGACTCGCTGGGGTCGGCGAATGTGCCGGATGGCGCGGTGTTGCGGCTTGTGCGGGAGCACGAGACGCCGGCGGCTCCGGTGGTGCATGACGCTACGGATGTTGTTGCCGAAGATCTTGATGTGCGTAGCTGGAGATGGGGCGCGCGGAGCCGGAGCTGGACTGCCGGGGCGGCGAGTGTGGTGTTGGCGCTGGTGGCCGGGATGGCGGCGGCCAGTTGGTACGGGGCCGGTCGTGCCGCGGTCTGGCTGGGTGTGGTGGGCGTGATCGCCGTAGCTGTCGGAGCCGTGAGTGGGTGGCTCGGGCGGCGGGCGATGGGGACCGCGTTGGTGCTGGTGGGGGGCGCGCTCGGCGCGCTCGCCGCGTGGGAGGCGGCGTCGACGGGTGTGGTGCGGCTGGCGGGTGTCGGGCTGTCCGTCGCCGCGGTGCTTGCGCTGCTCGGGGTGTGTACGGAGCTGGGGCGCGGTGGGCTCGTCGGCGCGGCGACGGTCGCGGTGGCGGTGGGCGCCTGGGAGGCCGGGCTGGCGGTGACCAGTGTGGCGCGTACGGGAGTTGCGCTGGGTGTGGTGTCGGTGGTCGTGCTGGGGTATCTGCCGCGGCTGGCGCTGATGGCGGCCGGGCTGACGCGGCTGGATGATCAGCGGTCCGGTGGTACGCCGGTGAGCCGGCATCAGGTGGCGACCGCTCTCGGGGCGACGCATCGTGGGCTTGCGCTGGCCACCGTGGCCATGGCGCTTTCTGCGGGTGCGGCGGGGGTGCTCGCGCTCGGCCCGGGGGACGGCTGGTCGGTCGCTGCGGGGGCCCTGTTGTGCGTGGTGATGCTGTCGCGGGCCCGTGCCTACCCGCTGGCGGTCGAGGTCGTCGCCCTGCTGGCGGCCGGGACGGCCGTGGGGGTGTGTTTGGTGATGCGTTGGGCGGCCGGGGCGGACGATCCTTCGGCTGCGCTGGCCGCGCTGTGTGTGCTGGCGGTGCTGCCGCTCGGGGTGCTCGCGGTGCGGGTGCCGGAGCATGTGCAGGTCCGGCTGCGTCGGCTGGTGAATCTCGTCGAGTCGGTCAGTGTGGTGGCGCTGATCCCGGTCGCCCTCGGGGCGTTCGGGGTCTACAGCCGGCTGCTGCACACGTTCTGAGCCGGAAGGCGGCGAGGGAGCATGGCAGCAATGGCAGCAGACGGAGGCGGAGTACGGGGAGCCGGCGAAGGGGGCGGGCCGGTGCAGGGCGACTGGCAGCGCGATCTGTTGCGTGAGCTCGGTGGGGGAGCGGGGACGGACGCGGGAGAGGCGGGCGAGGGTGGTCCGGCCACGCTCAACCTGTCGGTCGCGGAGATGAAGGCTGCGTTGGCGACTGCGGAAGTGGCGACTGCGGAAGTGACCTCGGAAGCGACTGTGGAGGCGGGGCAGGCGACGGCGGAGGCTGGGGAAGCCGCGCCCGCTGCCGCGGGCACCAGTGTGTGGGACAGCCCGACGTCCTCCTCCAGGACGGAGCCGGTCGTGGGCACGCCCGGTGCCGCAGCTCCCGGCCGACCCATGCCGTCGACGCAGACGCAGACGCAGACGCAGACGTCGACGCCGATGCCGACGCAGACCACCGGGTCCGAGCCGGGCGGTGGTGCGCCGTACCCGTCGGCGCCCTCCGTTCCGCCGCAGGCGCCGCCCGCCGCCGCGCCGCAGTACGGCGCTCCGGTCGCGCACCACGCCGCCCCCGGGCCGATGCCCGCCCCCACCCCGATGCCCGCCCCCAACCCCACGCCCGCCCCCGTTCCGGCCGCACGCCCCGCACCGGAAGCCACAGGGGAAACGGCGCCCACCCCGGCGCATGCTTCCGCCCCGGCGCACACCATCACCCCGTCGCACGCCCCCGCCCCCGCCCCCGCCCCCGCGCAAAGCGCCACCCCCGCCCGCCGTTCCACCCCCTCCCCCGTGTCCGTTCCCGTAGTACCGCCCGAGCTGGACGCCCTGCGTGCCAAACCGCGGCACGGGGATTCCATGGCGCAGCGGGCGGGGCGGGCCGTGCGGCGCGCGATTGCCTCGTCGCCCGTGGCCGAGACCGCGGACGTCACCCGGACCGCGTACGCCATCCAGCAGCCGGTGACCACAGGCCGGCAGCTCTCCGTGACGAGCATCCGGGGCGGCGCGGGCAAGTCCACGGTGGCGGCGCTGATGGCCCTCACCTATGCGCACTACCGGGCCGATCCGGTGCTGGCCCTCGAAGCCGATCCGGCGCTCGGCACGCTGCCGCACCGGCTGGGTGCGCGGGAGGTGCGCTGGTCGGGTACGGACCTGGCCGGGATCGTCGATCCCTCGATGCTCATCACGGACCTGACGGGGTATCTGATTCCGTTCCCGGGCGGCGGCTGGCTGCTGCCGGGCAGTCAGGGCTCCATCGGCACCCGGCTGGAGATCGACACCTACCGGGTCGTGATGACGTCGCTGCGGCGGTACTTCGCGACCACCGTCGTCGACTGCGAGACCCTGCCCGCCGAGGTGGCGCGCACCGCCCTGGTGACGACGCAGGCGCGGATCATGGTCTCCCCGGCGACCCCGGAGGGAGTGGCCGCCACCCGCTCCGTCCTGGACTGGGTCGGCGGGGTGCACCCCGGGATGCTGCCCACGACGGTGGTGGTGCTCAACCAGATCGCACCCGATACCGGGCTCGATACGCGGAAGGCCGCCGATCTGCTGGGCGCCGGCGGCGCGGCGGTGCTGCCGCTTCCGTACGACCGCCATCTCGCGGCGGGCGGGGCGATCCGTACGGAACTGCTCGGCGAGCGGACGCTCCGGGCGGCCGCGCGGATCGCGGCCGAGGCGATGAACCGCGCCGTCTCCCGCGGACAGCGCCGCCCGACGCCGGGCCACGGCGCCCCGTCGACGAACGGTGGCGGTCCGCCCCGGTGAGTACGCGTATGGTGCACCGCCCGGCCCGTACCACCCGGCCGCTGCCGGGGCCGGGCGAGCGCAGGATCGAGCCGCCGCCCAACCTCCCCGAGGGCAAAGCCGGTTCGGTGGCGACGTCGCTGCTGCCGATGGCCGGTGTGTGCAGTTCGGTCGTGATGATGACCATCGTCCGCAACAGCCAGTTCGCCGCGCTCGGCGCGATCGTGCTGGTGGTGGCGGTGCTCGGCGGGGTGTTGCTGCTCTTCTCGCAGCGCGGGCGGGCGCAGCGCCAGCGCCGTACCCAGCGTGAGCGGTATCTGGAGTATCTGGAGGGGCTGCGCGAGGAACTGGGCGCCGAGGACCGTGCCCGGCGGGCGGCGGCCCGGGTGCTCGCCCCGCCGCCGGAGGCCCTCTACGACCTGGTGCGCGACCCGGCGCGACTGTGGGAACGACGGCGTACGGATGCGGACTTCCTGGAGGTGCGCGTCGGGACGGGCTCGGTGCCCGTCCGCGTGCTCACCGTGGAGCGGCAAGGCAGCAGCGTGCTCACGCCGCCGGATCCGTTCATGCTCAATGAGGCGGCCGGGTTGCAGGAGCGGTTCGGTACGGCGTCGGAGATGCCGCTGACGGTTCCGCTCGACCGGGCGGGCAACGTCACCGTCGTCGGCGAACGGGACGCGGTGCTGCGGGCCGTGCGGACGCTCGTCATACAGGCGGCGGTGTCGCATGCGCCCGATGACGTGGCCATCGCCGTCGCCTGCCCGGAGGAGCGGCTGGCCGACTGGGAGTGGGCGAAGTGGCTGCCGCATGTGCTGGATCCGCAGGAGTGGGACGGTCCGGTCAGCGCCCGGCGCATCGCGTCCGACATCGGCGAGCTGGGCGCCTCTCTCGCCGCCGAGCTGCGGGAGCGGGCGACGTACGCGGCGGAGGTGCGCCGCGGGCTGGCGGGCAAGGACGCCCTCGGGCTGACCAAGCGGCTGCTGGTCATCAGCGACGGGTACGGACGGGCGGCGCGCGATCTGCCGCGCCCCGATGAGGCGGTGGCGCTCCCGGACATGGGTGTCACCGTGCTGCATCTGGTGGCCGAGCAGGTCGAGGAGCCGGGGGAGGTGTCGCTGCGGGTGACGGTGACGGGCGGGAAGCCGGGGGGCGTCGCGGTGACGGACCTGCGGCAGGGAGCGGTCCCGCGGCAGCCCTCGGCCGGGGCGGCGGCGGAATCCCCGCGCGGCCCGTCCGGCCCCGTACCCGGAGCACCGCCCGTACCCGGAACACCGCCCGTATACGGAACGCCCCCCGTACACGGCACCCTGGACGAGGTGACCGCCGCCGGGGCACACGGTCTGGCCCGGATGCTCGCCCCGTTGCGGCTCTCCGCGGAGTCGGCCGCCGCGGGCACCCCGCTGTCCGGCCCGGTGGACTTCACCGAACTGCTGGGCGCGGCGGATCCGCGCGCGCTCGATGTGCAAAGGCTCTGGGAGCCGCGCGGGGAGCAGGCGTTCCTGCGGGTGCCGATCGGGCTGAACGACGACCGCGAGCCGGTGCTGCTCGATCTGAAGGAGTCCGCCGAACTGGGCATGGGGCCGCACGGGTTGTGCGTCGGGGCCACCGGATCCGGGAAGAGCGAGCTGCTGCGCACGCTGGTGCTGGCCCTGGTGGCCGGGCATCCGCCCGAGGACCTGTCGATGGTGCTGGTCGACTACAAGGGCGGTGCCACCTTCGCGCCGTTCGCCGCGCTGCCGCATGTCGCGGGGGTGATCACGAACCTGGAGAACCGCGCCGGGCTCGTCGAACGCGTCCACACCAGCCTCGCCGGGGAGGTCCGGCGCCGTCAGCAGGTCCTCAAGGACGCGGGCGATCTGCCCGATATCTCCACCTACCGCGCCGCCCGTGCGCAGCGGCCCGAACTGCCGCCGCTGCCGCATCTGTTCGTCGTGATCGACGAATTCGGCGAACTGCTCACCGCAAAGCCCGACTTCATCGACCTGTTCCTCTCCATCGGCCGGATCGGCCGGTCGATCGGGGTGCATCTGCTGCTGTCCAGCCAGCGCATCGAGGGCGGCAAGCTGCAAGGGCTGGACACCTATCTCTCCTACCGGCTGGGGCTGCGGACGTTCTCGCCGGACGAGTCGCGCACCGTGCTGGACACCCCCGATGCCTTCCATCTGCCGCCCATCCCCGGCTTCGGCTATCTGAAGGTCGACACCAGCCACTACGAACGCTTCAAGGCGGGCTATGTCTCCGGGCCCTGCCGCGGCCCGGTGGCGCAGGACGACGCCGACGCGGGCCCGGCGGTGCTGCCGTATCCCGCGTACAACACGCTCGCCGCCCCGGAGTCCGGACACCCGGCCGACGGCGCCGCGCCGGTGCCCGCGCGGCGGACCACCGGGCCCAGCCTGCTGTCGGTGATGGTCGGCCAACTCGCGGACGCGGCGCCGCCGGTACCGCAGATCTGGCTGCCGCCGCTGCCGCCCGCCGTTCCCCTGGACGCCGCCGCCGGCCCGCTGGACATGGACGGCACCCGCGGGATGCAGCTGGCGCGCCGTCCGCACGAGCCGATGCGGGTGCCGCTCGGACTGCTCGACGATCCGGCCCGGCAGTGGCAGGGGCCCTGGACGGTGGATCTGACGGCCGCGGGCGGGCACCTCGCGGTCATCGGCGGCCCGCAGAGCGGCAAGACGACGCTGCTGCGCACCCTCATGCTGTCCCTCGCGCTCACCCACACCCCGCAGGACGTCGGCATCTACGGGCTCGACCTGGCGGGCGGCGGGCTGCCGGGTATGGCCGGGCTGCCGCATGTCGGCGGGATCGCCGGCCGGATGGACCGGGAGCGGGCCGCCCGTACGGTCGAAGAGGTGCGGGCGATGCTCACCGCCCGCGAAGAGCTCTTCCGTGTGCACGGCATCGACTCCGTCGAGCAGCTGCGGCGGATGCGCGCCCGGGGCGCACTGGACGGCCTGCCCGGCCTCGCGTCCACCGACATCGTGCTGGTCGTGGACGGTTTCGGCGAGTTGCGCGAGGAGTTCGAGGAACTGGACGAGGCCATCGGCGATCTGCTCAGGCGCGGCAGCGGATACGGCATCCATGTGGTGGCCGGGATGCTGCGCTGGAACGACGTACGGATCGCGGCGCAGTCCGCATTCGGCAGCAAGATCGAACTGCGGCTGAACGACCCCGGCGAGTCCATGATCAGCCGAAAGCTGGCCGAGACCCTCGCGCCGGAGGAGCGCGGCCGGGCCCTCACCGACGCCAGGCTGTTCGCACAGGTCGCGCTGCCCCGTATCGATGCCCTCGGCACGGTCGACGACCTCGGCGAGGCGGCCGAAGCGGCGGTACGGACCGTGCGCGCGGCCTGGAGCGGCGAGGAGGCCGCGCCCGTACGCGTGCTGCCGGCGCGGCTGCCCGCGGCCCGGCTGCCGCTGCCGGCCGAGGAACCTCGGCGGGTCCCGCTCGGCCTCGACCAGGCGGCGCTGCGGCCGGTCGCCCTCGACCTGTTCGGCCGGGACCAGCATCTGCTGGTCTTCGGCGACGGCGAATGCGGCAAGACCAATGTGCTGCGGCTGGTGACGCACGGGCTGATCGAGCGCTACGGCGACGACGACCTGGTCTTCGCCGTGATGGATCCGCGGCGCGGACTGCACAGCCTGGTGCCCGAGGAGTACCGCGGCGGGTATGCGCACAACGCGCGCCTGGCGACCGGGCTGTCCTCGGCCATCACCCAGGAACTGCACAAGCGGCTGCCCGACGATGCGGTGCCGCCCGAGGTGCTGGCGGCGGGCGGCGCGACCTTCACGGGCCCGCGCATCGTCGTCCTCGTCGACGACTACGACGTCCTCGCCTCGGCGGGAGCGCAGCCGCTGGAGCCCTTCCTGCCCTATCTGCCGTCCGCCGCGGACATCGGGCTGCACTTCGTCCTCGCCCACCGGGCTGCCGGTGCGTCCCGTGCGCTGTACGAGCCGCTCCTGATGACGCTGCGGGAGAGCGGGACCTCGGCGCTGGTGATGGCCGGTGACCGGGGTGAGGGCCAGCTGTTCCCCGGCGTCTATCCGTCCGACCAGCCCGCCGGACGCGGTGTGTTCGTCCGCCGCGGTGAGCGCGGCCGGCTCGTCCAGACGGCCATGGCGGCGGAGCCGGACAGCGCCCCCGGGGAGTCCGGGCGGGCGGCCGGGAAGAACCGGGCGGACGAGAAGAATCGAGAGGAACGGGCCGGCGCGTGACGACGGATGTGATCGCTCTGACCGAGCGGATGCCGGATGTGTGGGCGGTGGCGGCCGGGCTGACGGCGGGCGGCCCCGACTCCCAGGTGTCCGCCGAGGCCGACGGCGCGGTGCTCCAGCTGTCGGACGCCGAGGGCAGGCCGCTGGCCTCCATCGAGGCGCCCCTTCTGGTGCACATACCGGGCGAGGCCGCCCGGCTGCTGGGGCCCGAGTACGCGGCGGTGGGGCAGGGGCGCCCGCTGTGGTGGACGGAGATCCGGGCGGCCACCGGTGCGCACGGCGCCGACCGGCTCGCGGGGGTCATCGCGAGCCGCCTGGTCGGCCGGCTGGGCGGAGCGGTGTGGCCTCGTACGGCCGCCGTCGAGGAGTACGGGGAGGCCGTCCCCGAGGTCGCCGCGACGGACCGGCAGCCCACCGGACAGCCCGCGGTCGATGTTCTCACCGATCGGGCGGCCGTGATCATCCTGGACCGGCCGGTGGTCGCCATGACGGCGTGGCTGGCGGACGCGGTGCGCGCGACGGCCGGTGAGCGCGCGCTCCAGATCGTCACCCCGCCCGGCGCGCGGCTCACCCTTCCGGTGCGCACGGTGCTGGCCGGGCTCCCCAACCGCTGGGTCGTCCAGGACGGCGAGGGCGGCTACTACGACGGCCTGTCCGGCTCCGTGGTGCGGTGGAAGGACGGGCAGTTCACGGCGGACGGTGCCCTGGCGGACGCGTTCGTCCGCGGGACGTTCGCGGCAGGGGCGCTCCGGCGCGGGGAAACGGCCGCCGGGCCGGACGGCCCCGCGCCGGGCGGCCAGCTGCTGCTCTCCCTGCGCACCCACCACCCCGCCGCCGACGATCTGCTGCTCGGCGGCGCGCTGGAGGACATCTGGCAGCACGTCACCGGTGCCCCGCCCGCCGGCTGGGGCACCGAGGAACCGGCCGCCTCGCGCTGGTCCCGCAAGGAGCTGACGGCCCTGGTCCGCGACCGCGCGCCCGAGCCCACCTGGCTGGTGGCCGTGGGGCAGCCGGAGCGGCCCGCCGTGGCGACGCTGCGGGTGCGGCGGACCAGCGAGGGCGTGGAGGAGGACATGACCGTGGCCTTCGGCTTCTCCGGTGAGACGGACGTCCCACTGGGTGAGCTGCCCGCGCTCGCCGAGCGCCTGGTGGTCCGGCACGGACTGGAATCCCTGCTCGTCCAGCAGCGCGCCGCGCGCCGCGATCTGAGCGTGCCCGCGCAGCTGGAGGCCCCGCCGCTGCCGGTGGCGTTCGTCCTGGGGAGCGACGCCGTCCGCGAGACGGGCATGGCTCGCGCCCGCCGTTCGCCGCTGCCGGACCCGCCCCGGCAGCTCGGGCCGGCCGCGGCGGCCGGTTTCCACTACCCCCTGGGCACGGGCGGCGCAGAGGCCCTGGAGCGGCTCATGACGCATCTCCGGCCGCCCGCCGCGGCGGACGCCGGGTCCGTGACCGGAGGCGCCGCCGCCCGCCCCGCGTCCGAGGAGTGAGACACCTTCTGAGACAAACCGGCCCGCCGTCTACGCTGCCGGCCACCCAGGTGGGGCGAAGTGGGGACAAGCCCACCGTCCGCGACGACGCGGCTGCTCAGCGGGGCGGGGCAGGGCCTAGACTCCGGACCGTAAAGATTGTCGAAAGTCGTTGAACAAGCGCAGTCAGGGAGCGAGGGGCGGACGTGCCGGACACGACCGTACGCACCACCATCGCCGCGGAGTATTTCCAGGGCTATGCGGTCGTGGGGCTCATCGCCGTGGTCGGGGTGCTGTTCGTGGCCGTGGCCTTCGGGGCCGGGCGGCTGCTGCGGCCCGTCGTGCCGACGCCCGAGAAGCTGCTGACGTACGAGTGCGGGGTCGACCCGGTCGGCGAGGGCTGGGCACACACCCAGGTCCGCTACTACGTCTACGCCTTCCTCTACGTCATCTTCGCCGTCGACTCGATCTTCCTGTTCCCCTGGGCGACGGTCTTCGCCGCCCCCGGCTTCGGCGCGGTGACGCTGGTGGAGATGTTCATCTTCCTCGGCTTCCTCGCCGTCGGCCTGCTCTACGCATGGAAGAAGGGCGTCCTGGAATGGACGTGACCCCCGCCGCCACCGGATCCGCCGGCACCGCCGCCGCGTCCGAAGGCGCCGCCCCCCAGTTCCTGCCCGAGCCCCGTCGCCTCGGCACGCTGGCCCGGCTCGCGCCCGAACCGATGAAGGTGGTCCTCAACTGGGGCCGCCGCTACAGCCTGTGGGTCTTCAACTTCGGGCTGGCCTGCTGCGCCATCGAGTTCATCGCCGCCTCCATGGCCCGGCACGACTTCATCCGGCTCGGCGTGATCCCGTTCGCGCCCGGCCCGCGCCAGGCCGACCTGATGGTCGTCTCCGGCACGGTCACCGACAAGATGGCGCCCGCGGTCAAGCGGCTCTACGAGCAGATGCCCGAGCCCAAGTACGTCATCTCCTTCGGCGCCTGCTCCAACTGCGGCGGCCCCTACTGGGACTCGTACTCCGTCACCAAGGGCGTCGACCAGATCATCCCGGTGGACGTCTACGTACCGGGCTGCCCGCCGCGGCCCGAAGCGCTGCTCCAGGGCATCCTCAAACTTCAGGAGAAGATCGCGCGGGAGTCGCTGGGGGAGCGCTACGGGCACGGCGGCGGCGCCCGGCCCTCGGCCGCGGCGCTGCGCAGCGGGCTGGTCGCGCCGCCCGCCCCCAAGACGGCGGGGGAGGAGCCCCGATGAGCGAGCAGCAGCCCGAGCAGCAGGCCCCGATCGCCGAGCCTGCCGCCGAGCCTGCACCCGAGTCCGCCGCCGAGCCTGCCCCCGAGCCCGTCGTCGGGTGGCTGCCGCGGCCCGCAAGCGAGATCTTCGGGGCGGGGGCCACGGCCGAGGAGGCGTACGAGCTGCTGACGGTCGACGTTCCGGCGGACGGCTGGATCGCCGCCCTGACGGCCGCCCGGGACGGCCTCGGCTGCACCTATTTCGACTGGCTGAGCGCCGTCGACGAGCCCGGCACCGGCTTCCGGATCTGCGCGCACCTCGCGGATGTCGCGCACCCCGGCGGCGTGCGACGGCTGATCGTCCGCACGACCGTGCCGCACGACGCCGCCGCGCTGCCCACCGCCGTGGACGTCTACGCGGGCGCGGGCTGGCACGAGCGCGAGACCCACGAGATGTTCGGCGTCGACTTCACCGGCCACCCCCATCTCGTACCGCTGCTGCTCCCGGACACCTTTGAAGGCCATCCGCTGCGCAAGGACTTCGTGCTGGCGGCGCGGGTCGCCAAGGCGTGGCCCGGCGCGAAGGAGCCGGGCGAATCCGAGCACGGCGGGCCCAAGCGGCGGCAGATGCTGCCCCCGGGCGTCCCGGACCCGAACGAATGGGGTCCGCTCAAGGGCCAGCTGCCGCCTGCGCCGGCGCGTCCGGCACGGGGCGCACGGGCGGCGGGCGCGGCCGCGGCCGCGGGGGAGCGGCCGGCCCGGCGTACCCGTACGGCGGGCGCGGGCTCGGCGAGCCAGCAGGCGGCGGAGGCCCCCGGGGCCCCGGCGGCCGCGGCGCGCGCCGAACGTCCGGAGCGGCCGGCCCGGCGCACCCGCTCGGTCAGCGAGGGCTCGGCGAGCCAGCAGCGGGCGGCGGAGGCACCGGAGACGGGTCCGGCACCGGAGACGGGTCCGGCCGAGGCGTCGCCCGCCGAGGCCGCTCCCCCGCGCTCCTCCGACGCGCCCTGGCACCACGCCCGCCCGGCGTTCGACGAGCCGGAGCGGCAGCCGGAGCCGGAGCAGCCGGAGCCGGAAAAGCTTGAGCCGGAGAAGCCGGAGCCGGAGCAGCCGAAGCCCGCACCGCAGCCGCAACAGGACCACCCCCAAGACCCGGCAGGAGGCGACCCCGCATGAGCGACTTCCTCGACATCGCGCTGCGCCTGCTCGCCGTCTTCGTCGTTTTCCTGGTGTTCCCGCTGGTCATCGGGCAGACCGAGCACAAGGTCATGGCCCATATGCAGGGCCGCCTCGGCCCCATGTACGCGGGCGGGTTCCACGGCTGGGCACAGCTGGTGGCCGACGGCGTGAAGTTCGCGCAGAAGGAGGACGTCGTCCCGGCGGGCGCCGACCGGCGGATCTTCCAGCTCGCGCCGGCCGTCGCGCTGCTGCCGTACCTCCTGGTCCTGATCGCCATTCCGGTCGGCCCGCACGGCGCCGTGGGCCAGGTCATCGACGCGGGCATCTTCTTCGTGCTCGCCGTCATGGGCGTCGGTGTGCTCGGCTCGCTGATGGCGGGCTGGGCGTCGGCGAACAAGTTCTCGCTGCTCGGCGGTCTGCGGACGGCCGCCCAGCTGCTGGCGTACGAGCTGCCGATGCTGCTCGCCGCCGCCTCCGTCGCGATGGCCGCCGGCACGCTCTCGCTGCCCGGCATCCTGGATGCCTTCCACTGGTGGTGGGTGCCGTGGCAGATCGTCGGCGGCGCCGTCTTCTTCACCGCGGGGCTCGCCGAGCTCCAGCGGCCGCCGTTCGATATGCCGGTCGCCGACTCGGAGATCATCTTCGGCGCCTACACCGAGTACACCGGACTGCGTTTCGCGCTCTTCCTGCTCGCCGAGTACGCGGGCATCGTCGTCCTGTGCGCGCTGACCACCGTCCTCTTCCTGGGCGGCTGGCACGGCCCGTTCGGCCTCGACGGCCTGGGCTGGCTGTGGACGCTGCTGAAGACCGCGATCCTCGCCTTCGGCGTCATCTGGCTGCGCGTCACCTACCCGCGGCTGCGCGAGGACCAGTTGCAAAAGCTCGCCTGGACGGTTCTGATCCCGCTCGCCCTCGCCCAGATCGCCCTCACCGGCGTCGTCAAGGTGGTGATCTCGTGATGGCCCCCGAGAAGAAAAAAGGCTGGCCCGGCAGCGGCCTCGCCAAGGGCCTGGCCGTCACGCTGCGCACGATGACGCGGAAGTCCGTCACCGCGCAGTACCCGGACGTCCAGCCCGACCTCCCGCCGCGCACCCGCGGTGTCATCGGGCTGTTCGAGGAGAACTGCACGGTGTGCATGCTGTGCGCCCGCGAGTGCCCGGACTGGTGCATCTACATCGACTCCCACAAGGAGACGGTGCCGCCCGCCGCACCCGGTGGCCGCGAGCGCAGCCGCAATGTGCTCGACCGTTTCGCCATCGACTTCGCGCTGTGCATGTACTGCGGTATCTGCATCGAGGTCTGCCCCTTCGACGCGCTCTTCTGGTCACCGGAATTCGAGTACGCCGAGACGGACATCCGCGACCTGACGCACGAGCGCGACCGGCTGCGCGAATGGATGTGGACGGTGCCCGAGCCGCCCGCGCTCGACCCGGCGGCCGAGGAACCCAAGGAGCTCGCCGCCGCACGCAAGGCCGCCGACAAACTCGCCGCCCAGCAGGCCGCCGAGGCCGAAGCCGCCGCCCAGGCGGCAGAGGCCCAGGACACCAAGGAGGAGGGAACGTGACGCTCGCCGCCACCGCAGCCGCGCACGGCTTCCTTTCGCCCACCGGTGTCGAGATCGCCTTCCTCCTGGTCGGCATCGCGACCCTCGGCGCGGCCCTGATCACCGTCACCACCCGCCAACTGGTGCACGCCGCCCTGTGGCTGGTCGTCGCCCTCGGCGGGATCGCCGTGGAGTACCTCCTGCTGACCGCCGAATTCATCGCCTGGGTGCAGGTGTTGATCTACGTCGGTTCCGTGGTCGTCCTCCTTCTCTTCGGGCTGATGCTGACCAAGGCGCCCATCGGCCGTTCCCCGGACGCCGATTCGGGCAACCGCTGGGCCGCGCTCGTGGTGGCCCTCGCCTCCGCGGGCACGCTGGTCTGGGTCGTCGTGGACGCCTTCCGCGCCACCTGGATCGACCTCGACGGCGCCGTCCAGGGCTCCGCCGCGACCTCCGGGCGCACCCTCTTCCAGTACTGGGTGCTGCCCTTCGAAGCGCTGTCCGTCCTGCTGCTCGCCGCGCTGGTCGGGGCGATCGTGCTGTCCCGCAAGGGCGGCGAGGGCAGGGCCCCGGCCGCCGACCTGCGCAGCGGCGCCGCCCGCACGGGGACCGCCCCGCGAGAGGAGCAGCACTGATGCATCTCGCCTATCCGGCCGTCCTCGCCGTCCTCCTCTTCTGCGCCGGTCTGTACGGCGTGCTCGCGCGCCGCAACGCGATCCTGGTGCTGATGTCCGTCGAGCTGATGCTCAACGCCGTCAACCTCAATCTCGTCGCCTTCGACGTCTGGCTGCGCGACGCGCTGCACGCCGGCCAGGCGCTGACCCTCTTCACCATCGCCATCGCCGCCGCCGAGATCGGCATCGGCCTGGCGATCGTGCTGCTCGTCTACCGCAACCGCGGCAGCTCCGACATCGACCGGCTCCGCGATCTCGCGGAGCGGCCGGACGGCGGCGACGCCACGGGCCATGGCGCGCAGCCGCAGCCGGACACCGAGGCGGAGGCCGCCGCGTGACGCTCACGACCACCGCTGTGCTCGTCCCCCTTCTGCCCTTCCTCGGGTCCGTCGCGGGCTTCCTCCTGGGGCGGCGCGCGCCCGGTTTCGTCCGCCCGCTGGCCGTCCTGCCGACGCTCGCCACGGCCGCCCTCGCGGTCTGTGTCGCCGTCGGACAGGGCGGCGGTCCGGCCACCGACGTCGCCACCCGGCTCACGCCGACCGGCTCGATCCCCATCGACCTGTCCCTGCACATCGACGGCTTCGCCGCGCTGATCGGCGTCCTGGTCGGTGTCGTGGCGGCCTGTGTGCAGATCTACTCCACCGGCTATCTGCGCGACGATCCGCGCTACCCCTCCTACGCCGCGCTGGTCTCGCTCTTCACCTCCGCGATGCTGCTCGTCGTCTACACCGGCGACCTGATGGTGCTGCTGGTCGGCTGGGAAGTCATGGGCATCTGCTCGTACTTCCTCGTCGGCCACTACTGGGAGACCGAGGCCGCCCGCGCCGCCTCCCTCAAGGCGTTCCTCGTCACCAAGCTCGGCGACGTCCCCTTCCTCTTCGGCATCTTCGCGCTGGCCGCGGACGCCGGGACGTTCCAGATCACCGGCATCCTCGGCAAGGTCACCGGCGGCGGCCTGCACCACCCGACGCTGATCGCGCTGCTGCTGCTGGGCGGCGTCGCCGGCAAGTCGGCGCAGTTCCCGCTGCACACCTGGCTCCCGGACGCCATGGCCGGCCCCACGCCCGTCTCGGCGCTGATCCACGCCGCGACGATGGTGGCCGCCGGTGTCTATCTCGTCGCCCGGCTGCTGCCCGTCTTCGCCGCCTCCGCGGCCGCGCTGGTCGTGCTCGCCGTCATGGCCGCGATCACCATGGTCGGCTCCGGTCTGGCCGCGCTCGCCCAGGACGACATCAAACGCGTCCTGGCCTATTCGACGGTGGGCCAGCTCGGCTACATGCTCGGCGCGCTGGCCGTCGGCGACCGCGGCGCCGCCGTCTTCCACCTCCTGACGCACGGTGCGTTCAAGGCCCTGCTCTTCCTCGGCGCGGGCGTGATCATCCACGCCGCCGGGACGAACTCGCTGGCCGCGATGTCCAGGATGGGCGGGCTGGCCCGGCGGATCCCGGACGCCTACTGGACCGTGACCGTGGCGCTGCTGGCGCTCGCCGCGATCCCGCCGTTCGCCGGCTTCTTCTCCAAGGAAGCCGTCCTGGGCGCCGCCGAACACGCCGCCCACGGGCAGGCGCACGGCATTCCCGACGCGGCCGGCTGGACGGTGCTGATCTCCGGACTGCTCACCGCCCTCCTCACCGCGGCCTACGCCACCCGCCTGTGGCTGCTCGCCTTCAAGGGCCGCGGCGCCGAGGTCCCCGACCACGGGCGTCAGCCGCTCGTCATGAACGCCATGCTGTGGGTCCTCTTCGTCCCCACCGTCGCGCTCGGCCTGACGGGCCCGTACCTGCCCGCCTGGTTCGACGGCCGCTCCCTGAACCCCGCGCTCACCACCTCCGTCGTGGGCACCGGCGTCGCCCTCATCGGCGGCCTGGTCACCTACGCGGCCTGGCGCCACACCAGCGCCCGCGCCGCCCGCGCCCCCCTCGGCGCGGTCACCGTCGCGCCCGACGCGGCCCCCGGCCTGGCCGAGGAACTGGCCATCGAGAGCCACACCCCCGCCTACGGCGGTATCGCCGGCGCCCCGGACCCGGCCGACCCCGGCCGGCTCCTCCTCGGCCCGCTCCACCGCCACGCGGCCGTCGGCTTCCACCTGGACGCCGTCTACTCCACGCTGTTCGTCCGGCCCGTACGGGCCGCCGCCCAGCTCGTGCGCTTCCTGGACCGCGAGGTCGTCGACACCTACGTCCGCGGCGCGGGCACCGCCCCGCGCTGGCTGGGCGCCGCCGTCCGCCGCGCCCAGACCGGCAATGTGCAGACCTACCTCGGCGCCCTGCTCGCGGGCTCGCTCGTCCTGGCCGTCGTCGCGGTCCTCGTCGCCACGGGCACGGGAGCCTGACCGATGGCGCATCACATCCGCGGGGCCGACGCCCCACACCGCCGGCCGAGCGCCGCCCCGAGCACCACCCCGAGGAGGGCCTGACCCCGTGAACCCCACCGCACTGCAGTACCTCCTCGCGGCGGTCGTCGGCCTCCCCCTCCTGGGCGCGGTCGCCGCCCTGCTGCCCGCCCCGCCCGGCCTGAAGGGCCGCAACCCCGACCAGGCCGTACTGCGCCACGGAGTGACCGTCACCGGCGTCGTCCTGGCCGCCGCCCTCGCGCTGGCCGCCGGCTTCGACCGGGGCCACCCGGCCCGTATGCAGGCCACCACCGACCTCACCTGGATCCCGGCCCTCCGGATCCACCTCCACCTCGGTGTCGACGGCATCTCGCTCCCCCTCCTCGTGCTGACCGCGCTGCTGACCTTCCTCTGCGCCCTCTACAGCTACTTCGCCATGCCAACGGGCCCGTCACCCAAGGCATTCGTCGCCCTGCTGCTCACCCTCGAGGCCGGCACCCTGGCCACCTTCGCCGTCCTCGACCTGATGCTCTTCTTCCTCGCCTTCGAGATGGTCCTCATCCCGATGTACTTCCTCATCGCCCGCTGGGGCGGTGCCGGAAAGCAGGCGGCGGCCTGGAAGTTCATCCTCTACACGCTGCTCGGCTCGGTCGTCATGCTGCTCGGCCTCCTCCTCATCGGCGTGAAATCCGGCACGTTCGACATGGTGGCACTCGCCACTGACAACGGCCCGAAAGCCCAGCTCAGCCACACCGTCCAGCTTCTGGCCGTGCTCGCGATCGGCATCGGACTGGCCGTCAAGTCCCCGATGTGGCCGCTGCACAGCTGGCTGCCCGACGCCCACACCGCGGCCCCCACCGTCGGATCCGTCCTGCTCGCCGGCGTCCTGCTGAAGATGGGCACCTACGGGTTCGTCCGCATCGCCCTGCCGATCACGCCCGAGGGCATGCACACCTTCGCGCCGTACCTCGCCGCGTTCGCCGCCATCGGCATCATTTACGGATCCCTCGCCTGCCTCGCCCTCGTCCGCAAGGGCGCCGCCGGCGACCTCAAGCGGCTGATCGCCTACAGCTCCGTCGGCCACATGGGCTTCGTCCTGCTCGGCATCGCCACCATGACCCCCACCGGCGTCAACGGCGCGCTGTTCGCCAACATCGCCCACGGCCTGATCACCGGCCTGCTGTTCTTCATGGTCGGCGCCCTCAAGGACCGCACCGGCAGCACCGACCTCGACGCCCTGGCGGGCACCACCGGCGCCGCCCTCTACGGCCGCGCCCCCCGCTTCGGCGGACTGCTCGCCTTCGGCGCCGTCGCCTCCCTCGGCATCCCGGGCCTGGCCGGCTTCTGGGGCGAGATGCTGGCCATGTTCGGCGCCTTCCGCCCGGCCGCGGGCCTGAGCCGCCCCGCCTTCCTGACGTTCATGGTCCTGGCCGGCCTCGGCACCCTGCTGACCGCCGGCTACCTGCTGCTCGTCGTCCGCCGCGTCTGCATGGGCGGCCACCTGACAGCCGAGGCGGCCCCGGGGGAGGAGCCCCTGGCCGTCGAAGGCCCCGCCGTCGCCCTCCCCGACCTCGCGCGCCACGAATACGCGGCCTGGTCCCCCCTCGCCGCCCTCACCGTCCTCGCCGGACTGTGGCCCGCGGCCCTCCTCGGCCTCACCAACCCGGCCGTCCAGCAGCTCCTCGGAGGCGGTAACTGATGAGCCCGACGATCCTTCTGGCCGCCGGGAACCCGCTGGCCTCCATGGCCCAGTCCGTCGACTGGCTCGCCATCGCGCCGCCCACCATCGCCGCGGCCGTCGCCCTGGTGGTGCTCGTCGCCGATCTCTTCGTGCCCGCCGCCAGGAAGCCGCTGCTCGGCTGGGTGGCCATCGCCGGCCTGGCGGCGGCCGCGCTGTCGCTGCTGCCCCTCCTGGACGGCGGCAGGCGCACCTTCTGCCTCACCGGGCACCCCACGGTGTGCAGCTATGTGGCCGACCCGTTCACGCTGGTCATCCAGTTCCTGGTGCTGGCCGGCGCGCTGCTGACCGCCCTGCTGTCCGTCGACATCCTCAAGGACCACGACCTGCCCGCCGGCGAGTACTGGTTCTTGCTGCTGTCCTCCGCGGCCGGCGCCGCCCTGCTGCCCGCCTCCCGGGACCTGGCCACCCTGGTCATCGCCCTCGAAGTGGCCTCGCTGCCCGCCTTCGCCCTGGTCGGACTGCGGCGCGGCGACCGGCTCTCCTCCGAGGCGGCCCTGAAGTTCTTCCTCTCCTCGGTGGCCGCCACCGCCGTCATGCTGCTCGGCGTGAGCTTCCTGTACGCCGCCACCGGGAGCCTGCATCTGTCCCGGGTGGCGCACACCCTCAACCACCTGCCCGACCCCCGCCTGGCCACCCTGGCCAGCGCCGGCGTCGCGCTCTCCTTGGTCGGCTTCGCCTTCAAGACCGCGGCCGCCCCCTTCCACTTCTGGGTCCCCGACACCTACGTCGGCGCGCCGCTGCCCATCGCCGCCTACCTCTCGGTCATCGGCAAGGCGGTCGGCTTCTCCGGCCTGATCCTCATCACGGTCGAGGGCTTCCCCTCGTACGCCGACGTGTGGGGCCCGGCACTGGCCGTTCTGGCCGCGCTCACCATGACCGTCGGCAACGTCGCCGCCCTGCGCCAGGACCCGCACCGCGCGCACAGCGCCGTCCGCCTGCTGGCCTGGTCGTCGGTCGGCCAGGCCGGCTACCTCCTGGTCCCCATCGCGGCGGCCGGCTACGTCGACAACCCCGGGCGCGCCATCGGCTCCACCGTCGCCTACGCCCTCATGTACGGCGCGGTGAACCTCGGTGCCTTCGCCATCGCCGCCCTGGTGGCCCGCAGCAGCCCCGCCAACCGGATCGCCGACTACCAGGGCCTGTACGCCCGCCGCCCCCTGGCGGCCCTCGCCCTCGGCTTCTTCCTCCTCTGCCTGGCGGGCCTGCCGCCCGGCATCATCGGCCTCTTCGCCAAGGTCACGGTCTTCTCCGCGGCCGTCGACGCGGGCCTGGCCTGGCTCGCCGTGGTCATGGCCGTCAACGTCGTGATCGCGCTCTACTACTACCTCCAGTGGACGGCGGTCCTCTTCCGGGGCGCCGAGCCGGCAGCAGGGGCCGTGGCCCCGGAGGGACCCGAGGCCGCGCCGCGCGCCGCCGTCCCGGCCGCCCTGACCACCGCCATCGCCCTCGCCGCCGTCCTCGGCATCGTTCTCTCCGGCGCCCCGCAGCTCGTCCTGCGCTTCGCCTCCGAGTCGCTCCTGTAGGCCCCCGCGCCCTCCACCGGGCGCCATGCGGCCGGGGAACCACCTCCGCCCATCTCGCGTTGACCAGTGCGTAAGGGTCCACTGGTGAGTGGAGCAACGCAGCACAGGGTTCCCCTGCCGCACCGCTTGGAGGGCGTACCGTGCACCGCCGGCACAACGGGCTCAGGACCGCCGTACTCCTCGGGGGCCTGTCGGCCCTCATCATCGTCATCGGCGGCCTCTTCGGCCGTACGGGCCTGATCGTCGCCGTCCTGGTGGCCCTGGCCACCAACGCCTACGCCTACTGGAACAGCGACAAACTCGCCCTGCGCGCCATGCGCGCCCGCCCCGTAGGCGAGTTCGAGGCCCCCGCGCTCTACCGCATGGTCCGCGAGCTCTCCACGGCCGCCCGGCAGCCCATGCCCCGCCTGTACATCTCCCCGACCCAGGCCCCCAACGCCTTCGCCACCGGGCGCAACCCCCGCAACGCCGCGGTCTGCTGTACGGACGGCATCCTCTAGCTCCTGGACGAACGAGAACTGCGCGGCGTCATCGGCCATGAGCTCAGCCACGTCTACAACCGCGACATCCTCATCTCCTCGGTGGCCGGCGCGCTCGCCTCCGTGGTGATGTTCCTCGTCAACTTCGCCTGGCTGATCCCGGTGGGACGGTCCGAGGACGACGAGGGCCCCGGCCTCCTCGGCATGCTGCTGATCATGATCCTCGGCCCGGTGGCGGCCTCCCTCATCCAGCTGGCCGTCAGCCGCTCCCGCGAGTACCAGGCCGACGCCTCGGGCGCCCGGCTCACCGGCGACCCGCTGGCCCTCGCCTCGGCCCTGCGCAAGCTGGAGGTGGGCACCCAGCAGCTGCCGCTCCCGCCGGAACCGCAGCTCGAAACGGCCAGCCACATGATGATCGCCAACCCCTTCCGCGCGGGCGAGGGCCTCTCCCGGCTCTTCTCCACCCACCCCCCGATGCGCGACCGCATCGCCCGCCTCGAAGACATGGCAGGTCACCGCCCCTGACCGGCTGACCGGCTGTCCACCGGGCGCCGCACCCCTCGGGGGAACCATCCCTTGGGGGACCGACGCCCGTCGTCACCGCGACCGTCCGGGCTCGTTGCTGGTGACATGACCATTCACACCTCGCCCCTTGTCATCGGACCCGGCGTGGCCGCCGCCGCTGCCGGTTGCGCCTTGGCCACCTCATGAGGGTCTTGCTGGTGACCCATGGCACGCGCGGTGATGTCCAGCCGTATCTGACGCTGGCGGGCGGTTTGACGGCGGCCGGTCACGACGTGACGTTGATGGGGCCCTACGCCTTCTCCGAACTGGCCGGCTCGGCAGGGGTGCCCTACGTCCCGATTGTGGACGGGCCTCTTGCGCTGCGCGCGGATCCGGTTGCCCTGAGGGCCAATGAGGACAGTCGCGGGCTCAGGGGCGTGGTGCGGGAAGCCCGGTGGTTCGGGCGGATGCGGCCGCACTGCGCGAAGGTCCTGGAAGACCTGATTGCCAAGGCCAAAGAGCAGCCTCGCCCCGATGTGGTGGCGTTCGCACCCTGGATGCCGGCGCATCACGTTGCCGAGTGGCTGGGCGTGCCTGCTGTGCCGGTGTGCTTTCAGCCCGGTTGGGTGCCCACTCCTGACATGGTCAATCCGCTGGTGTCCGGGCGGCTGCCGGCATCGCTGAGCCGAGCCTCCTACGCATTTGTCGAGTGGACACTTCGCCTTGCCTTTGCCCCGGCACTGGCGCGTCTGCGACGCGAATCGCTGGGGCTGTCGGGCCGTGGGAGCAAGCTCAGCTTTCTGTCCCGGCCCGACGGAAAGCCGGCCACCGTGTTGCAGGCATTCGATCCCTGTGTGCTGTCCGGCACACCCCGATATCCCCCCACCACACACACCACGGGTTTTTGGCATCTGCCGACCAGGGACGAGTGGCGCATGCCCGCGGACCTGCGCGCGTTTCTCGACGCGGGTGACCGGCCGGTGTACATCGGATTCGGCAGTATGGTCGGGAGCCGTTCCGCCGCGAAGAGCAGGGCCGTTCTTGCGGCGGTCCGCCAGGCCGGGGTCCGTGCGGTGATCGCCACCGGATGGGGTGAAGTGACGGCTTCCGAAGAGGAGCGGGACGGGGCCGCCGACGAGGTGTTCTTCGTGGACGAGGCGCCGCACGAACGGCTTTTCCCGCATATGGCCGCGATCGTTCATCACGGCGGCGCCGGAACCACCGCCTCGGCCCTGCGATCGGGCCGTCCGCAAGTCGTGTGCCCTTTCACTTTCGACCAGCCGTTCTGGGCGCGGCGTATGCACGCCCTCGGTCTGGCACCGGCGCCTTTGCCGCAGTACGACCTCACCGCGGACCGTTTGGCCGCAGCACTGGACCGTGCGGTGAACACGCGCCAATTGGCCGAAGTCGCCGAGCAGTTCGGACGCCGCATCGCCGCCCGGAACGGGGTGGAAAAGGCCGTCGAGGTGCTCGAAACCGTGGTGGAGTCCGCCTAGCACACGGCCTGGCACACGGCCCGGAACACGAAAAGGCCGGGTCCGTGCGGCCCCGGTAGTCTGAGAAGAGGTCCGATTGTGGTGCCGTCGCCGCAACGGTCCACGGCGGAAAGCGCGTCTACCAGCCCAGACCGTTGTTCCGAAGCGCCCGTGGAAGGCTGCCGATCATGAAGCTCATCCTCAACCTCATCTGGCTCGTGCTGAGCGGCTTCTGGCTGGCGATCGGCTATGTCGTCGCAGGCATCATCTGCTGCATTTTGATCGTCACCATCCCCTTTGGCATTGCGTCCTTCCGCATCGCCGGCTACGCCCTGTGGCCCTTCGGCCGCACCACCGTCGAGCGGCGCGACGCCGGCGCCGGCTCGGTGGTCGGCAACATCATCTGGCTCGTCTTCGCGGGCTGGTGGCTGGCCCTGGGCCACATCGTCACCGGTATCGCCCTGTGCGTGACGATCATCGGGATCCCGTTCGGCATCGCCAACTTCAAGATGATCCCGATCTCGCTCCTGCCCCTGGGCCGCGAGATCGTCCCCACCGACCAGCCCTTCGCGACCCGCTGACGACGCCCGCAACGCCGACCGGCCCCCACCCCTCCCAGGCTCCTACGCCCACGCCCGTACGAGCCCCCTGGGCCCCACGAACCGCTTGAACCCCAGCGGTTCCACACCCTCCAGGCCCGCGATGAAGCGCATCACCGCACCGCTCCCCTGGAGGCTGGATTCGACCGTGCGCTGATGGGCGTCCGGATCTGTCCACTCGCTGTAGTTGACGACTCTCCGGCCGTCCTCACGGAGATGGAAATGCGAGGCGAAGGCGCCCGCGCCGCCCTGGCGGCCGTCGAAGAGGTCCATCAGACCGTCGACGAGCCGCCGGGCGGCCTCGTGCCCCGACGTCCGGAATGCGACCCGTACGACGCAGCCGGGCGTGCCCTGCGCCTCCCCACCCAGCAGGCTCCGGTACAGCCGAAAGTGCTCCGGGCCCGTGGTGCCGACGCCCTCGACGCCCTCCAGGGCCGCGGCGATCCGCTCCCGCAACCCGGTCTCCCCGGCGTTCCGCACGAAGTCCCGGCGCGCCGCATGGCTGGTCCACTGACCGTAATTGAGCACGCTCCGGCCGTCCGCTCCGGTGAACAGCACCCGCGACAGGAAGCCCGCCGGCAGCGGCGTCTCCTTCCACACGCCGGCCACACCGTCCACCACGGCCCGCTGCCGCTCAGGGCCGCCCGCGTCCCACTCGCTGATCAGGACGGCACCGGCATCCGGCCGCCGGACCTCGGGAAACACATCGGCCACAAGGCCACCCTGCGCGCTCCGCCGGTTCTCGTCCGAAGTCTCTGAAGTCCCTGACGTCTCTGAAGTCATGGCGACACCCTGCAACCTCAACCAAGATTGAGGTCAAGCCCGCCCCCGGAACGGCCCCGGACACACCGGTGGGGCGGGACGCCGAAGCGCACCGCCCCGCCACAGGACCCCGTTCCCGGACCCCGGAAACGGACTGCCACCGGCTACCGGCTACCGCCGACCGGCCGGCGCCTACCGGTAGTTCACAAACTGAAGGGCGAAGTCCAGGTCCTTCCCCTTCAGCAGCTGCTGCACCGCCTGGAGGTCGTCCCGGCTCTTCGAGCTGACCCGCAGCTCGTCGCCCTGCACCTGCGCCTTGACGCCCTTCGGGCCCTCATCACGGATGATCTTGGCGACCTTCTTGGCGTTCTCCTGCGAGATCCCCTCCTCGATCGAGGCGGAGATCCGGTACTCCTTGCCCGACGCCTGCGGCTCGCCGGCGTCCAGCGCCTTCAGCGAGATCCCCCGCTTGACCAGCTTGGTCTCGAAGATGTCGAGTACGGCCTTCACCCGCTCCTCGGCGTTGGCCCGCATCTCGATCTTCTCGCCCGACCAGGCGATCGAGGCGCCCACGCCCTTGAAGTCGTAGCGCTGCGAGATCTCCTTGGCGGCCTGGTTGAGGGCGTTGTCGACCTCCTGCCGCTCGACCTTCGAGACGATGTCGAAACTGGAGTCGGCCATCTTGAGTTGGCTCCTCGTACGTAGATCCGTCAGGGGTACGGCCCATCCCGGACCGCCCGCCAAGCCTAGCCACCCGGCCAAGATCCAGCGCTTCGGAATCGAGTGGCGGACCACCCCCAGCCATCGGGTATGGTTTACGTCGTTGCCACAGAGCACCGCCCCACAGCGGATCTCCCGGCAGCAAACCCTGGCGGTGTGCCCGAGCGGCCAAAGGGAGCAGACTGTAAATCTGCCGGCTTCGCCTTCCCAGGTTCGAATCCTGGCGCCGCCACACGGAACAAAGGGCCCGTGACCTGCACTCAAGCAGGTCACGGGCCCTTTGTCGTGCAACCGGCCCGTCGGCGGCCTCGTCGCCACCCGTGAGGGGCGCGGCCTACCCCGCGAGCCGAGCCGAGCCAGACCCGCAACGCTGCGTGACGAAGGCCATACGCCCGCCACGCGGCGCCCGAAAGAGCCGCCCGGAAGCGCCGCCGGGTGCGCCGCGCAGCCCCGCCGCACCCCCGCGCCCCACTCCGCCGCCACCTCCGCCCGCCCCGTCAGATGACGCGACGTCACCTCATCGGTGCCGTATCAGTGCCCCGCCACGTTCCGCACCGCCTCCGCCGCCGGTACATCGCCCGCGATCAGCTCCAACGTCCGCCCCGCGGTGGCCGGTTGGGCGAGCAGTTCCGCCAGGACGGTGGCCACGTCGTCGCGGGTGACGTCGCCGCGGCCGGTCGCGTCGGCCAGGGTCACCAGGCCCGTTCCGGGGTCGTTGGTCAGCCGGCCGGGACGCAGGATCGTCCAGTCGAGCCCGGCGCGGGCCCGTACGTCGGCGTCCGCGGCTCCCTTGGCCCGCAGATACGCGGCGAAGACCGGGTCGGTGCCCTCCGGTGGTTCGCGGTCCGCGCCCATGGAGGAGACGACGAGGAAGCGCCGTACGCCCGCCATCTCGGCCGCGTCCGCGAACAGCGCGGCCGCGCCGCGGTCCACGGTGTCCTTGCGCTCGGTGCCGCTGCCCGGACCGGCACCCGCCGCGAAGACCGCCGCGTCCGCGCCCTCCAGATGCCGCGCGACATCCTGGGCCGTCGCCGACTCCAGGTCGCAGACGACCGGTTCGCCGCCCGCGGCCAGCACGTCGCCGGCCTGTTCCGGCCGTCGGATGATGCCCGCGACCTCGTCCCCGCGCCCGGCGAGCAACCGCTCCAGCCGCAGCGCGATCTGACCATGTCCACCTGCGATGACAATGCGCATGATGCCGACCGTACGCCGCGCCGTCCGTGCACCGTGCGGGACCGGCCGGTGCGGCGCAAAGCCGTGGGGGCGCCCGGGGCCCACGGCGGCCCACCGGACAGGCGTCTAGGGGCGCTGCGACTGCCGCGGCAGCTCCAGCGCCACCTCCGCCGCCGAGTCGCAGTACTCGCGCACCGCGCTGGTACGGGCCACGACGCGGCCCCGGTGCACCACGACCCGGCTGTAGGCCAGCGAGAGCACTCCGGCGATCCGCTCGCCCCGTACGGCCAGCAGCTCGGCCGGAAAGCCCGCCTCGACGCGTACCTCGGGCAGGCCCAGCGTGGCCCGCGCGGCCGCGCTCACCGTCTCGTACGCGGCCTCCGGGGTGGCCTCCCCGAGGGACGCCAGGAGGTAGGCGGCCTCCAACGGGTCGCCGCGCCCCACCGGGTTCGCCACATCGCGCAGCGCGCCGCTGCCCGCCGCCACCCGCACCCCGGCGGCGCGCAGCAGCCGTACGGGGGCGGGGCGGGCCACCCGTGAGCCATGGCGTTCCAGGCCGGTGCAGTCGCCCTGGGGCAGGCAGACGACGGCCACATCGGCGGCCGCCAGCTGTTCGGCGACCCGGGCGGCCACGCTGCGCGGCATCCGTGCCATCCCGGCGCACGGCCCCAGGGCCACGCCCGGCCGCAGCCCGCCGGCCATCGCCGCGAAGCGGGACAGCCGCGCCGGGTCGTCGCCGTCGGTGTGCAGATCCACCGGGCAGCCGTGCTCGCCCGCCACCTCCAGGACCGTCTCGACGTACCCCGCCGGATCCGGGTCGAGGTCCGGGCAGCCGCCGATGACCGAGGCGCCCATCTTGACGGCGTCCCGCAGCATCGCCAGCCCGTTCGCACCGGCCACCCCGGTCAGCACCCGCGGTACCGCGACCGCCGCCAGATCGGCGAGCCCGCGCAGTGACCGGCGGGCCTGGAGCACCGCCTGGAGCGAGCGCAGCCCCTGGACGTCGCCGATGCGGACATGGCTGCGGGAGGCGGTGGCGCCGTGGCCGAGCTGGAGCAGGGCCGCCTCGGTCGTGCGGCGCTGGACCTCATCGGGGGAGTCGGAGGCGGGTCCGTCGGTGTCCGCGGTCAGCGCGGTGTCGCAGTGGGCGTGCGGTTCGGCGGGGGCGGGGAGCAGGAGATAGCCCGCGAGGTCGACGCGGGAGCCCTGCGGGGCGAGGCTGCCCGCCGTGCCGACCGCCTCGATGCGCCCGCCGCCCAGCCGCACGTCCACCGTCCGGCCGTCGGCCAGCCGGGCGCCGCACAGGACCAGAGCACCGGCGTCCGACCGGGCCTGCCGGCCGGTGTTCGGCTTGCCCCGTTTTCCCGGCTGAGGCTGCTGCGGTGAACTGCTGTCGGACATCGCGCTCCTCGAAGGCACCGGCGTGCAAGATCACGCAGCGGTTCTTCGAGCGTAGGGCGCGGCCGGGAGAGCTTCGCGCAGGCGCGAAATAGTCGTACCGGTGTGGTGCGGGGGGTGGTTGGTGCGCCGCCGGGATACGGATTTCACCTTTGGCTGCGGGCCGTGTAATGTCTTCATCGCTCGCCCCAATAGCTCAGTCGGCAGAGCGTCTCCATGGTAAGGAGAAGGTCTACGGTTCGATTCCGTATTGGGGCTCTGATGACGAGGTTCCCGCCTTCGGGCGGGGTCCCGGCATCGCAGCGGTGTAGCTCAGTCGGTAGAGCAAGCGGCTCATAATCGCTGTGTCACCGGTTCAAGTCCGGTCACCGCTACTGACAGTAGCCGATTGTGGGGTCGGTCCTCCGATCGGCTACTCTTCTATGCGTTAGTCCGACCATCTGTCCGTCCAAGGAGCACTCACGTGGCTGCCACCGACGTCCGCCCGAAGATCACGCTGGCCTGCGTGGAGTGCAAGGAGCGGAACTACATCACCAAGAAGAACCGGCGTAACAACCCGGACCGTCTTGAGATGAAGAAGCACTGCCCCCGCTGCAACTCGCACACCGCGCACCGCGAGACGCGATAAGTAGGCGCGCTTCTCGTAAAGCACTGTCGTGAGGCCGTCCCCAATTTGGGGGCGGCCTCACGGCGTTGATCACGCACCAGTACAGGGAGGTTGCGAGCCCCATGGCGCTCGACCCGTCTTTTGTCGGACGCACGTACCCGCCCACCGACCCGTACGAGGTCGGCCGGGAAAAGATCCGCGAATTCGCCGAGGCGATCGGGGACACCAATCCGGCATACACCGATACCGAAGCCGCCAAGGCGCTCGGGCATCTCGATGTGATCGCCCCGCCGACATTTGTGTTCGCCATCACCTTCAAGGCGGCCGGAACGGTCGTCCGGGACCCGCAACTGGGCCTGGACTACAACCGGGTGGTCCACGGTGACCAGAAGTTCGCCTACACCCGGCCGGTGCGTGCCGGTGACCGACTGACCGTCACCTCCACCATCGAGGCGGTCAAGACGATGGCGGGCAACGACATCATCGACATCCGCGGGGACGTGCACGACGAGGCGGGCGAGCATGTGGTGACCGCCTTCACCAAGCTGGTCGCCCGCGCCGCCAAGGAGGGCTGAGATGAGCGCCAAGATTTCCTACGACGACGTCGAGGTCGGCACCGAACTCCCGGCGCAGTCCTTTCCCGTGACCCGCGCCACCCTCGTCCAGTACGCGGGCGCCTCCGGCGACTTCAACCCGATCCACTGGAACGAGAAGTTCGCCAAGGAGGTCGGGCTGCCCGATGTCATCGCGCACGGCATGTTCACCATGGCCGAGGCGATCCGCGTGGTGACGGACTGGACCGGCGACCCCGGCGCCGTCGCCGAGTACGGCGTGCGCTTCACCAAGCCGGTCATCGTCCCCAACGACGACAACGGCGCGCTGATCGAGGTCAGCGGCAAGGTCGCCGCCAAGCTGGACGACGACGCCCGCACGGTGCGCGTCGACCTCACCGCCACGAGCGCGGGCCAGAAGGTGCTGGGCATGTCCCGCGCCGTGGTCCGGCTGGCCTGAGCCGGTACGGGCACGGGGCGGGGGCGGCCGGAAAGGGATTGTCGGCCCGCCCCCGTACCCTGGGGCGCGTGCAGGAACTCAAGGACGCTCCCCTCGCCCCGCTGACCACCTTCCGCCTCGGCGGACCGGCGACCCGCCTCGTGACGGCCACCACCGACGACGAGGTGATCGCCGCCGTCCGCGCGGCCGACGACGCCGGCACCCCGCTGCTGATCATCGGCGGCGGCTCCAACCTCGTCATCGGCGACAAGGGCTTCGAGGGCACCGCCCTGCGCATCGCCACCAGCGGCTTCGACCTGGACGGCACGACGCTGACGCTGGCCGCCGGCGAGAACTGGTCCGATGCGGTGGCCCGTACGGTCGAGGCCGGGCTGGCCGGTATCGAGTGCCTGGCCGGCATCCCCGGCTCGGCCGGCGCCACCCCGATCCAGAACGTCGGCGCCTACGGCCAGGAGGTCTCCGCCACGATCACCGAGGTCGTTGCCTACGACCGCCGGGCCGGCGAGACCGTCACCCTCGCCAACGAGGAGTGCGCCTTCTCCTACCGCCACAGCCGCTTCAAGCAGCACCCTGAGCGCTTCGTGGTGCTGCGGGTGCGCTTCGTGCTGGAGGACGCCGGGGGGCTGTCCGCGCCGCTGAAGTACGCCGAGACCGCCCGGAGCCTCGGCGTCGAGCCCGGTGACCGGGTCCCGGCGGCCGTCGCCCGCAAGACCGTCCTGGCGCTGCGCGCGGGCAAGGGCATGGTGCTGGACGCGGACGACCACGACACCTGGTCGGCCGGCTCCTTCTTCACCAACCCGGTCCTCACCGAGGCCGAGCACACCGCCTTCCTGGAGCGCGTCCGCGACCGCCTCGGCCCCGATGCCGCGCCGCCCGCCTTCCCGGCGGGCGACGGCCTGGTGAAGACCTCCGCCGCCTGGCTGATCGACCGCGCCGGCTTCACCAAGGGCTACGGCGAGGGCCCGGCCCGTATCTCCACCAAGCACACCCTCGCCCTGACCAACCGCGGCGCGGCCACCACCGAGGACCTCCTGGCGCTGGCCCGCGAGGTCCGCGACGGCGTCCACGCGGCCTTCGGGATCACCCTCGTCAACGAGCCCGTGACGGTCGGCGTCAGCCTCTAGACGGCGCGGCCGCCGGGGAAGCCGCCCGAGTCCCCCGGAAGCCGCGAGGAGGGCGTCTGGAGGCCGTGGCGGCCCCGCCGCGGCCCTATGCCGCCAGCCAGGCGTCGATGCTCGCCAGCAGCCGCCGCCGCTCGCTCTCGGGCGCCTGGGAGGCGCGGACGGACTGACGGGCCAGCTCGGCCAGCTCCGCGTCCGAGAAGCCGTGCACGCCGCGGGCGATCTCGTACTGCGCGGCCAGCCGGGCGCCGAACAGCAGCGGATCGTCCGCGCCCAGCGCCATCGGCACCCCGGCCTCGAAGAGCGTCCGCAGCGGTACGTCCTCGGGCTTCTCGTACACCCCCAGCGCCACATTCGACGCCGGGCAGACCTCGCAGGTCACCCCGCGATCGGCCAGCCGCCGCAGCAGTGCGGGGTCCTCCGCCGCCCGGACGCCGTGCCCGACCCGTCCGGCATGCAGATCGTCCAGGCAGTCCCGTACGCTCGCCGGCCCCGACAGTTCACCGCCGTGCGGCGCCGCCAGCAGACCGCCGGCCCGCGCGATGGCGAAGGCCCGGTCGAAGTCCCGGGCGAAGCCGCGGCGTTCATCGTTGGACAGGCCGAAACCGACCACGCCCCGGTCGGCGTAGCGCACCGCGAGCCGGGCGAGCGTACGCGCCTCCAGGGGGTGCTTCATGCGGTTCGCGGCCACCAGGACACGGATGCCCAGCCCGGTGTCCCGCGAGGCCCGCTCGACCGCGTCCAGGATGATCTCCAGCGCCGGGATCAGCCCGCCCAGCCGCGGTGCGTACGAGGTCGGGTCGACCTGGATCTCCAGCCACTCCGAGCCGTCCCGGACGTCCTCCTCGGCGGCCTCGCGCACCAGCCGCTGGATGTCCTCCGGCCTGCGCAGACAGGACCGGGCGAGGTCGTAGAGCCGCTGGAAGCGGAACCAGCCGCGCTCGTCCGTGGCCCTCAGCTTCGGCGGCTCGCCGCCCTTGAGCGCGTCGGGCAGATGCACGCCGTATCGGTCGGCGAGCTCCAGCAGGGTCGTGGCCCGCATCGAACCCGTGAAGTGCAGGTGCAGATGGGCCTTCGGCAATTGACGCAGATCACGAATGCGCTCCATCAGCAGATCCTGCCGTACGGGAGCGGTGCGGCGGTAGGGCCCGGCCCCGAACGAAGGGTCTGCCGAAAGCGCGAGCGGGGCCGGAACGCGTTCCGGCCCCGCACACACCGCCTACCGCTGTCGGTACGCGCTCGACCGCTACTTCGCCTCCGCCAGCAGCTTCTGGACCCGCGAGATGCCCTCGACCAGGTCCTCATCGCCCAGCGCATACGAAATCCGCAGGTAGCCGGGGGTACCGAAGGCCTCGCCCGGGACGACGGCGACCTCCGCCTCCTCCAGGATCAGCTCGGCCAGCTCGACGCTGGTCTGCGGGCGCTTGCCGCGGATCTCCTTGCCCAGGAGGTCCTTGACCGACGGGTAGGCGTAGAACGCGCCCTCCGGCTCGGGGCAGAGCACACCGTCGATCTCGTTGAGCATCTGCACCATCTTGCGGCGGCGGCGGTCGAAGGCCACCTTCATCTCCTCGACGGCCGTCAGGTCCCCGGAGACCGCCGCGATGGCCGCGGCCTGCGCGACGTTGGAGACGTTGGAGGTGGCGTGCGACTGGAGGTTTGCGGCGGCCTTGATGACGTCCTTGGGGCCGATCGCCCAGCCCACCCGCCAGCCGGTCATCGCATACGTCTTGGCCACGCCGTTGACGACGATGCACTTGTCGCGCAGCTCGGGCACGACCACCGGCAGCGAGGAGAACTGCGCCTCGCCGTAGACCAGGTGCTCGTAGATCTCGTCGGTCAGCACCCACAGGCCGTGCTCGGCGGCCCAGCGGCCGACCGCCTCGACCTGCTCGCGGGGGTAGACCGAGCCGGTCGGGTTCGACGGCGAGACGAAGACCAGCACCTTCGTCTTGTCCGTACGGGCCGCCTCCAGCTGCTCGACGGTCACGCGGTAGCCGGTCGTCTCATCGGCCACCACCGGGACCGGCACACCGCCCGCGAGCTGGATCGACTCGGGGTAGGTGGTCCAGTACGGGGCCGGGATGATGACCTCGTCGCCCGGGTCGACGATGGCCGCGAACGCCTCGTAGATGGCCTGCTTGCCGCCGTTGGTGACCAGGACGTTGGCGGCCTCGATCTCGTAGCCGGAGTCGCGGCGGGTCTTCTCGACGATCGCGGACTTCAGCTCGGGGAGGCCGCCGGCCGGGGTGTAGCGGTGGAACTTCGGGTTGCGGCAGGCGTCCACGGCCGCCTCGACGATGTAGTCGGGCGTGGGGAAGTCGGGCTCGCCGGCGCCGAAGCCGATCACCGGGCGCCCGGCGGCCTTGAGGGCCTTGGCCTTGGCGTCGACGGCGAGGGTGGCGGACTCGGAGATCGCACCGATGCGGGCGGAGACCCGGCGGTCGGTGGGGGACGATGCGGAAGGAGTGGCAGCGCTCATAGAGGCATCGTCGCAGACCGCCCCCGAGCCCGTTGCACGGGTTTGCGGGCGCGGCCCGGGGCGCACCGGGAGCGTTCCGGGGGGTTTCTGTTCGACGCCCGGCGATTGACCACGTACACTCGCTGACCGTTGGCTCCCAACGGGTCGCCGCGCCGCACGCACATAGTGCAGTCGGTCGTATGCGGTAGGTTGGGGGAACCACAAAGGGTCGTAGCTCAATTGGTAGAGCACTGGTCTCCAAAACCAGCGGTTGGGGGTTCAAGTCCCTCCGGCCCTGCTACACGCACTTTCTTCACCAAGGTGCGTGCACGCGTACGTATGAAATGCACCGCCGTGCGGCTCAACCGGGCGCGGCACGGCCACGACCCGGATCAGGTGAGGACGAGTGACGGACGCCCTGGGCTCCATCGACATGCCTGAGCGCGGTCGTTCCGAGGACGAGACCGCGGAATCCCAGAAGAAGCCCCGCCGTGGCGGCAAGCGCGGCAAGAAGGGGCCTTTTGCGCGTCTCGCGCTCTTCTACCGCCAGATCGTGGCGGAGCTCCGCAAGGTCGTGTGGCCCACGCGCAGCCAGCTGTCGTCGTACACCTCCGTGGTGATCGTCTTCGTGGCCATCATCATTGGTCTCGTAACCGTGATTGACTTGGGAATCAACCGAGTAGTCGGGTACGTCTTCGGCTGATCCCGCGGAGGGGTGCCTCTGCGGGCGGCCCTTCGCACGTATAACCCCTTGAAGCAAGGAAGAAGCAGCCACGTGTCTGACCCGAACCTGAACGACGCCGCCAAGCCCGTCGCGGCCGCAGAGGCCGAGGTTGACGAGGCCGTCTCGGCCGAGGTCGAGGGCGATGACACCGCTCTGGAGATCGTCGAGAACGCCGACGGCGCCGATGAGATCGACGCCGAGGACGCTGCTGCCGGCGAGCCCGCCGAAGAGTCCGCGGTCCACGTCGAGGAGGACGCCGAGGCCGTCGCCGAGGCCGCCGAGGACGAGGCCGAGGAGGAGCAGGAGCCGGTCGACCCGGTGGCCGCCCTCCGTGACGAGCTGCGTGGCCTCCCCGGTGAGTGGTACGTCATCCACACCTACGCGGGTTACGAGAACCGCGTGAAGACCAATCTCGAGCAGCGCGCCGTTTCGCTGAACGTCGAGGACTACATCTTCCAGGCCGAGGTGCCGCAGGAAGAGGTCGCCCAGATCAAGAACGGCGAGCGCCGTACCGTCCGCCAGAACAAGCTCCCCGGCTACGTGCTGGTGCGCATGGACCTGACGAACGAGTCCTGGGGCGTGGTGCGCAACACCCCGGGCGTCACCGGCTTCGTCGGCAACGCCTACGACCCCTACCCGCTGACGCTGGACGAGATCGTCAAGATGCTCGCCCCGGAGGCCGAGGAGAAGGCCGCCAAGGAGGCCGCCGCGGCCGAGGGCAAGCCGGCGCCGTCGCGCAAGGTCGAGGTCCAGGTGCTGGACTTCGAGGTGGGCGACTCCGTCACCGTCACCGACGGTCCGTTCGCGACGCTCCAGGCGACGATCAACGAGATCAACGCCGACTCGAAGAAGGTCAAGGGCCTGGTCGAGATCTTCGGCCGGGAGACCCCGGTCGAGCTCAGCTTCGACCAGATCCAGAAGAACTGATTCGCACCATCAGCCACCGGCCGGGTCAGGCGGGCTCGCGAGAGTCGGCCTGACCTGCTCGGTTTTTGGCCGCACGACCATACCCGTTATCGTTGTGCGGTATGCCTCCATCCGGATGACCGGATCGCGGGGCGAATCACCTCTCACTAGGACCCGGAGAGAGCATGCCTCCCAAGAAGAAGAAGGTCACGGGGCTTATCAAGCTCCAGATCCAGGCCGGTGCCGCGAACCCGGCTCCGCCGGTCGGCCCCGCGCTGGGTCAGCACGGCGTCAACATCATGGAGTTCTGCAAGGCCTACAACGCCGCGACCGAGTCGCAGCGTGGCATGGTCGTGCCGGTGGAGATCACGGTCTACGAGGACCGTTCCTTCACCTTCATCACCAAGACCCCGCCGGCCGCGAAGCTCATCCTGAAGGCCGCGGGCGTGGAGAAGGGCTCCGGCGAGCCGCACAAGACCAAGGTCGCCAAGATCACCCGCGACCAGGTCCGTGAGATCGCCACGACCAAGATGCCCGACCTGAACGCCAACGACCTGGACGCCGCCGAGAAGATCATCGCCGGCACCGCCCGTTCCATGGGCGTCACGGTCGAGGGCTGAGCCTCAGCCCCCAAGGCAATCCCGTGGCAGGGCCAGGCGCTGGTCCGCACCACGACTCCACCCCACTGCATCAGGAGCAGAAGTGAAGCGCAGCAAGACTCTTCGCAACGCGGACGCGAAGATCGACCGGGAGCGTCTGTACGCCCCGCTCGAGGCCGTCCGCCTCGCCAAGGAGACCACGTCCGTCAAGTTCGACGCGACCGTCGAGGTCGCCATGCGTCTGGGTGTCGACCCGCGCAAGGCCGACCAGATGGTCCGTGGCACCGTGAACCTCCCGCACGGCACCGGTAAGACCGCCCGGGTCCTGGTCTTCGCGACCGGTGACCGTGCTGCGGCCGCGGAAGCCGCCGGCGCCGACATCGTCGGCTCGGACGAACTGATCGACGAGATCTCCAAGGGCAACCGCCTGAACGAGTTCGACGCCGTCGTCGCCACCCCGGACCTCATGGGCAAGGTCGGCCGCCTCGGCCGCGTGCTCGGTCCGCGTGGTCTGATGCCGAACCCGAAGACCGGCACCGTCACCCCGGACGTGGCCAAGGCCGTGACCGAGATCAAGGGCGGCAAGATCGAGTTCCGCGTGGACAAGCACGCGAACCTCCACTTCATCATCGGCAAGGTGTCCTTCGACGACACCAAGCTGGTGGAGAACTACGCCGCGGCGCTCGAGGAGATCAACCGCCTCAAGCCGTCCGCCGCCAAGGGCCGCTACATCAAGAAGGCGACCGTCACCACCACGATGGGCCCCGGCATCCCGCTGGACGCCAACCGCACCCGCAACCTCCTCGTCGAGGACGAGGCCGTCTGATCTCGCTGATCGGCGCCTCCTAGGGTTTCACCCGTCAGGCCCCGCTTCTCCCAAGGGAGAAGCGGGGCCTGACGCATGCGTTGTCGGTGCTCTGCACTACAGTCGCACCGAGGTCCATAGAGGAAAGCTAAGGGGGAGCCTCAAGTGCGCAGCACGCGTATCACCGCCGTCGCGGCGGGGGTTGTCATTCTGGTCGGCGGACTCTCCGCCTGTAACGGCAAGAGCGACGACAAGGCCGACGGCAGCACCGGCGGTAGCAGCAGCAGTGGCGGCAGCGGGGCTCAGGACCCGTCGAAGAGCCCGCTCGATGCGCTGAAGGCCGCGCAGACGGCGACCGACGCCAAGAAGTCGGTGAAGCTGGACGGCACCACCAAGACCACCAACGGCACTCAGACCACCAAGGGCGGGGTGGACTGGAGCGACGGCACGCAGATGAGCGTCGAGGCCACCCTGCCCGGCAGCAAGACCGGCAAGCCGATGAAGATGCTGTACACCAAGGACGCGGTGTACATGAACATGGGCATGTCCATCGGCGGCAAGCCGTGGATGAAGTACTCGTACGACGCGCTGGCGAAGCAGTCCGGCACCGGCTCGCTGCTGAAGGAAGCCCTCACGACCGCCAACCCGAGCGGGCCGATCGAGTGGATGACCGCGGCCAGCGACCTCAAGGTCGTCGGCAAGGAAGACGTCCGCGGCGTCCAGGCGACCCACTACAGGGGGACGATCACGACGGACGTGCAGGCCAAGAAGCTGAGTCCGCAGGCCCAGGAGGCCATCAAGAAGCAGCTGGCGCAGTCCAAGGTGAAGAGCGAGACGCTCGACATCTGGATCGACTCGAACAACCTGCTGGTCAAGAAGCAGGAGAAGTTCGGCGCCACGAACGGAGAGGTGTACTACACGGGCTACGGCACCAAGGTCGACATGACCCCGCCGCCCGCGAGCCAGGTCATGGAACACCACTGACCGGCCGGGAGCGGGGCGTCGAGGCGCCCCGCTCCTTCCGATTTGCCTGACGGCGACCCTCTCCCGTACCGTACGCAGGAAGCCAAAGACCGCTGGTTGTCTCCGCGCGTCCGATAACGGGCGTGTGGTGGCCGAAGGATCCGCTAGCTGCGGACGGCCTGCGCAGGTGTCAGTGGAAGTACTCCCAGGCGGTTCACCGTCCGGTCGAGTCCGCCCCGTGCGCCTGCGCCGGGGCGTTTGTTTTGCCCAGCCCCTTCTGCGCGGTCCTCATCACCCGGAAGGAGGCCGAGGCTCATGGCGACGTCCGACAAGATCGCAGCCGTTGAGGAGATCACGGAGAAGCTCCGTAACTCCAACGCAGCTGTTGTGACCTCTTACACCGGACTGACTGTGGCGCAGCTCAAGCAGCTGCGTCGTTCGCTCGGCGAGAACGCTCAGTACCGTGTGGTGAAGAACACGCTGACCAAGATCGCGGCCAATGAGGCCGGGATTCAGCTGGACGAGCACCTCAGTGGCTCGACGGCTGTCGCCTTTGTGACCGGTGACCCGGTCGAGGCGGCGAAGGGTCTTCGTGACTTCGCCAAGGACAACCCCGCTCTCGTCATCAAGGGCGGTGTCCTTGAAGGCAAGGCGCTGTCCGCCGACGAGATCAAGAAGCTTGCGGACCTCGAGTCCCGCGAGGTTCTGCTCTCCAAGCTGGCCGGTGCGCTGAAGGGCAAGCAGTCTCAGGCTGCCTCTGTCTTCCAGGCGCTGCCGTCGAAGCTCGTCCGCACCGTGGACGCTCTTCGCGCCAAGCAGGACGAGCAGGGCGGTGCCGAGTAATTCGGCTCGCACATTGGTCGCCGTCGCTTAGCTGTGTCTAGGCGTGGAGGCCACAGCGGGCCCGACGTACGCCCGCCTTACATGTACATCCGGCACCAGCCGAATTAGTGGAAGGATCGCCCATCATGGCGAAGCTCAGCCAGGAAGACCTGCTCGCGCAGTTCGAGGAGATGACCCTCATCGAGCTCTCCGAGTTCGTGAAGGCGTTCGAGGAGAAGTTCGACGTCACCGCCGCCGCTGCCGCGCCGGTCGTCGTCGCCGGTGGTGCCGCTGGTGGCGCCGCCGAGGCCGTCGAGGAGAAGGACGAGTTCGACGTCATCCTCACCGGCGCCGGTGACAAGAAGATCCAGGTCATCAAGGTCGTGCGCGAGCTGACCTCCCTGGGTCTGAAGGAGGCCAAGGACCTCGTCGACGGCACCCCGAAGCCGGTCCTCGAGAAGGTCGCCAAGGACGCCGCGGAGAAGGCCGCCGAGGCCCTCAAGGGCGCCGGCGCCTCCGTCGAGGTCAAGTGACCCCACTGAGCCTCGGGCTCACGTCCTGAGCGCCTGAGGGCGCACCTGGACACTTGCGAAGGGCGATCACCCATGCGGGTGGTCGCCCTTCGGCATGCTCGCCACGGCTGCGTTGCCTCGCGCCGGAGTGCGAGTATGGTGATCTTCGTTGCCCGGACGTGGCCCCATGTGACGATCTCCCCGAGGTGCGGGGCCTTGACGAACCGCACGCGGCGCGCAATTCTCGGGACGCGACGCTGAAGCGATCCAGGGATTCGAGGCATGGATCGCGGACGAAGAGGGAAGCATCGGTGTGCGCCACTGGCGCAGGGCTTTCGGCAGGCGCAGGGCATTGGGCGAAGAGAAGAACAACGAAGGGCCCCTCCGGCGAGGAGGACAGGCCCTCCCGGAGGGAGAAGATCGGTATCACGGCGTTGAACCGGTCTCCGGAAACTCGCTCTGGACATCAGTGTGCCAAGTGGCTACACTGACCCTTTGCGCTGCCTGTTAGCTGCTCCCTGCCCGTCACCAGGGGCATACCCGAGCCCGAGCATTGCTGAATGATACGCCCTGACCTGGGGTTTCTCTCACTTTGTTCGTTCGGGACCGGTACGCGCGTAGTGAGTCCGAGCCCTCGGAAGGACCCCCTCTTGGCCGCCTCGCGCAACGCCTCGACTGCCAATACGAACAACGGCGACAGCACTGCCCCGCTGCGCATCTCTTTTGCGAAGATCAAGGAGCCCCTCGGGGTTCCGAACCTCCTTGCGCTGCAGACCGAAAGCTTCGACTGGCTGCTCGGCAATGCCGCATGGAAGGGTCGCGTCGAGGCTGCGCTGGAGAGTGGGCAGGAAGTCCCCACCAAGTCCGGTCTCGAAGAGATCTTTGAGGAGATCTCGCCGATCGAGGACTTCTCCGGGTCGATGTCGCTGACGTTCCGCGATCACCGCTTCGAGCCCCCGAAGAACTCGATCGACGAGTGCAAGGAGCGCGACTTCACGTACGCCGCTCCGCTGTTCGTCACCGCCGAGTTCACCAACAACGAGACCGGCGAGATCAAGTCTCAGACGGTCTTCATGGGCGACTTCCCGCTCATGACGAACAAGGGCACCTTCTGCATCAACGGCACCGAGCGTGTCGTCGTCTCGCAGCTGGTTCGCTCGCCGGGTGTGTACTTCGACAGCTCCATCGACAAGACGTCCGACAAGGACATCTTCTCCGCCAAGATCATCCCGTCCCGGGGTGCCTGGCTGGAGATGGAGATCGACAAGCGCGACATGGTCGGTGTGCGCATCGACCGCAAGCGTAAGCAGTCCGTCACCGTCCTGCTCAAGGCGCTCGGGTGGACCACCGAGCAGATCCTCGAGGAGTTCGGCGACTACGAGTCCATGCGCGCCACCCTGGAGAAGGACCACACCCAGGGCCAGGACGACGCGCTGCTGGACATCTACCGCAAGCTGCGTCCGGGCGAGCCGCCGACGCGTGAGGCCGCGCAGACGCTGCTGGAGAACCTCTACTTCAACCCCAAGCGCTACGACCTCGCCAAGGTCGGCCGCTACAAGGTCAACAAGAAGCTCGGCGGCGACGAGCCGCTGGACGCCGGTGTGCTCACCACCGACGACATCATCGCCACGATCAAGTACCTGGTGAAGCTGCACGCCGGGGAGACCGAGACGATGGGGGAGTCGGGCCGGACGATCGTCGTCGAGACCGACGACATCGACCACTTCGGCAACCGCCGTCTGCGCAACGTCGGCGAGCTCATCCAGAACCAGGTCCGTACGGGTCTCGCCCGTATGGAGCGCGTCGTGCGCGAGCGCATGACCACCCAGGACGTCGAGGCGATCACGCCGCAGACCCTGATCAACATCCGGCCGGTCGTCGCCTCCATCAAGGAGTTCTTCGGCACCAGCCAGCTGTCGCAGTTCATGGACCAGACCAACCCGCTGTCGGGTCTGACCCACAAGCGCCGTCTGTCGGCGCTGGGCCCCGGTGGTCTCTCCCGTGAGCGGGCCGGCCTGGACGTCCGTGACGTGCACCCCTCGCACTACGGCCGCATGTGCCCGATCGAGACTCCTGAAGGCCCGAACATCGGTCTGATCGGTTCGCTCGCGTCCTACGGCCGCGTCAACGTCTTCGGCTTCATCGAGACCCCGTACCGCAAGGTCGTCGACGGCCAGGTCACCGAGGAGGTGGACTACCTCACCGCCGATGAGGAGGACCGCTTCCTGATCGCGCAGGCCAACGCGAAGCTCTCCGAGGACATGCGGTTCTCCGAGCAGCGTGTGCTGGTCCGCCGTCGTGGCGGCGAGGTCGACCTCGTCCCCGCCGACGAGGTGGACTTCATGGACGTCTCGCCGCGCCAGATGGTGTCGGCCGCGACCGCCATGATCCCGTTCCTCGAGCACGACGACGCCAACCGCGCGCTCATGGGATCGAACATGATGCGCCAGGCCGTTCCGCTGATCAAGGCGGAGTCGCCGCTGGTCGGCACCGGCATGGAGTACCGCTGCGCGGTCGACGCCGGCGACGTCATCAAGGCCGAGAAGGACGGTGTGGTCCAGGAGGTCTCCGCGGACTACATCACCGTCGCCAACGACGACGGCACGTACACCACGTACCGCGTCGCCAAGTTCACCCGCTCCAACCAGGGCACCTCCTTCAACCAGAAGGTCGTCGTGGACGAGGGCGCGCGGGTCATCGAGGGCCAGGTCCTCGCCGACGGTCCGTCCACCGAAGAGGGCGAGATGGCCCTCGGCAAGAACCTGCTCGTGGCGTTCATGCCGTGGGAGGGTCACAACTACGAGGACGCGATCATCCTGTCGCAGCGCCTCGTGCAGGACGACGTCCTCTCCTCGATCCACATCGAGGAGCACGAGGTCGACGCCCGTGACACCAAGCTCGGCCCCGAGGAGATCACCCGGGACATCCCGAACGTCTCCGAGGAGGTCCTCTCCGACCTCGACGAGCGCGGCATCATCCGTATCGGTGCCGAGGTCGTCGCCGGCGACATCCTCGTCGGCAAGGTCACGCCCAAGGGTGAGACCGAGCTGACCCCCGAGGAGCGCCTGCTCCGCGCGATCTTCGGTGAGAAGGCGCGCGAGGTGCGCGACACCTCGCTGAAGGTGCCGCACGGTGAGATCGGCAAGGTCATCGGCGTCCGCGTCTTCGACCGCGAAGAGGGCGACGAGCTGCCCCCGGGCGTGAACCAGCTGGTCCGCGTCTACGTTGCCCAGAAGCGCAAGATCACGGACGGCGACAAGCTCGCCGGCCGCCACGGCAACAAGGGTGTCATCTCGAAGATCCTGCCGGTCGAGGACATGCCGTTCCTGGAGGACGGCACCCCGGTCGACATCATCCTCAACCCGCTGGGTGTCCCGTCCCGAATGAACCCGGGACAGGTCCTGGAGATCCACCTCGGCTGGCTCGCCAGCCAGGGCTGGAAGGTCGAGGGCTCCGAGGACTGGCAGCAGCGGCTCCAGGCGATCGGCGCCGACAACGTCGCGCCGAACACCAACGTCGCCACCCCGGTCTTCGACGGTGCGCGCGAGGACGAGCTGGCGGGTCTCTTCGACTCGACGCTCCCCAACCGCGACGGCGAGCGGATGGTCAAGTCCTCCGGCAAGGCCCAGCTGTTCGACGGCCGCTCCGGCGAGCCGTTCCCGGACCCGATCTCGGTCGGGTACATGTACATCCTCAAGCTCCACCACCTGGTCGACGACAAGCTGCACGCCCGCTCGACCGGTCCGTACTCGATGATCACCCAGCAGCCGCTGGGTGGTAAGGCTCAGTTCGGTGGCCAGCGCTTCGGTGAGATGGAGGTGTGGGCGCTGGAGGCTTACGGCGCCGCATACGCCCTCCAGGAGCTGCTGACCATCAAGTCCGACGACGTCACCGGCCGCGTGAAGGTCTACGAGGCCATCGTCAAGGGCGAGAACATCCCCGAGCCCGGCATCCCCGAGTCCTTCAAGGTGCTCATCAAGGAGATGCAGTCCCTGTGCCTCAACGTGGAGGTGCTGTCCTCGGACGGCATGTCCATCGAGATGCGCGACACCGACGAGGACGTCTTCCGCGCTGCGGAGGAGCTCGGCATCGACCTGTCCCGGCGCGAGCCGAGCAGCGTCGAAGAGGTCTGACGGGAGTTCGGCCGGGGAGCCAGTGATGGTTCCCCGGCCGGCCCCAAGACCCCCGTTTCAGACCCCAAGACTTACAACCCTGAGAGGGATTGACGCATAGTGCTCGACGTCAACTTCTTCGATGAGCTCCGGATCGGTCTGGCCACCGCTGACGACATCCGTCAGTGGAGCCACGGCGAGGTCAAGAAGCCCGAGACCATCAACTACCGCACCCTCAAGCCCGAAAAGGACGGACTCTTCTGCGAGAAGATCTTCGGTCCGACCCGGGACTGGGAGTGCTACTGCGGTAAGTACAAGCGCGTCCGCTTCAAGGGCATTATCTGCGAGCGCTGCGGCGTCGAGGTCACTCGCGCCAAGGTGCGCCGTGAGCGGATGGGCCACATCGAGCTGGCCGCTCCCGTTACCCACATCTGGTACTTCAAGGGCGTGCCGAGCCGGCTGGGCTACCTGCTGGACCTCGCGCCCAAGGACCTCGAGAAGGTCATCTACTTCGCCGCGTACATGATCACGTACGTGGACGAGGAGCGCCGTACGCGCGATCTGCCCTCGCTGGAGGCCCACGTCTCCGTCGAGCGTCAGCAGATCGAGCAGCGCCGCGACTCCGACCTGGAGGCCCGCGCCAAGAAGCTCGAGACCGACCTGGCCGAGCTGGAGGCCGAGGGCGCCAAGGCCGATGTGCGCCGCAAGGTGCGCGAGGGCGCCGAGCGCGAGATGAAGCAGCTGCGCGACCGTGCGCAGCGCGAGATCGACCGTCTCGACGAGGTCTGGAACCGCTTCAAGAACCTCAAGGTCCAGGACCTGGAGGGCGACGAGCTGCTCTACCGCGAGCTGCGGGACCGCTTCGGCACGTACTTCGACGGTTCGATGGGTGCCGCTGCGCTCCAGAAGCGCCTGGAGACCTTCGACCTCGAGGAGGAGGCCGAGCGCCTCCGCGAGATCATCCGTACCGGCAAGGGCCAGAAGAAGACCCGTGCGCTCAAGCGCCTCAAGGTCGTCTCCGCCTTCCTGCAGACCCGCAACAGCCCCAAGGGCATGGTGCTGGACTGCATCCCGGTGATCCCGCCGGACCTGCGTCCGATGGTGCAGCTGGACGGTGGCCGCTTCGCGACCTCCGACCTGAACGACCTGTACCGCCGCGTCATCAACCGCAACAACCGCCTGAAGCGGCTTCTCGACCTCGGCGCGCCCGAGATCATCGTGAACAACGAGAAGCGCATGCTCCAGGAGGCCGTCGACGCGCTCTTCGACAACGGCCGTCGTGGCCGCCCGGTGACGGGCCCCGGCAACCGTCCGCTGAAGTCGCTGTCCGACATGCTCAAGGGCAAGCAGGGCCGCTTCCGTCAGAACCTGCTCGGTAAGCGAGTCGACTACTCGGCGCGTTCCGTCATCGTCGTCGGCCCGCAGCTGAAGCTGCACCAGTGTGGTCTGCCCAAGGCCATGGCGCTGGAGCTCTTCAAGCCGTTCGTGATGAAGCGCCTGGTGGACCTGAACCACGCGCAGAACATCAAGTCGGCCAAGCGGATGGTCGAGCGCGGCCGCACCGTCGTGTACGACGTCCTCGAAGAGGTCATCGCCGAGCACCCGGTGCTGCTGAACCGTGCGCCCACCCTGCACCGCCTCGGCATCCAGGCCTTCGAGCCGCAGCTGGTCGAGGGCAAGGCCATTCAGATCCACCCGCTCGTCTGCACCGCGTTCAACGCGGACTTCGACGGTGACCAGATGGCCGTCCACCTCCCGCTGTCCGCGGAGGCGCAGGCCGAGGCCCGCATCCTGATGCTGTCCTCGAACAACATCCTCAAGCCGGCCGACGGCCGTCCGGTCACCATGCCGACCCAGGACATGGTGCTCGGCCTCTTCTTCCTCACCACGGATGAAGAGGAGCGCAAGGTCATCGGTGAGGGCCGCGCGTTCGGCTCGGCCGCCGAGGCGATCATGGCGTTCGACGCCAAGGAGCTCTCGCTCCAGGCGAAGGTCGACATCCGCTTCCCGATCGGTACGGTTCCGCCCCGCGGCTGGACCCCGCCGGTTCCGGAGGAGGGCGAGCCCGAGTGGCAGCAGGGTGACAGCTTCCGGCTGCGTACGACCCTGGGCCGCGCGCTCTTCAACGAGCTGCTGCCCGAGGACTACCCGTTCGTCGACTACTCGGTGGGCAAGAAGCAGCTCTCCGCGATCGTCAACGACCTGGCCGAGCGCTACCCGAAGGTCATCGTGGCGGCGACGCTCGACAACCTGAAGGCGGCCGGTTTCCACTGGGCGACCCGTTCCGGCGTCACCGTCGCCGTTTCGGACATCGTCGTGCCGGAGGCCAAGAAGGCCATCGTCGCGGGCTACGAGGCCCAGGACGAGAAGGTCCAGAAGCAGTACGAGCGCGGTCTGATCACCAAGGACGAGCGCACTCAGGAACTGATCAACATCTGGACCAAGGCGACCAACGAGGTCGCCGAGGCGATGAACGAGAACTTCCCCAAGACGAACCCCATCTTCATGATGGTTGACTCGGGTGCCCGAGGAAACATGATGCAGATGCGGCAGATCGCCGGTATGCGTGGTCTGGTGTCGAACGCGAAGAACGAGACCATCCCGCGGCCCATTAAGGCGTCGTTCCGTGAGGGTCTCTCCGTGCTGGAGTACTTCATCTCCACGCACGGTGCCCGTAAGGGTCTGGCGGACACCGCCCTTCGTACCGCCGACTCCGGTTACCTGACCCGTCGTCTGGTCGACGTCTCCCAGGACGTCATCATCCGCGAGGAGGACTGCGGCACCGAGCGCGGTCTCAAGCTGCGGATCGCCTCGAAGGACGCCTCCGGCGTGCTGCGCAAGGCGGACGACGTCGAGTCCAGCGTGTACGCGCGGATGCTCGCCGAGGACGTCGTGGTGGACGGCAAGGTCGTCGCCCCGGCCAACGTCGACCTCGGTGACGTGCTCATCGACGCGCTGGTCGCCAACGGCGTCGAGGAGGTCAAGACCCGTTCGGTCCTGACCTGCGAGTCGGCGGTCGGCACCTGTGCCTACTGCTACGGCCGTTCGCTGGCCACCGGCAAGCTGGTCGACATCGGTGAGGCGGTCGGCATCATCGCCGCCCAGTCCATCGGTGAGCCCGGCACCCAGCTGACGATGCGTACCTTCCACACCGGTGGTGTGGCCGGTGACGACATCACCCTGGGTCTGCCGCGTGTCGTCGAGCTCTTCGAGGCCCGTACGCCCAAGGGCGTCGCCCCGATCTCGGAGGCGGCCGGCCGCGTCCGGATCGAGGAGACCGAGAAGACCAAGAAGGTCATCGTCACTCCGGACGACGGCAGCGACGAGACGGCTTACGGCGTCTCGAAGCGTGCCCGTCTGCTGGTGGGCGAGGGCGACCACGTCGTGGTCGGTCAGCCGCTGACCGTGGGTGCGATCAACCCGCACGACGTGCTGCGGATCCTCGGCCAGCGTGCCGTCCAGGTCCACCTGGTCGGCGAGGTCCAGAAGGTCTACAACAGCCAGGGCGTGGCGATCCACGACAAGCACATCGAGATCATCATCCGGCAGATGCTGCGCCGCGTGACGATCATCGAGTCCGGCGATGCGGAGCTGCTGCCGGGCGAGCTCGTGGAGCGCACGAAGTTCGAGGGCGAGAACCGTCGCGTCGTGGCGGAAGGCGGCCACCCGGCCTCCGGCCGTCCGCAGCTGATGGGTATCACCAAGGCTTCGCTGGCGACGGAATCCTGGCTGTCGGCCGCCTCCTTCCAGGAGACGACCCGAGTCCTGACGGACGCGGCGATCAACGCCAAGTCCGACTCGCTCATCGGCCTCAAGGAGAACGTCATCATCGGTAAGCTCATCCCGGCCGGTACGGGCCTGTCCCGCTACCGCAACATCCGGGTCGAGCCCACCGAGGAAGCCAAGGCCGCGATGTACTCGGCCGTCGGTTACGACGACATCGACTACTCGCCCTTCGGCACCGGCTCCGGCCAGGCGGTCCCGCTGGAGGACTACGACTACGGTCCGTACAACCAGTAAGCCCGGTCCGTACGGCCCGTCCGTACGGCAAGCGACAGGGCGGTCACCCCACCGGGGTGGCCGCCCTGCGGCGTTGGGGCGTTCGGGTGCCGCATCCGGCCGGGCGTTCGGACGGAGCGTTCGGCCGGGCGAGGGAACTTGTCCTCCCATCTCTGCGTCTGTGATGAGAAGATGGGGGAACTGTCGAGCGGGGGGAGGTTCGCGAAGTGGCATTCCAGCCGTGGCAGGGTGGGCAGCCCGTCCAGCCGGCGAATCAGTTGCCGGCGATGCGTGCCTCGCACGCGGATCGCGAGCGTGCGGTCGATGTGCTCAAGGCCGGGTTCGCCGAAGGACGGCTCCAGCAGGCCGAGTACGAGCAGCGGATAGGCCGGGCGTATCAGGCGCAGACGCATGCCGAGCTTCAGATGCTGGTGGCGGATCTGCCGCAGGGCCCGGTGCCGCAGGCGCAGTTCCAGCCGCCGACGGTGGTGCCGCCCACGTTCATGCCGATGCCCGTGCAGATGCCGCTGCCGATGCAGATGCCCATGCCGATGCACACCAACAACTCGGCGACCGGCGCGCTGGTCTGCGGGATCCTCTCGCCGATGACCTGGGGGCTGACGTCGATCCCGGCGGTCATTCTCGGCCACAAGGCGCGCGCCGAGATCCGTCGTACGGGCGAGCGCGGCGACGGTCAGGCGATCGCGGGCATCGTGATCGGCTGGCTGGGCATCGGCGGCTGGGCGCTGTTCCTGCTTCTGATGGTGCTGGTAGGGGTCGCGGGGCACTGACCGTCGTGACGGTCGCGGGCCGGCGGCGGTGTCCGCGGACGGCCTTCCGCCTTCTTCCCCAATACGTGCGATGCCACTACGGTGGCCGCATCGCCGTGACGAGTCCGGCGTGTCCTTCGCGTATGCATTTGTTTTGACCGTAGCCCATGCGGTAGGTACGCTCTGACCTTGTGCCTGGGGTGTCCCTGGCCTGCCGTGCGCGCATCCTCCTCAGGTTTCATCCTGGGAGTGCCGAGAGCGCGGAAGCCGGGTCTCGACACCGCAATCTGTCGCCTCTCTCGCTTGCGAGGGACCGGTCTACAGCATTCGACACACCCGACCGCGTGGGTCGGTGACGTTCCAGGTTAGTTGTACCGAGACAAGAAACCGGAGAAACGGTGCCTACGATCCAGCAGCTGGTCCGAAAGGGCCGCCAGGACAAGGTCGAGAAGAACAAGACACCCGCACTGGCGGGCTCGCCGCAGCGTCGTGGTACGTGCACGCGTGTGTTCACGACCACCCCGAAGAAGCCGAACTCGGCCCTCCGCAAGGTTGCGCGAGTCAAGCTGAGCAGTGGGATCGAGGTCACTGCCTACGTCCCGGGTGAGGGGCACAACCTGCAGGAGCACTCCATCGTGCTCGTGCGTGGTGGCCGTGTGAAGGACCTGCCGGGTGTTCGCTACAAGATCATCCGCGGTTCGCTCGACACCCAGGGTGTCAAGAACCGCAAGCAGGCCCGCAGCCGCTACGGCGCCAAGAAGGAGAAGTAAGAATGCCTCGTAAGGGCCCCGCCCCGAAGCGCCCGGTCATCATCGACCCGGTCTACGGTTCTCCTCTGGTGACCTCCCTCATCAACAAGGTGCTGCTGAACGGCAAGCGCTCCACCGCCGAGCGCATCGTCTACGGCGCCATGGAGGGTCTGCGCGAGAAGACCGGTAACGACCCGGTCATCACGCTCAAGCGCGCGCTCGAGAACATCAAGCCGACCCTTGAGGTCAAGTCCCGCCGTGTCGGTGGCGCCACCTACCAGGTTCCGGTCGAGGTCAAGCCCGGCCGCGCCGCCACCCTGTCGCTCCGCTGGCTCGTGGGCTACTCCCGCGCCCGCCGCGAGAAGACCATGACCGAGCGCCTCATGAACGAACTGCTCGACGCCTCCAACGGCCTCGGCGCTTCGGTCAAGAAGCGCGAGGACACGCACAAGATGGCCGAGTCCAACAAGGCCTTCGCGCACTACCGCTGGTAGTCGCAACCCACATCGAGACCGAGAGAAGATTGAGCCGATATGGCCACCACTTCGCTTGACCTGGCCAAGGTCCGCAACATCGGGATCATGGCCCACATCGACGCGGGCAAGACGACCACCACTGAGCGGATCCTGTTCTACACCGGTGTCTCTTACAAGATCGGTGAGGTCCACGACGGCGCTGCCACGATGGACTGGATGGAGCAGGAGCAGGAGCGCGGCATCACGATCACGTCTGCCGCGACGACCTGCCACTGGCCGCTGGAAAACGTCGACCACACCATCAACATCATCGACACCCCGGGGCACGTCGACTTCACCGTCGAGGTGGAGCGCTCCCTGCGCGTGCTCGACGGTGCGGTGACGGTGTTCGACGGCGTTGCCGGTGTCGAGCCCCAGTCGGAGACCGTCTGGCGTCAGGCGGACCGCTACGGCGTTCCGCGGATCTGCTTTGTCAACAAGCTCGACCGGACCGGCGCGGAGTTCCACCGCTGCGTCGACATGATCGTGGACCGCCTCGGCGCGGTGCCGCTGGTCATGCAGCTGCCGATCGGCACCGAGATGGACTTCAAGGGCGTCGTCGACCTCGTGAAGATGAAGGCCCTGGTGTGGTCCGCCGAGGCCGCCAAGGGTGAGATGTACGACGTCGTCGACATCCCCGACACGCACACCGAGGCCGCCGACGAGTGGCGCGGCAAGCTGCTCGAGGCCGTCGCGGAGAACGACGAAGCCATGATGGAGCTCTACCTCGAGGGCCAGGAGCCCACCGAGGAGCAGCTCTACGCGGCGATCCGTCGTATCACCATCGCCTCCGGCAAGGCCGACACCACGACCGTCACCCCGGTCTTCTGCGGTACCGCGTTCAAGAACAAGGGCGTCCAGCCCCTGCTCGACGCGGTCGTGCGCTACCTGCCCTCCCCGCTGGACGTCGAGGCCATCGAGGGCCACGCCGTCAACGACGCGGAGCAGGTCGTCACGCGCAAGCCGTCCGAGGAAGAGCCGCTGTCGGCGCTGGCGTTCAAGATTGCGAGCGACCCCCACCTGGGCAAGCTCACCTTCATCCGGGTGTACTCGGGCCGCCTCGAGGCCGGCTCGCAGGTGCAGAACTCGGTGAAGGGCAAGAAGGAGCGCATCGGCAAGATCTACCGGATGCACGCGAACAAGCGTGAGGAGATCGAGTCGGTGGGTGCCGGTGACATCGTCGCCGTCATGGGTCTGAAGCAGACCACCACCGGTGAGACCCTCTGCGACGCGGGCAACCCGGTGATCCTGGAGTCCATGGACTTCCCGGCCCCGGTCATCCAGGTCGCCATCGAGCCCAAGTCGAAGGGCGACCAGGAGAAGCTGGCGGTCGCGATCCAGCGGCTCGCCGAAGAGGACCCCTCGTTCCAGGTGCACACCGACGAGGAGACCGGCCAGACCATCATCGCGGGTATGGGCGAGCTGCACCTCGACGTGCTGGTCGACCGTATGCGCCGTGAGTTCCGGGTCGAGGCCAACGTCGGCAAGCCGCAGGTCGCCTACCGCGAGACCCTGCGCAAGGCCGTCGAGCGTCTGGACTACACGCACAAGAAGCAGACCGGTGGTTCCGGTCAGTTCGCGAAGGTGCAGATCGCGCTCGAGCCGCTCGAGGGCGACGGGTACGAGTTCGAGAACAAGGTCACCGGTGGTCGTATCCCGCGGGAGTACATCCCGTCCGTGGACGCGGGCTGCCAGGAGGCCATGGAGTTCGGTGTTCTCGCCGGCTACCCGCTGACCGGCGTGAAGGTCACCCTTCTCGACGGTGCGTTCCACGAGGTCGACTCGTCGGAAATGGCGTTCAAGATCGCCGGTTCGATGGCCTTCAAGGAGGCCGCCCGCAAGGCCAGCCCGGCCCTGCTCGAGCCGATGATGAAGGTCGAGGTCACCACGCCCGAGGACTACATGGGCGATGTGATCGGCGACATCAACTCCCGCCGTGGGCAGATCCAGTCCATGGAGGACCGCGCCGGCGCCAAGCTCGTTACGGGCCTGGTTCCGCTCTCGGAGATGTTCGGCTACGTCGGAGACCTCCGCAGCAAGACGTCGGGTCGCGCAAGCTACTCGATGCAGTTCGACTCCTACGCCGAGGTTCCCCGGAACGTCGCCGAGGAGATCATCGCGAAGGCCAAGGGCGAGTAGTCCCGTCTCCCGAGAGTCGGAACACGCTTTAGGCTTGACACCGTCTGACGGGGTGATCCCCGCAATCCGTGAGGATTGCCCCGTCAGCCGGCACCCCAGCAAAGATCACCTGGCGCCGATGAGTAAGGCGTACAGAACCACTCCACAGGAGGACCCCAGTGGCGAAGGCGAAGTTCGAGCGGACTAAGCCGCACGTCAACATCGGCACCATCGGTCACATTGACCACGGTAAGACGACCCTCACGGCCGCCATTACCAAGGTGCTGCACGACGCGTACCCGGACCTGAACGAGGCCTCGGCCTTCGACCAGATCGACAAGGCTCCTGAGGAGCGCCAGCGCGGTATCACCATCTCCATCGCGCACGTCGAGTACCAGACCGAGTCGCGTCACTACGCCCACGTCGACTGCCCCGGTCACGCGGACTACATCAAGAACATGATCACCGGTGCGGCGCAGATGGACGGCGCCATCCTGGTGGTCGCCGCCACCGACGGCCCGATGCCGCAGACCAAGGAGCACGTGCTCCTGGCCCGCCAGGTCGGCGTTCCGTACATCGTTGTCGCCCTGAACAAGGCCGACATGGTGGACGACGAGGAGATCCTGGAGCTCGTCGAGCTCGAGGTCCGTGAGCTCCTCTCCGAGTACGAGTTCCCGGGCGACGACGTTCCGGTCGTCAAGGTCTCCGCTCTGAAGGCCCTCGAGGGCGACAAGGAGTGGGGCAACTCCGTCCTCGAGCTGATGAAGGCCGTCGACGAGTCGATCCCGCAGCCCGAGCGTGACGTCGACAAGCCGTTCCTGATGCCGATCGAGGACGTCTTCACGATCACCGGCCGTGGCACCGTTGTCACCGGTCGTATCGAGCGTGGTGTCCTCAAGGTCAACGAGACCGTCGACATCATCGGCATCAAGACCGAGAAGACCACCACCACGGTCACCGGTATCGAGATGTTCCGGAAGCTGCTCGACGAGGGCCAGGCCGGTGAGAACGTCGGTCTGCTGCTCCGCGGCATCAAGCGCGAGGACGTCGAGCGCGGCCAGGTCATCATCAAGCCGGGCTCGGTCACCCCGCACACCGAGTTCGAGGCGCAGGCCTACATCCTCTCCAAGGACGAGGGTGGCCGCCACACGCCGTTCTTCAACAACTACCGTCCGCAGTTCTACTTCCGTACGACTGACGTGACCGGTGTGGTGACCCTCCCCGAGGGCACCGAGATGGTCATGCCGGGCGACAACACCGAGATGTCCGTCCAGCTGATCCAGCCGGTCGCCATGGAGGAGGGCCTGAAGTTCGCCATCCGTGAGGGTGGCCGGACCGTCGGCGCCGGCCAGGTCACCAAGATCAACAAGTAAGTTCTGTTGATCGGGGAGACCCGGTAGTAGCTCAACAAGGAGCCCCGTCCACCATCAGGTGGGCGGGGCTCCTTGACAGTTCGGCCTCGATTGGCCTTACGCATCCCGGGTATGGCACACTGTCCAGGTTGCTCGGTTGAGTGCCGATGCTGCGCGCCTCCCGCCGGGAGGACCGGAAGCGAGTCCCAGGTATTCGTCGTCCCTTCTCAGGGGCGGAAGTACGGGAATCTTCCGGGAAGCGTCAGCGGGGTGCCTCGGCCAGGCGCCCGGTGGGTGTTCTTCCCCCACTTTCTCCTTCTTGAAGGATCTCTTTTACGGAGATTTACGAGAAGGGGCGCGACACGCCCGACCGCGTGGGTCGGAGAAGGACGCGAACCTCCCGGGTCCCAGAGCGTTACGAGAGACAGGACTACGAAGTAGCCATGGCGGGACAGAAGATCCGCATCCGGCTCAAGGCCTACGACCACGAGGTCATCGACACCTCGGCGAAGAAGATCGTCGAGACGGTGACCCGCACTGGTGCGTCGGTCGCGGGCCCGGTGCCGCTGCCCACTGAGAAGAACGTGTACTGCGTCATCAAGTCGCCGCACAAGTACAAGGACTCGCGCGAGCACTTCGAGATGCGCACGCACAAGCGCCTGATCGACATCCTCGACCCGACGCCGAAGACCGTTGACTCCCTGATGCGACTCGACCTCCCGGCCGGTGTCGACATCGAGATCAAGCTCTGAGGGTCGGTGATCTGAGAGATGGCTAAGCAGATCAAGGGCATCCTGGGCGAGAAGCTCGGCATGACGCAGGTGTGGGACGAGAACAACCGTGTTGTTCCGGTCACCGTCGTCAAGGCCGGGCCCTGTGTCGTTACCCAGGTGCGCACCAATGACCAGGACGGTTACGACTCCGTCCAGATCGCCTTCGGCGAGATCGACCCGCGCAAGGTGAACAAGCCCCTCAAGGGCCACTTCGCCAAGGCCGAGGTCACCCCCCGTCGTCACCTCGTCGAGGTCCGTACCGCTGACGCCAGCGAGTACACCCTCGGCCAGGAGCTGACCGCCGAGACCTTCGAGTCCGGCGTCAAGGTGGACGTGACCGGCAAGAGCAAGGGCAAGGGCTTCGCCGGTGTCATGAAGCGTCACGGCTTCGGCGGCGGCAAGGCCTCGCACGGTGCCCACCGCGTGCACCGCAAGCCCGGTTCCATCGGTGGCTGCGCCACCCCGGGCCGCGTGTTCAAGGGCATGCGGATGGCCGGCCGTATGGGCAATGAGCGGGTCACCACCCAGAACCTGACCGTCCACGCCGTTGACGCGGAGAAGGGTCTGCTGCTCATCAAGGGCGCAGTTCCTGGTCCGAACGGCGGCCTCGTCCTGGTCCGTACCGCGGCCAAGGGGGCCTGAGGTAACCGATGAGCACCATTGACATCCTTTCGCCGGCAGGCGACAAGGCCGGGACCGTCGAGCTCCCCACGGAGATCTTCGACGTCGAGAAGATCAGCATCCCGCTGATCCACCAGGTCGTTGTCGCACAGCTGGCCGCTGCCCGTCAGGGCACGCACAAGACCAAGACCCGCGGCGAGGTCCGCGGCGGTGGCAAGAAGCCTTACCGCCAGAAGGGCACCGGCCGCGCGCGCCAGGGTTCGACCCGTGCGCCGCAGTTCGCCGGCGGTGGCGTCGTCCACGGCCCCGTGCCGCGTGACTACAGCCAGCGGACCCCGAAGAAGATGAAGGCCGCGGCCCTGCGCCACGCCCTCACCGACCGGGCCCGCAACAGCCGCATCCACGTCGTTTCCGGCGTGGTCGAGGGCGCGGTGTCCACCAAGGCCGCCAAGACGCTGTTCGGCAAGATCTCGGAGCGCAAGAACCTGCTCCTGGTCGTCGACCGCGCCGACGAGGCCGCGTGGCTCTCCGCCCGCAACCTGCCCCAGGTTCACATCCTGGAGCCGGGCCAGCTGAACACGTACGACGTGCTCGTCTCCGACGACGTGGTCTTCACCAAGGCCGCCTTCGAGTCCTTCGTGTCTGGCCCCAAGGCCAACGCTGAGACCGAAGGGAGCGACGCCTGATGACTGAGGCCGTCGTCACCAGCAGGACCTTCACGGACCCCCGTGACGTGCTGAAGAAGCCCGTCGTGTCCGAGAAGAGCTACGCGCTGCTGGACGAGAACAAGTACACGTTCATCGTCGACCCGCGCGCCAACAAGACCCAGATCAAGCAGGCCGTCGAGGCGGTCTTCTCGGTCAAGGTCACCGGGGTCAACACGATCAACCGGCAGGGCAAGCGCAAGCGCACCCGCACCGGTTTCGGTAAGCGTGCGAACACCAAGCGCGCCATCGTGACCCTCGCCGAGGGCGACCGTATCGACATCTTCGGCGGTCCGACCGCCTAAGGGCGGTCCGGATCGTCCGAAATCGGACGAGGACTGAGAAATGGGTATCCGCAAGTACAAGCCGACGACCCCGGGCCGTCGTGGCTCCAGCGTCGCCGACTTTGTCGAGATCACGCGGTCCACGCCGGAGAAGTCGCTGGTCCGCCCGCTGCACAGCAAGGGCGGCCGTAACAACGCCGGTCGTGTGACCGTTCGCCACCAGGGCGGTGGCCACAAGCGCGCCTACCGAGTGATCGACTTCCGTCGTCACGACAAGGACGGCGTGCCGGCCAAGGTCGCGCACATCGAGTACGACCCGAACCGCACCGCGCGCATCGCGCTGCTGCACTACGCAGACGGCGAGAAGCGCTACATCATCGCGCCCCGTGGCCTGGCCCAGGGTGCTCGGATTGAGAACGGCCCTGGCGCCGACATCAAGCCGGGCAACAACCTGCCGCTGCGCCACATCCCCGTGGGTACGACGATCCACGCGATCGAGCTGCGTCCGGGCGGCGGTGCGAAGTTCGCCCGCTCGGCCGGTGCCTCCGTGCAGCTGCTGGCGAAGGAGGGCGCAATGGCCCACCTTCGTATGCCCTCCGGTGAGATCCGCCTGGTCGACGTCCGCTGCCGCGCCACTGTCGGCGAGGTCGGCAACGCCGAGCAGTCGAACATCAACTGGGGCAAGGCCGGCCGTATGCGCTGGAAGGGCGTCCGCCCGACCGTGCGTGGTGTCGTGATGAACCCGGTCGACCACCCGCACGGTGGTGGTGAGGGCAAGACCTCCGGTGGTCGCCACCCGGTCTCGCCCTGGGGCCAGAAGGAGGGTCGTACTCGCTCGCCGAAGAAGGCCAGCAACAAGTACATCGTCCGCCGCCGCAAGACGAACAAGAAGCGCTAGGAGCGGGTTTAGATGCCGCGCAGTCTCAAGAAGGGGCCCTTCGTCGACGACCACCTCGCCAAGAAGGTGGATGTTCAGAACGATGCAGGCACCAAGAACGTCATCAAGACCTGGTCCCGCCGCTCCATGATCGTCCCGGCCATGCTCGGCCACACGATCGCGGTGCACGACGGCCGCAAGCACGTCCCGGTGTTCGTCACCGAGTCGATGGTCGGCCACAAGCTCGGCGAGTTTGCGCCGACCCGCACCTTCCGCGGCCACGAGAAGGACGACCGCAAGTCGCGTCGTCGCTGATCGACCGGAGTGCGAAGACTATGACTGACACCGAAGGGACAACCATGGAAGCCAGGGCCCAGGCGCGGTACATCCGCGTCACGCCCATGAAGGCCCGCCGCGTGGTGGACCTTATCCGTGGCATGGATGCCACGGAGGCTCAGGCGGTCCTGCGTTTCGCCCCGCAGGCCGCGAGCGTGCCGGTGGGCAAGGTGCTGGACAGCGCCATTGCCAACGCCGCGCACAACTACGACCACACGGACGCCTCCACGCTGGTTATCAGCGAGGCGTACGTCGACGAGGGTCCGACCCTGAAGCGGTTCCGGCCGCGTGCCCAGGGCCGTGCCTACCGGATCCGCAAGCGGACCAGCCACATCACCGTGGTCGTCAGCAGCAAGGAAGGAACCCGGTAATGGGCCAGAAGGTAAACCCGCACGGGTTCCGGCTCGGCGTCACGACGGACTTCAAGTCCCGCTGGTACGCCGACAAGCTGTACAAGGACTACGTCAAGGAAGACGTCGCCATTCGTCGCATGATGACGAAGGGCATGGAGCGCGCCGGTATCTCCAAGGTGGAGATCGAGCGCACCCGTGAGCGCGTCCGCGTTGACATCCACACCGCTCGTCCGGGCATCGTCATCGGCCGCCGCGGCGCCGAGGCCGACCGCATCCGCGGCGAGCTGGAGAAGCTGACCGGCAAGCAGGTTCAGCTGAACATCCTCGAGGTCAAGAACCCCGAGACCGATGCTCAGCTGGTCGCCCAGGCCGTCGCCGAGCAGCTGTCCTCCCGCGTCTCCTTCCGTCGCGCCATGCGTAAGAGCATGCAGTCGACGATGAAGGCCGGCGCCAAGGGCATCAAGATCCAGTGCGGTGGCCGTCTCGGCGGCGCCGAGATGTCCCGCTCGGAGTTCTACCGCGAGGGCCGTGTGCCCCTGCACACGCTCCGTGCGAACGTCGACTACGGCTTCTTCGAGGCCAAGACCACCTTCGGCCGCATCGGCGTGAAGGTCTGGATCTACAAGGGCGACGTCAAGAACATCGCCGAGGTGCGCGCGGAGAACGCCGCGGCCCGTGCGGGTAACCGCCCGGCCCGTGGTGGCAACGAGCGCCCCCGTCGCGGTGGCGAGCGTGGCGGCCGCGGCCGCAAGCCGCAGCAGAACGCCGCTGCCGAGGCCCCCAAGGCCGAGGCCGCTGCCGCTGCTCCGGCGGAGATCCCCGGAACGGAGGCCTGACCGACATGCTGATCCCTCGCAGGGTCAAGCACCGCAAGCAGCACCACCCGAAGCGCAACGGTATGGCCAAGGGTGGCACCGAGCTGGCCTTCGGTGAGTACGGAATCCAGGCCGTCACCCCGGCCTACGTGACGAACCGGCAGATCGAGTCCGCTCGTATCGCCATGACCCGTCACATCAAGCGTGGCGGCAAGGTGTGGATCAACATCTACCCCGACCGTCCGCTGACGAAGAAGCCGGCCGAGACCCGCATGGGTTCCGGTAAGGGTTCCCCGGAGTGGTGGGTCGCGAACGTCAAGCCCGGTCGGGTGATGTTCGAGCTGTCCTTCCCGAACGAAAAGGTTGCCAAGGAGGCGCTGACCCGCGCCGCCCACAAGCTTCCGATGAAGTGCCGCATCGTGCGGCGCGAGGCAGGTGAGTCGTGATGGCGGCCGGTACCAAGGCGACCGAGCTGCGCGAGCTGAACAACGAGGACCTCGTTGCCAAGCTTCGTGAGGCCAAGGAGGAGCTGTTCAACCTCCGCTTCCAGGCGGCGACCGGACAGCTCGAGAACCACGGCCGGCTGAAGGCCGTCCGCAAGGACATCGCCCGGATCTACACCCTGATGCGTGAGCGTGAGCTGGGCATCGAGACGGTGGAGAGCGCCTGATGAGCGAGAAGAATGTGACTGAGACGAACGAGCGCGGTTTCCGCAAGACCCGTGAGGGTCTCGTCGTCAGCGACAAGATGGACAAGACCGTCGTCGTCGCTGTCGAGGACCGTGTCAAGCACGCGCTGTACGGCAAGGTCATCCGCCGTACCAACAAGCTCAAGGCGCACGACGAGCAGAACGCTGCCGGTGTCGGCGACCGTGTCCTCCTGATGGAGACCCGGCCGCTGTCCGCCACCAAGCGCTGGCGCATCGTCGAGATCCTCGAGAAGGCCAAGTAATCCCTCCTAGGGGGACCCCCTAGGAACAGTTCCGCCAGGCTCGGCAGGTGTTTCACGTGAAACACCTGCCGGGAACCGGCAGACATTCAGGAGATAGACGTGATCCAGCAGGAGTCGCGACTGCGTGTCGCCGACAACACTGGTGCGAAGGAGATCCTTTGCATCCGTGTTCTCGGTGGTTCCGGTCGCCGCTACGCGGGCATCGGTGACGTCATCGTCGCCACCGTCAAGGATGCGATCCCCGGTGGCAACGTGAAGAAGGGTGACGTCGTCAAGGCCGTCATCGTTCGCACCGTCAAGGAGCGCCGCCGTCCCGACGGCTCGTACATCCGCTTCGATGAGAACGCGGCCGTCATCCTCAAGAACGATGGCGACCCCCGCGGCACCCGTATCTTCGGCCCCGTGGGCCGTGAGCTGCGCGAGAAGAAGTTCATGAAGATCATCTCCCTCGCGCCGGAGGTGCTGTAACCGATGAAGATCAAGAAGGGCGACCTGGTCCAGGTCATCACCGGTAAGGACAAGGGCAAGCAGGGCAAGGTCATCCAGGCCTTCCCCCGTGAGGACCGCGTCCTGGTCGAGGGTGTCAACCGGGTCAAGAAGCACACCAAGGCCGGTCAGACGGCTCGTGGCTCGAAGACCGGCGGCATCGTGACGACCGAGGCCCCCATCCACGTCAGCAACGTTCAGCTGGTTGTGGAGAAGGACGGCAACAAGGTTGTCACCCGCGTCGGGTACCGCTTCGACGACGAAGGCAACAAGATCCGCGTTGCCAAGCGGACCGGTGAGGACATCTGATGACTGCCACCACCAACGCGCCGCGTCTCAAGCAGCGCTACCGCGAAGAGATCGCCGGGAAGCTGAAGGACGAGTTCTCCTACGAGAACGTCATGCAGATCCCCGGTCTGACGAAGATCGTGGTCAACATGGGTGTGGGCGACGCCGCCCGCGACTCCAAGCTGATCGAGGGTGCCATCAAGGACCTCACCACGATCACCGGTCAGAAGCCGGCCGTCACCAAGGCCCGTAAGTCCATCGCGCAGTTCAAGCTGCGTGAGGGCCAGCCGATCGGTGCCCACGTCACCCTCCGTGGTGACCGCATGTGGGAGTTCCTGGACCGCCTGCTGTCGCTCGCGCTGCCGCGCATCCGCGACTTCCGTGGTCTGTCCCCCAAGCAGTTCGACGGTCGGGGCAACTACACCTTCGGTCTCACGGAGCAGGTCATGTTCCACGAGATCGACCAGGACAAGATCGACCGTACCCGGGGTATGGACATCACCGTGGTCACCACGGCGACCAACGACGATGAGGGCCGCGCTCTCCTTCGTCACCTCGGCTTCCCGTTCAAGGAGGCGTGAGCGAGATGGCGAAGAAGGCTCTGATCGCGAAGGCTGCTCGCAAGCCCAAGTTCGGTGTGCGTGCGTACACCCGCTGCCAGCGCTGCGGCCGTCCCCACTCCGTTTACCGCAAGTTCGGCCTGTGCCGCGTGTGCCTTCGTGAGATGGCTCACCGTGGCGAGCTGCCGGGCGTGACCAAGAGCTCCTGGTAATCCCCCAGTTGGGATTCCCTCGAGACTCTCGGTAAGCACCCGGTCGGCGGGCGCCCGTCCCTTTTTCCCGTAGGGTGGAAGGGTTTGGGCGCCCCGCCGCCCGAGACCGACCGCGGGTCCAAGCCCGCATAACGTCGCTTACTACGCCGTAGGTCCCCGCGCCGCACCCGTCCCGACCCAGATCGGGGAGAGGGATGGCGCACATAGGAAACCCCGGCGAGAGAGGCCGAAGGCCAATTCATGACCATGACTGATCCCATCGCAGACATGCTGACCCGTCTGCGGAACGCGAACTCGGCGTACCACGACACCGTCGTGATGCCGCACAGCAAGATCAAGTCGCACATCGCGGAGATCCTCCAGCAGGAGGGTTACATCACCGGCTGGAAGGTCGAGGACGCCGAGGTTGGCAAGAACCTCGTTCTCGACCTGAAGTTCGGCCCGAACCGCGAGCGCTCGATCGCCGGCATCAAGCGGATCTCGAAGCCGGGCCTGCGCGTCTACGCCAAGTCCACCAACCTGCCGAAGGTCCTCGGCGGCCTGGGCGTGGCCATCATCTCCACGTCCCACGGTCTCCTGACCGGTCAGCAGGCGCAGAAGAAGGGCGTGGGTGGGGAAGTCCTCGCCTACGTCTGGTAACCAGGGAACGGAGGAAAAGCTAATGTCGCGTATTGGCAAGCTGCCCATCCAGGTTCCCGCTGGTGTGGACGTCACCATCGAGGGCCGCACGGTCAGCGTGAAGGGTCCCAAGGGCTCCCTCGCGCACACCGTCGCCGCGCCCATCGAGGTCGCCAAGGGTGAGGATGGCGTCATCGTCGTCACCCGCCCGAACGACGAGCGTCAGAACAAGGCCCTGCACGGCCTGTCCCGCACGCTGGTGGCGAACATGATCACCGGCGTGACCCAGGGCTACAGCAAGGCGCTCGAGATCAGCGGTGTCGGTTACCGCGTCCAGGCGAAGGGCTCCAACCTGGAGTTCGCGCTGGGCTACAGCCACCCCATCGTCGTCGAAGCTCCCGAGGGCATCTCCTTCAAGGTCGAGTCCCCGACCAAGCTCAGCGTCGAGGGCATCGACAAGCAGAAGGTCGGCGAGGTCGCGGCGAACATCCGCAAGCTGCGCAAGCCTGACCCGTACAAGGCCAAGGGCGTCAAGTACGCCGGCGAGGTCATCCGCCGCAAGGTCGGAAAGGCTGGTAAGTAAGCCATGGCATACGGTGTGAAGATCGCTAAGGGCGACGCCTACAAGCGTGCTGCCGCGAAGCGTCGCCACATCCGCATCCGTAAGCGGATTTCGGGTACGGCGGAGCGTCCGCGTCTGGTCGTGACGCGGTCCAACCGCGGCATCTTCGCCCAGGTCATCGACGACATCGCGGGCCACACGGTGGCCTCGGCGTCGAACCTGGACGCGTCGATCCGTGGCGGCGAGGGTGACAAGAGCGCCCAGGCCAAGAAGGTTGGCGCCCTGGTTGCCGAGCGTGCCAAGGCCGCCGGTGTCGAGGCCGTCGTGTTCGACCGTGGTGGCAAGCAGTACGCCGGGCGGATTGCCGCTCTGGCCGACGCCGCCCGCGAGGCCGGGCTGAAGTTCTGAGCCCCGGTTCCGGAGCTAGCGGACGTAACAGAGAGAGGTAAATCCAATGGCTGGACCCCAGCGCCGCGGAAGCGGTGCCGGTGGCGGCGAGCGGCGGGACCGGAAGGGTCGCGACGGTGGCGCTGCCGCCGAGAAGACCGCGTACGTTGAGCGCGTTGTCGCGATCAACCGCGTCGCCAAGGTTGTCAAGGGTGGTCGCCGTTTCAGCTTCACCGCGCTGGTCGTGGTGGGCGACGGTGACGGCACCGTAGGTGTCGGTTACGGCAAGGCCAAGGAAGTTCCGGCTGCCATCGCCAAGGGCGTGGAAGAGGCCAAGAAGAACTTCTTCAAGGTCCCCCGTATCCAGGGCACCATCCCGCACCCCATCCAGGGCGAGAAGGCTGCGGGCGTCGTCCTGCTCAAGCCGGCTTCCCCCGGTACCGGTGTGATCGCCGGTGGCCCGGTGCGCGCCGTCCTGGAGTGCGCGGGCATCCACGACGTGCTGAGCAAGTCGCTCGGTTCGTCGAACCCGATCAACATCGTGCACGCCACGGTGGAGGCCCTCCAGGGACTGCAGCGTCCCGAGGAGATCGCCGCCCGTCGTGGTCTGCCGCTGGAGGACGTTGCTCCCGCCGCTCTGCTGCGGGCGCGGGCTGGGGTGAGTGCGTAATGGCTCGCCTCGAGATCAAGCAGATCAAGTCCTACATCGGCAGCAAGCAGAACCACCGCGACACCCTGCGTTCGCTCGGCCTGAAGCGCCTGGGCGACGTGGTTGTCAAGGACGACCGCCCCGAGTTCCGCGGCATGGTGCACACCGTCCGCCACCTCGTGTCGGTCAAGGAGGTCGACTGACATGGCGGAGACCAACCCGCTGAAGGTCCACAACCTCCGGCCCGCCCCGGGCGCCAAGACCGCCAAGACCCGTGTCGGTCGTGGTGAGGCGTCCAAGGGTAAGACCGCTGGTCGTGGTACCAAGGGCACCAAGGCCCGTTACCAGGTTCCGGAGCGCTTCGAGGGTGGGCAGATGCCCCTCCACATGCGCCTCCCGAAGCTGAAGGGCTTCAAGAACCCCGCCCACAAGCAGTTCCAGGTCGTGAACCTGACCAAGCTGGCCGAGCTCTACCCGCAGGGTGGCGAGGTCACGGTGGCCGACCTGGTTGCCAAGGGCGCGGTGCGCAAGAACGAGCTCGTCAAGGTCCTGGGCCAGGGCGAGATCTCCGTGGCGCTGCAGGTTTCGGTTGACGCCGTTTCCGGCTCCGCCAAGGAGAAGATCGCCGCCGCCGGCGGCACCGTCACCGAGCTCATCTGAGTTCGTTGGTTCAACTGACCGGGGATGCCCATTGATTGGGGCATCCCCGGTCGGTCGTTCCACGGGGGGTACGGTCGCCGGTAAGGTGGCAGGCACTGTTGTTTTCCGGGGCTATGTCCCGGACCCCCGCCGCGCCGGCCCGTCCGGTGCGGCACTGGCCGCCAAGTATCCGTCGATCCTCAAGACCGTCACCTCTCGCACACGAGGCGGGAGGCGCAGGAGGCACCGTGCTCACCGCGTTCGCCCGAGCGTTCAAGACGCCCGACCTGCGCAAGAAGCTGCTGTTCACATTGGGCATCATCGTGCTCTACCGGATCGGCGCACACGTCCCGGTCCCCGGGGTGAACTACGCGAACGTCGAGACCTGCATGAAGCAGGCCGGCGGCAACAGCGGGTTGTTCGCCCTGGTGAACATGTTCAGCGGTGGTGCGCTGCTCCAGATCACGATCTTCGCGCTGGGGATCATGCCGTACATCACGGCGAGCATCATCCTCCAGCTGCTGACCGTGGTGATTCCCCGCCTGGAGGCCCTGAAGAAAGAGGGGCAGTCCGGCCAGGCGAAGATCACCCAGTACACCCGCTATCTGACGGTGGCGCTCGCCATCATGCAGGGCACCGGCCTGGTGGCCACCGCCCGCAGCGGTGCGCTGTTCCGGAACTGCCCGGTCTCCACCGAGATCGTGCCCAACGACTCCATCTTCACCACCATCACGATGGTGATCACCATGACCGCCGGCACGGGCCTGATCATGTGGCTCGGTGAGCTGGTCACCGACCGCGGTATCGGCAACGGCATGTCGATCCTGATGTTCATCTCGATCGCCGCCGGCTTCCCGGGCGCGCTGTGGCAGATCAAGCTCACCGGCAAGCTGGCCGACGGCTGGATCGAGTTCTTCGGTGTGATCGCGGTGGGTCTGGCGATGGTCGCCCTGGTGGTCTTCGTCGAGCAGGCGCAGCGGCGCATTCCGGTGCAGTACGCGAAGCGGATGATCGGGCGCCGGTCCTATGGCGGTACGTCCACTTACATCCCGCTGAAGGTGAATCAGGCGGGTGTGATTCCCGTCATCTTCGCGTCATCGCTGCTCTACATTCCGGCCCTGATCGCTCAGTTCAGCGGGTCGAAGGCGGCGTGGGCGACGTGGATTGCCACCAACTTCACCAAGGGAAATCACCCGGTTTACATCGTTACGTACTTCCTGCTGATCGTATTTTTCGCCTTCTTCTACGTCGCCATCAGCTTCAACCCCGAAGAAGTTGCCGACAACATGAAGAAGTATGGTGGCTTCATCCCGGGTATCCGGGCTGGTCGCCCGACGGCTGAGTACCTCAGCTACGTGCTCAACCGGATCACGTGGCCGGGCTCGCTGTACCTGGGGCTGATCGCACTCGTACCAACAGTGGCGTTGGTGCTGTTCAACGCGAACCAGAACTTCCCGTTCGGCGGGACGAGCATCCTCATCATCGTGGGTGTGGGTCTGGAAACCGTGAAGCAGATCGAGAGTCAGCTTCAGCAGCGCAATTACGAAGGGTTCCTCCGCTGATGCGAATCGTCCTCGTCGGACCTCCGGGGGCCGGTAAGGGTACGCAGGCCGCGTACCTCGCCAAGAACCTCGCGATCCCGCACATCTCCACGGGGGACCTGTTCCGCGCGAACATCAGTCAGGGCACGCCTCTGGGGCTCGAGGCGAAGTCCTACATGGACGCGGGACAGCTCGTACCGGACTCGGTGACCATCGGCATGGCCGAGGACCGTATGGGCCACGCGGACGCGGCCAACGGCTTCCTGCTCGACGGCTTCCCGCGCAACCTCGGTCAGGCCGAGTCGCTGGACGACTACCTCAAGGGCCACGACCTCAAGCTGGACGCGGTCCTGGACCTGGAGGTCCCCGAGGACGAGGTCGTCAAGCGGATCGCCGGCCGGCGGATCTGCCGCAAGGACAGCAGCCACGTCTTCCACGCGGAGTACAACAAGCCCGAGACCGAGGGCGTCTGTGACGTCTGCGGCGGCGAGCTGTACCAGCGCGACGACGACAGCGAGGACACCGTCCGCAACCGGCTCGAGGTCTACCACACGCAGACCGAGCCGATCATCGACTACTACAAGGCCCAGGATCTGGTCGTCACGATCCCGGCGCTCGGCAAGGTCTCCGAGGTCACCGAGCGTGCGATGGCCGCGCTCAAGGCCCTGAGCGAGTAGCAGACAGCCGGTCCGATACGGCCGCGGTGCCCCGACGGGTACCGCGGCCGTATCGTGTATGGGGCGGTCGCGACGGTGGCCGGACAAGATGTGTCATCGGCTCAGGAAGGCGTTGCCGTAATGCTGGAGATCAAGAACCCCGCGCAGATCGCGAAGATGCGCGAGGCGGGGCTGGTGGTCGCGGCCATTCACGCGGCGACCCGCCAGGTCGCGGTGCCGGGCGCCACGACCAAGGATCTGGACGATGCGGCGCGCAAGGTGCTGGCCGAGCACGGGGCGAAGTCGAACTTCCTCGGGTACGGCGGATTCCCCGCGACGATCTGCACCTCGGTGAACGATGTCGTGGTCCACGGCATCCCCGACACCGAGACGGTCCTGGCCGACGGCGACATCATCTCCATCGACTGCGGCGCGATCGTCGACGGCTGGCACGGCGACGCCGCGTACACCGCCTTCGTCGGCTCCGGGCACTCCGCGGAGCTGGTCGAGCTCAGCCGGGTGACCGAGGAGTCCATGTGGGCGGGTATCGCGGCCGTCACCAAGGGCAACCGCCTGGTCGACATCTCCAAGGCGATCGAGGGCTACATCCGCCGCCAGCCGCGCCCCTCCAGCGGGAAGTACGGCATCGTCGAGGACTACGGCGGCCACGGCATCGGCTCGCAGATGCACATGGACCCGCATCTGCTGAACTACGTCGAGCGCAGGCGCGGCCGCGGCCCCAAGCTGGTGCCCGGTTTCTGCATCGCGATCGAGCCCATGGTCAATCTCGGCACGGCCAAGACGCATGTGCTCGAGGACGACTGGACGGTCAAGACCAACGACGGCAGCTGGTCCTCGCACTGGGAGCACTCGGTCGCCCTGACCGAGGACGGCCCGCTGGTGCTGACCGCCCCCGACGGCGGCAAGGCCAAGCTCGCGGAGCTGGGTGTCACGGCGGCGCCTGACCCCCTGGCCTGACCCCGGGAGCCCTTGCGGCGTAAGGGTCGGCGTAAGGATCACCGCCGGTGGGCAATAATCCTGGATTCGTCTTTTCACAGGCACTGACGTAGACTGACGCGTCGGCTCTCGTGCATCCGTATGCCTCCAGGCTGGAGCGCGGGAGTTGATCAAGGTAGCCGATTCGAAAGGCGAAGCGTGGCCAAGAAGCAAGGTGCCATCGAGATCGAGGGCACCGTGATCGAGTCTCTGCCGAACGCGATGTTCCGGGTAGAGCTCCAGAACGGTCACAAGGTCCTCGCGCACATCAGCGGCAAGATGCGGATGCACTACATCCGTATCCTCCCGGATGACCGGGTCGTGGTGGAGCTTTCTCCGTACGACCTGACGCGTGGCCGGATCGTCTACCGCTACAAGTAGATCTTGTCGACGCCCCGCTCCCGTGGGGTGACGGCACTGACCCGGAGAACCTCACATCCCATGAAGGTCAAGCCGAGCGTCAAGAAGATCTGCGACAAGTGCAAGGTGATCCGCCGCCACGGCCGGGTCATGGTCATCTGCGACAACCTGCGCCACAAGCAGCGCCAGGGCTGACGCACGCCGACCACCTGCATTTCGCAGTTCGCGCGACGCAAGCACATACGTACATACGCAGTCACCCGACCCCCCGCCTCACCGCGTGGGGACGACACCCCCGGCTCGGAGGCCGGGGACCCGGCTCGTAATTCTGAAGAGTCTTACGGGAACGGTGCTGCGGAAGACCTCCGAATAGCCATCAGGAGCCACATCAATGGCACGCCTCGCAGGCGTTGATCTCCCGCGCGAAAAGCGTGTGGAGGTCGCCCTCACCTACGTCTTCGGTATCGGGCGGACGCTCTCGCAGCAGACCCTCGCCGCCACCGGCGTGAACCCGGACACCCGGGTCCGCGACCTGGCCGAGGAAGACCTGGTCAAGATCCGCGAGTACGTCGACAACAACCTCAAGACCGAGGGTGACCTCCGTCGCGAGATCCAGGCCGACATCCGCCGCAAGGTCGAGATCGGCTGCTACCAGGGTCTGCGTCACCGCCGCGGTCTGCCGGTGCACGGTCAGCGCACCAGCACGAACGCCCGTACCCGCAAGGGTCCGCGTCGCGCGATCGCCGGCAAGAAGAAGCCGGGCAAGAAGTAGTCCTCAGCAGGACGCTCACCAGCGGTCTTCGCTGTAGGACCGACCACCTCCACGGGAGAAATTCATGCCTCCGAAGGGCCGTACGGCCGGCGCCAAGAAGGTGCGCCGCAAGGAGAAGAAGAACGTCGCCCACGGGCACGCTCACATCAAGAGCACGTTCAACAACACGATCGTCTCGATCACGGACCCCACGGGCAACGTGATCTCTTGGGCCTCTGCCGGCCACGTCGGCTTCAAGGGCTCGCGCAAGTCCACCCCCTTCGCCGCGCAGATGGCCGCCGAGTCGGCCGCCCGCCGCGCGCAGGAGCACGGCATGCGCAAGGTCGACGTCTTCGTCAAGGGTCCCGGCTCCGGCCGTGAGACCGCGATCCGCTCCCTCCAGGCCACCGGCCTCGAGGTCGGCTCGATCCAGGACGTCACCCCCACCCCGCACAACGGATGCCGCCCGCCCAAGCGTCGCCGCGTCTGACCATCTGAAGTAGGAGAAAACTAGACAATGGCGCGTTACACCGGGGCCGACTGCAAGCGTTGCCGTCGGGAGAAGCAGAAGCTGTTCCTCAAGGGCAGCAAGTGCGAGAGCGCAAAGTGCCCGATCGAGATCCGTCCTTACCCCCCGGGTGAGCACGGTCGCGGGCGCACCAAGGACAGCGAGTACCTGCTCCAGCTTCGTGAGAAGCAGAAGTGCAGCCGTATCTACGGTGTCCTTGAGAAGCAGTTCGTGAACTACTACAAGGAAGCGAACCAGAAGACCGGCAAGACCGGTGAGAACCTTCTGCGCATCCTTGAGACCCGCCTCGACAACGTGATCTACCGGGCCGGCTTCGCCAAGTCCCGCGACCACGCCCGTCAGCTGGTCCGTCACGGACACGTCAACGTCAACGGCCGCAAGACCGACATCCCGTCGGCCCGCGTGTCGGTGAACGACATCATCGAGGTCCGCGAGAAGTCCCGGAACCTGACCCCCTTCCAGGTGGCTCAGGCCGAGGCCGGCGAGAAGACCGTTCCGGCGTGGCTGGAGTCGATCCCCTCGCAGCTGCGGATCCTCGTGCACAGCCTGCCCGAGCGCCAGGTGATCGACACCCAGGTGCAGGAGCAGCTGATCGTTGAGCTCTACTCCAAGTAAGAGCTGAGCGGAATTGGTGTGGGCGGTACGGAGCCTCTGGCGCCGTACCGCCCGTACCCTTTGAAGTACAGCGGGCGTCAAATAGCGGGCGCCCACGACTGAAGGATCAAAGAACCATGCTGATTGCTCAGCGTCCCTCTCTGACCGAAGAGGTCGTCGACGAATACCGCTCCCGGTTCGTGATCGAGCCGCTGGAGCCGGGCTTCGGCTACACCCTCGGCAACTCCCTGCGTCGTACGCTCCTCTCCTCGATTCCGGGTGCGGCGGTCACGTCCATCCGCATCGACGGTGTCCTGCACGAGTTCACCACCGTGCCGGGCGTCAAGGAGGACGTCACCGACCTGATCCTCAACATCAAGCAGCTGGTCGTCTCCTCGGAGCACGACGAGCCGGTGGTCATGTACCTGCGCAAGCAGGGTCCCGGCCTGGTCACCGCCGCCGACATCGCGCCGCCGGCCGGTGTCGAGGTGCACAACCCGGACCTGGTCCTCGCCACGCTCAACGGCAAGGGCAAGCTGGAGATGGAGCTGACCGTCGAGCGCGGTCGCGGCTATGTCTCCGCCGTCCAGAACAAGCAGGTGGGCCAGGAGATCGGCCGGATCCCGGTCGACTCCATCTACTCGCCGGTGCTCAAGGTCACCTACAAGGTCGAGGCGACCCGTGTCGAGCAGCGCACCGACTTCGACAAGCTGATCGTCGACGTCGAGACCAAGCAGGCCATGCGCCCGCGTGATGCCATGGCGTCGGCCGGTAAGACCCTGGTCGAGCTGTTCGGTCTGGCCCGCGAGCTGAACATCGACGCCGAGGGCATCGACATGGGTCCGTCCCCGACGGATGCCGCCCTGGCCGCCGATCTGGCGCTGCCGATCGAGGAGCTGGAGCTCACGGTCCGCTCCTACAACTGCCTCAAGCGTGAGGGCATCCACTCCGTGGGTGAGCTCGTTGCCCGCTCCGAGGCCGATCTGCTCGACATCCGCAACTTCGGTGCGAAGTCGATCGACGAGGTCAAGGCGAAGCTGGCCGGGATGGGTCTGGCGCTCAAGGACTCGCCCCCCGGGTTCGACCCGACCGCTGCCGCGGACGCCTTTGGCGCTGACGACGATGCGGACGCGGGCTTCGTGGAGACCGAGCAGTACTAGGCGCTCCGCTAGGACCGTCTTTGGCTGCGGGCCGGCTGTGGCCGGTCGCGCAGTTCCCCGCGCCCCTTACGGGGCGCGGGGTCTCCGACAGGCAAACCCGCCTGCTCGGATACTGACCCCGGTACCTGATACGGCCGGGGCAGACACCAAGGAGAAACACCATGCCGAAGCCCTCCAAGGGTGCCCGTCTGGGCGGCAGCGCGTCGCACGAGAAGGCGATGCTGCGCAACCTGGCGACCAGCCTCTTCGAGCACGGCCGCATCACGACGACCGAGGCCAAGGCCCGTCGTCTGCGTCCGTACGCCGAGCGTCTGGTGACCAAGGCGAAGAAGGGCGACCTTCACAACCGCCGTCAGGTCATGCAGCTGATCTCGGACAAGAGCGTCGTCCACACGCTCTTCACCGAGATCGCGCCGCGGTTCTCGGAGCGTCCGGGTGGCTACACCCGCATCACCAAGATCGGTAACCGTCGTGGCGACAACGCCCCGATGGCGGTCATCGAGCTGGTCGAGGGCGAGATCGCCAAGAAGGCCACCGTCGCCGAGGCCGAGGCCGCGACCAAGCGTGCGGTGAAGGAGTCCGAGGCTGCGGCCGAGGCTCCCGCCGAGGAGTCCAAGGACGCCTGAGGCACTGCCTGTGAGCGGGTCCGTTCCTTCGGGGACGGGCCCGCTTCGCGTTGCCGGGGGCCTGAGAGGATTGCTTACGTGAGTGACGAGGTGGAGCCCGGGTACGTCCGGGTGCGGCTGGACCTTTCCTATGACGGCACGGACTTCTCCGGCTGGGCCAAGCAGGCCCGCGGGCAGCGGACCGTACAGGGGGAGATCGAGGACGCGCTGCGGACCGTGACCCGGTCCGGGGAGACGACGTACGAGCTCACGGTCGCCGGGCGGACGGACGCCGGGGTGCATGCGCGCGGGCAGGTGGCGCATGTGGACCTGCCGGCGGAGCTGTGGGCCGAACATCAGGAGAAGCTGCTGAAGCGGCTGGCCGGCCGGCTGCCCAAGGATGTGCGGGTGTGGTCGCTGACCGAGGCGCCCGAGGGCTTCAACGCGCGCTTCTCGGCGATCTGGCGGCGGTATGCGTACCGGGTGACCGATCACCACGGGGGCGTGGATCCGCTGCTGCGCGGCCATGTGCTCTGGCACGACTGGCCGCTCGATGTGGACGCCATGAACGCGGCGGCCCGCGGGCTGCTGGGGGAGCACGACTTCGCGGCGTACTGCAAGAAGCGGGAGGGCGCCACGACCATCCGTACGCTCCAGGAGCTGAGCCTTCAGCGGGGCGCGGACGGGATCATCACCGCCACGGTCCGCGCCGATGCCTTCTGCCACAACATGGTGCGCTCGCTGATCGGCGCGCTGCTGTTCGTCGGCGACGGGCACCGGCCGCCGGAGTGGCCGGCGAAGGTGCTGGCGGCGGGGGTGCGGGACTCCGCGGTGCATGTCGTACGGCCGCACGGGCTGACCTTGGAGGAGGTCGGCTATCCGGCGGACGAACTGCTCATGGCGCGGAACAAGGAAGCGCGCAACCGGCGCTCGCTGCCGGTGCGGGGCGGCTGCTGCTGAGCGGCCGCGGGGGAGTGGCGCCGCCCGCGGCGGCGGCGCCACCGAACGGCGTCAGCCCTGCGCCTTGGCCTTCTGCTGGGCCTCCTTGAGCTGCTGCGCGGCAACCTTGGCGGCCTGGTCCTTGCCGCGCTGGGTGATCCGGGCCCAGGTGTACGAGGCGGCGTCCCGGCCGATCTGCTGGGCCTTGGTCTCGTCGGTGGTCGTCGCCTTGCCGTTGTTGTAGCCGGCGATGGTGAAGTAGGCGTAGCGGCCATTGGTGTTGACCGCCGTACGGCACCGGGTGGCCTGGCAGAACGTGTCGGGCACGCCGCCGCCGACGAGCGGGGCGATATTGCCCGACTTCCACTCGTTCATGACCTTGGTGGCCTTGGCCGGGGAGGCGAAGACCGCGACGCCGACCGTGGCGGAGACGCCGCCCTTGGAGTAGGTGGCGCGCAGCAGTTTGGTGCAGCCGTTGTGGGCCAGCAGGGAGCCGAGCGCGCCCTGGCTGCCCGAGGTGCAGTCGCCGGTGCTGGCGGTCTTCGTCCGCGCGTAGCTGTGGTCGCCGATGACCATGGTCTTGTCGGGGAAGAGCGTGGCGGGGGTGAGCGGCGCCCGGTCCTTGGCGGGATCGGTGATGTAGTCGCGCGGGTTGGGCGGGGGCGGCACCGAGACGTCGGGGAAGGACGGTTTGTCGTCCGGTGCGACGGTCTCGCCGGATGCCGCGGGCTTGGCGGTCGGGTTGCCGCCGGGCGAGCCGCCGGTGCTGTTGACGACCGCGAGGGTGACGATGCCGGCGATGGCGAGCGCCGCCACCGCACCGCCGCCGATCAGCATCCAGCGTTTACGCCGGGAGGCCGATTCGCTCTCCTCGGCCAGTGCGGCCCAGTCCGGAGTCCCAGATCCCCCGGGGCCGTCGAACGGCCCCCCTTGCCCAAAGCTCATGCCGCGCATCCTAACGACCGTCCGGGCACGGGTTGGCGGCGCTCCGGTGGCCCCTTCGTAACGTTCGGAAACGAGTTGGAGGAATACCCGCACGCCCCTGACAATTCCGCCCATGGGACATCTGGAAGCCGGGCACCTGGAGTACTACCTGCCGGACGGGAGGGCCCTGCTGGGAGACGTCTCCTTCAGGGTGGGCGAGGGGGCGTCGGTCGCGCTGGTGGGTGCGAACGGCGCGGGCAAGACGACGCTGCTGCGGCTGATCGCGGGGGAGCTGGAACCGCACGGCGGGTCGGTGACGGTGAGCGGCGGGCTGGGCGTGATGCCGCAGTTCGTGGGGTCTGTACGGGACGACCGTACGGTGCGCGACCTGCTGGTCTCCGTCGCCCAGCCGCGGATCCGGGAGGCCGCGGCCGCGGTGGACGCCGCCGAGCTGGCGATCATGACGGCCGACGACGAGGCCGCGCAGATGGCGTACGCCCAGGCGCTCAGCGACTGGGCCGAGGCGCGCGGGTACGAGGCCGAGACGGCCTGGGACATCTGCACCATGGCGGCGCTGGGGATGCCGTACGAGAAGGCCCAGTGGCGGCAGGTGCGCACGCTCAGCGGCGGCGAGCAGAAGCGGCTGGTCCTGGAGTCGCTGCTGCGCGGCACGGATGAGGTGCTGCTGCTGGACGAGCCGGACAACTATCTGGACGTACCCGGCAAGCGCTGGCTGGAGGAGCAGCTCCGGCAGACCCGTAAGACGGTGCTGTTCGTCTCGCACGACCGGGAGCTGCTGGCCCGCGCCGCGGAGAAGATCATCAGCGTCGAGCCGGGCCCGGCGGGCTCCGACGTATGGGTGCACGGCGGCGGTTTCGCCACCTACCACCAGGCGCGCAAGGAGCGCTTCGCCCGTTTCGAGGAGCTGCGGCGGCGCTGGGACGAGAAGCACGCCCAGCTCAAGAAGCTGGTGGTCACGCTGCGGCAGGCGGCCTCGGTCAGCCATGAGATGGCCTCGCGGTACGCCGCCGCGCAGACCCGGCTGCGCAAGTTCGAGGAGGCCGGCCCGCCGCCGGAGCCGCCGCGCGAGCAGGAGATCACCATGCGGCTGCGCGGCGGCCGTACCGGCGTACGGGCGGTGACCTGCGAGAACCTGGAGCTGACCGGGCTGATGAAGCCGTTCTCGCTGGAGATCTTCTACGGCGAGCGGGTGGCCGTCCTGGGCTCCAACGGCTCCGGCAAGTCCCACTTCCTGCGGCTGCTGGCCGGGGACCCCGACAATCCGGTGGCGCACCGGGGCGCCTGGAAGCTGGGCGCCCGCGTCGTCCCCGGCCACTTCGCGCAGACCCATGCCCACCCCGAGCTGCTGGGCCGCACCCTGCTCGACATCCTGTGGACCGAGCACGCCAAGAACAAGGGCCAGGCGATGTCCGCCCTGCGCCGCTACGAGCTGGAGAAACAGGCCGAGCAGCGCTTCGACCGCCTCTCCGGCGGCCAGCAGGCCCGCTTCCAGATCCTGCTCCTGGAGCTGTCCGGCACGACCGCGCTGCTCCTGGACGAGCCGACCGACAACCTGGACCTGGAGAGCGCGGAGGCGTTGCAGGAGGGCCTGGAGGCGTACGAGGGGACGGTGCTCGCGGTCACCCACGACCGGTGGTTCGCGAAGGGCTTCGACCGCTTCCTGGTGTTCGGGGCGGACGGGGTGGTGCGGGAGACGGCGGAGCCGGTGTGGGACGAGCGCAGGGTGGAGCGGGAGCGGTAGGGCCGTTCCCGGTCGTACGCTGGTTCGGGACGCGTTTTGACCCGTGTGGGGTCGTCTCGGTATCCTGCTGGTTCGTTATGCGTATTGGCTTGCTCTATCTCACGTGAGGGGCCCTTACGCCGGCTCACCGGGCCGATGACCGGCGGCGGACGATCGGGTTGCGTCACCCGTAGTGCCGCTCTGCTGTGTGATCAGGCCAGGTGTCCAGTACAGGACCCATCACTTTCGAAGCGAAGGCTAAGACGTGCGTACGTTCAGCCCCAAGCCCGGCGATGTTCAGCGCCAGTGGCACATCATTGACGCGCAGGACGTAGTCCTGGGCCGTCTGGCCAGCCAGGCCGCCTCTCTCCTGCGGGGCAAGCACAAGCCGGTTTACGCCCCTCACGTTGACACCGGTGACTTCGTCATCATCATCAACGCCGACAAGGTGCACCTGTCCGGCAACAAGCGCAACCAGAAGATGGCCTACCGCCACTCCGGTTTCCCGGGCGGTCTGCGCTCGGTGCGCTACGACGAGCTCCTCGACAAGAACCCCGAGAAGGCCGTCGAGAAGGCCGTCAAGGGCATGCTCCCCAAGAACACCCTGGGCCGTCAGATGCTCTCGAAGCTGAAGGTCTACGCGGGCGCCGAGCACCCGCACGCTGCGCAGCAGCCGGTCCCGTTCGAGATCACCCAGGTCGCGCAGTAAGTCCGGCCACACCCCCTAAGACGAAAAGAATCTGAGGAGCATCGTGGCTGAGACCACCGCCGAGACCCCGCTCGAAGAGGCCGAGGTCGAGCAGTACACCAGCGAGTCCGAGGCGCCGCTGGAGGGTGAGTACACCTCCGAGTCGATGGCGTCCCGCTTCGGCGACCCGCAGCCGGCCGCCGGCCTGGGCCGCCGCAAGAACGCCATCGCCCGCGTCCGGATCGTCCCGGGCACCGGCCAGTGGAAGATCAACGGCCGCACCCTCGAGGGCTACTTCCCCAACAAGGTGCACCAGCAGGAAGTCAACGAGCCCTTCAAGGTGCTCGAGCTCGACAACCGCTACGACGTCATCGCCCGCATCTCCGGCGGCGGCATCTCCGGCCAGGCCGGTGCGCTGCGCCTGGGCGTGGCCCGTGCGCTGAACGAGGCCGACGTCGACAACAACCGCCCCGCGCTGAAGAAGGCCGGGTTCCTCAAGCGTGACGACCGTGCGGTCGAGCGCAAGAAGGCCGGTCTGAAGAAGGCCCGCAAGGCGCCGCAGTACAGCAAGCGCTAATCGCGCTCGCTGCACCGTGCAGCTCTCGAACGCCCCGGTGGCACTCCATGCGCCGGGGCGTTCGGCTATCCGGGACCGGACGCGTACGGCTGTGGCCCATCCCTGAGGCCAGGGGCGTATACCTGGACGTAAATCCCTGGTCCAAGCTCAGACACTCGGAGGACACCAGTGGGACGACTCTTCGGCACGGACGGTGTGCGCGGCGTCGCCAATGCGGATCTGACGGCGGAGCTGGCGCTCGGCCTGTCGGTCGCGGCGGCGCATGTGCTGGCGGAAGCCGGGACTTTTGAGGGGCACCGGCCGGTTGCCGTGGTCGGGCGCGATCCACGGGCGTCGGGGGAGTTCCTGGAGGCCGCGGTCGTCGCCGGACTGGCCAGTGCCGGGGTGGACGTCCTACGGGTGGGAGTGCTGCCGACGCCGGCGGTGGCGTATCTGACCGGTGCGCTCGGCGCGGACCTGGGCGTGATGCTCTCCGCCAGCCACAACCCGATGCCCGACAACGGCATCAAGTTCTTCGCCCGCGGCGGCCACAAGCTCGCCGACGAGCTGGAGGACCGCATCGAGCGGACCTACCGGGCGCACAGCTCCGGCGAGCCGTGGGAGCGGCCGACCGGCGACGGCGTGGGCCGGGTCACCGTCTACGACGAGGGCTTCGACAACTACGTCGCGCATCTGGTCGGCGTGCTGCCCAACCGCCTCGACGGGCTGACGATCGTCATCGACGGGGCGCACGGCGCGGCGGCGCGGGTCTCGCCCGAGGCGTTCGCGCGGGCCGGCGCCGAGGTCGTCACCATCGGCACCGAACCCGACGGCCTGAACATCAACGACGGCTGCGGCTCCACGCACCTCGACAAGCTGCGGGCCGCGGTCGTCGAGCACGGCGCGGACCTGGGCGTCGCGCACGACGGCGATGCGGACCGCTGCCTGGCCGTGGACCGCGACGGCAACGAGGTCGACGGCGACCAGATCCTGGCCGTGCTCGCGCTGGGCATGCGCGAGGCGGGGACGCTGCGCAAGAACACCGTCGTCGCCACCGTCATGTCCAACCTGGGCTTCAAGCTGGCCATGGAGCGCGAGGGCATCGACTTCGTCCAGACGGCGGTCGGCGACCGTTACGTCCTGGAGGAGATGAAGGCGCACGGCTTCGCGCTGGGCGGCGAGCAGTCCGGGCACGTCATCGTCCTCGACCACGCCACCACCGGCGACGGCACGCTCACCGGTCTGATGCTGGCGGCCCGGGTCGCCGCCACCGGCCGGTCGCTGGCCGAGCTGGCGGGCGTCATGGAGCGCCTGCCGCAGATCCTGATCAATGTGCCGGACGTCGACAAGTCCCGCGTGGCCACCTCCCCCGAGCTGACCGCCGCGGTCGCCGAGGCGGAGCGCGAGCTGGGCGCCACCGGCCGGGTGCTGCTGCGCCCTTCCGGCACCGAGCCGCTGGTACGCGTGATGGTCGAGGCCGCGGACATCGAGCAGGCGCGGACGGTCGCCGAGCGGCTCGCCGATGCGGTGAAGTCGGCGCTGGGCTAACGCCTGGCGGAATCGTCGCAGCGGGCCCGTTCCTCTCGTACGTGGGGGAGCGGGCCCGCTGTCGTGCGTGCGCGACGGGGGAGGCGGCACCCGGCGGCACTCCCCGGACGTATCGGCCTAGAGCTTGCGCAGCGACAGCCGTTGCACCTTGTGGTCCGGTCCCTTGCGCAGCACCAGGTTGGCGCGGCCGCGGGTGGGGGCCACATTCTGTTGCAGGTTGGGCTTGTTGATGGTGCGCCACATCATGCGGGCGTAGTCCAGCGCCTCCTCCTCGGAGACCTGGGTGTACTTGCGGAAGTACGAGAACGGGTTCTGGAAGGCGGTCGCGCGCAGTTTGCGGAAGCGGCCGAGGTACCACTGCTCGATGTCCTCGGTGCGCGCGTCCACGTAGACGGAGAAGTCGAAGAAGTCGGCGAGCCCGAGGCGGGTGCGGCCGTCCTTGCCGGGCAGGGCGGGCTGGAGGACGTTGAGGCCCTCGACGATGAGGATGTCGGGGCGGTGCACGGTCAGCCGCTCGCCGGGCACGATGTCGTAGATGAGGTGGGAGTACACCGGGGCGGTCACCTCCGCCTTGCCCGCCTTCACGTCCGCCACGAAGCGGGTCAGCGCCCGGCGGTCGTACGACTCGGGGAAGCCCTTGCGGGACATCAGCCCGCGCCGGTGCAGTTCGGCGTTGGGGAAGAGGAAACCGTCCGTGGTGATCAGCTCGACCCGCGGGTGCTCCGGCCAGCGCGCGAGCAGCGCCTGCAACAGCCGTGCGGTGGTGGACTTGCCGACCGCCACGCTGCCCGCGACCCCTATGACGAACGGCGTGCCGGGCTGCGCGCCCTGGCCCCCGCCCGCATCGCCCAGAAAGGTGTTCAGGGCGCCCCGCAGATTGCTGGTCGCCCCCACATACAGGTTCAGCAGCCGCGACAGCGGCAGATAGACGTCCCGTACCTCTTCCAGGTCGATGACATCTCCCAGGCCGCGCAGCCGTTCGACCTCGTCGGCCGTCAGCGGCAGCGGTGTCTTCTCCCGCAGGGCGCTCCACTGAGCGCGCGTCAGATCGACGTACGGGGAACTCTCGGCGCGGCGTCGCTGCTGCGCATCGGTCGTGAGGGGCACGCGCCCCATTGTGCGCAGGCGGGCCGCCGGGCCTCGCGCGGGGGGCCGGAGCGGGGGTGTCGTGAGGGGAGGCGGGCGGGTTCGTCCCGGGGGTGCCGTGAGCGCCTGTACCAGACGGATATTGCCCGGTACGGTCGCTGGAGGACGAGACAGGTGAGACAGGGGGTGGGCGTGCGCACGCGCCTGTTGGGACTGCTCCGAGCGCGGTCCGAGGAGAAGCGCCAGGGCCTGGCGAACGACGACGCCGCCGCGGCCGCCTTCGCCGCCCGGATCCGCGCGGAACTGGCCGAGGACCTGCCCGAGGACGACCTCGACGAGGACCTCGCCGACATTCTGGCGACCTATGAACGCGGCAGCCGGCCCGGTACGGACGAGGATGAGCACGAGGAGTGCTTGGAGATGGTGCGGGAGGCGCTGGAGCGGATAGAGCGGGGCTACTAGGGCCTGCCCGCCGGGCGGGCGCCGGCCCGTGCACCCGGCCGCGGGCCGCGCGGGGGTGTGCGGGGGAGGGGGTCGTAGGCTGCCTCCATGTGCGGAATCGTGGGTTATGTGGGAGGGCAGTCCGCCCTCGACGTCGTGCTGGCCGGGCTGAAACGGCTGGAGTACCGCGGGTATGACTCGGCGGGGGTGGCCGTGCTGGCCGACGGAGGGCTGGCGGCGGCCAAGAAGGCGGGGAAGCTGGCCAATCTGGAGAAGGAGCTGGCGGACCGGCCGCTGCCCACGGGGGCGACCGGGATCGGGCACACCCGGTGGGCCACGCACGGCGCGCCGACGGACGAGAACGCCCATCCCCATCTGGACAACGCGGGGCGGGTGTCGGTCGTCCACAACGGGATCATCGAGAACTTCGCCGCGCTGCGGGCGGAACTGGCCGACCGCGGGCACGTCCTGGCGTCCGAGACGGACACCGAGGTCGTGGCGCATCTGCTCGCCGAGACGTATTCGTCGTGCGGTGAGCTGCCCGAGGCGATGCGGCAGGTGTGCCGGCGGCTGGAGGGGGCGTTCACGCTGGTGGCGGTGCATGCGGACGCGCCGGATCTGGTGGTCGGGGCGCGCCGGAACTCGCCGCTGGTGGTCGGGATCGGGGAGGACGAGGCGTTTCTCGCCTCCGATGTCGCGGCGTTCATCGCGCACACCCGCGAGGCCGTCGAACTGGGCCAGGACCAGGTCGTGGAGCTGCGCCGGGACGGCGTCACGGTGACGGACTTCGAGGGCGCGCCGGCGCCGGTGCGGGCGTACCACGTCGACTGGGACGCCTCGGCCGCCGAGAAGGACGGCCACGACTACTTCATGCTCAAGGAGATCGCGGAGCAGCCGAAGGCCGTGGCCGACACGCTGCTGGGCCGTGTCGACGGCTCCGGGGTGCTCTCCCTGGACGAGGTGCGTATTTCCGGGGAGGTGCTGCGGGAGGTCGACAAGGTCGTCATCGTGGCCTGCGGTACGGCGTATCACGCGGGAATGATCGCCAAATACGCGATCGAGCACTGGACGCGGATTCCGTGCGAAACGGAATTGGCGAGCGAATTCCGCTACCGCGACCCCATTCTCGACCGGCGGACGCTGGTGATCGCCATCAGCCAGTCCGGCGAGACGATGGACACGCTGATGGCGCTGCGGCACGCCCGCGAACAGGGCGCCAAGGTGCTCGCCATCTGCAATACGAACGGCTCGACCATTCCGCGGGAATCGGATGCGGTGCTCTATACGCATGCCGGTCCGGAGGTCGCGGTGGCGTCGACCAAGGCGTTTCTGACGCAGCTGGTGGCGTGCTATCTCGTGGCGCTCTACCTCGCGCAGGTGCGGGGCAACAAATGGGGCGACGAGATCCGCGACGTGGTGTGCGAGCTGGCGGCCATGGGCGAGAAGGTCCAGGAAGTGCTCGGGACCATGGAGCCGGTGCGCGAACTGGCGCGGGGCCTGGCGGACAAGAACACCGTGCTGTTCCTGGGGCGGCACGTCGGCTATCCGGTGGCGCTGGAAGGCGCGCTCAAGCTCAAGGAACTCGCGTATATGCACGCGGAGGGCTTTGCGGCCGGTGAGCTCAAGCACGGCCCCATTGCGCTGATCGAGGACGATGTGCCGGTCGTCGTGGTCGTGCCGTCGCCGCGCGGGCGCTCCGTGCTCCACGACAAGATCGTGTCCAACATCCAGGAGATCCGGGCCCGCGGGGCGCGCACCATCGTCATCGCGGAGGAGGGCGACGAGGCGGTGGCCCCGTACGCCGATCACCTCGTACGGATTCCGCAGACGCCGGTGCTGCTCCAGCCGCTGGTGGCCTCCGTACCGCTCCAGGTGTTCGCCTGCGAGCTGGCCACGGCGCGCGGCAACGAGGTCGACCAGCCCCGCAATCTCGCCAAGTCGGTGACGGTGGAATGACCGGGCGGACGAGCGGGCGGCGGGGGCGCGGGTGATTATCGGGGTCGGGATCGATGTCGCCGAGATCGACCGGTTCGACGCGGCGCTGAGGCGTACGCCGGAACTGGCCCAACGGCTGTTCATCGAGAAGGAGTTGATGCTGCCCAGCGGGGAGCGGCGGGGCATCGCCTCCCTGGCGGCGCGGTTCGCGGCCAAGGAGGCGGTGGCCAAGGCGCTCGGCGCGCCGGGCGGGCTGCACTGGACGGATGCGGAGGTCTACGTCGAGGACAGCGGCCGTCCGCGGCTGCGGGTCCGCGGCACGGTCGCGGCCTGCGCGGCCGAACTCGGGGTGCGCTCCTGGCATGTGTCGCTCAGTCACGATGCGGGCGTGGCCTCGGCGGTGGTGATCGCCGAGGGGTGAGCCCCGGCGCGGGGGTTCGCGTCTGACGGGCCCCCGCCCTGGCCGCGGTGTGAGACTGGCCCCATGAGGACTGCCTACAGCGTTCAGACCGTACGGGCCGCCGAGCGCGAGCTGATGGCGCGGCTGCCGGAGGGGGCCCTGATGCAGCGGGCGGCGGCCGGACTGGCCGTGGCCTGTGCGGAGTTGCTGGGACGGGTGTCCGGCAGCCGGGTGACGCTGCTGGTGGGCAGCGGGGACAACGGCGGGGACGCGCTGTACGCCGGCGCCCGGCTGGCGCGGCGCGGCGCCGGAGTGACGGCCGTGCTGCTGTCGCCGGAGCGGGCGCACCGCGCCGGCCTGGCCGCGCTGCGGGCGGCCGGCGGGCGGGTCTCGGGCGATGCGCGGCGCGATCTGGGCCGGGCCGATCTGGTGGTGGACGGGATCGTGGGGATCGGGGGGCGCGGCGGACTGCGCGCCGAGGCCGCCCGACTCCTGTCCGCGGTGGGCGAGTCGGCGCTCGTGGTGGCCGTCGATCTGCCCAGCGGCGTGGACGCGGACAGCGGCGAGGTGGCCGGGGACGCCGTCCGCGCCGATGCGACGGTGACGTTCGGGGCGTACAAACCGGGGCTGCTGATCGATCCGGCGCGGGAGCGGGCGGGGGCGCTGCGCCTGGTGGACATCGGGCTGACGCTGCCGCCGGACGCCGAGGCGGTGGCGTTGCAGCATGCGGACGTGGCGGAGCTGCTGCCGCGCCCGGCGGCCGAGAGCGACAAGTACCGGCGGGGCGTGGTTGGCGTCGTCGCCGGGTCCGCGCGCTATCCGGGGGCGGCGGTGCTGGCCGTGGCCGGTGCCCTGCGCGGCGGTGCGGGGGCGGTGCGGTACGTGGGCCCGGCCGCCGATGCGGTGCTGGCGCGCTTCCCGGAGACGCTGGTGCACGCCGGGCCGCCGCACCGGGCGGGGCGGGTGCAGGCGTGGGTGATCGGGCCGGGCCTGGGGGACGAGTCGGCGGCGCTGGACGACGTCCTGGCGGCGGAGGTGCCGGTGCTGGTGGATGCGGACGGACTGCGGTTCCTGACGCCGGAGCGGGTACGCCGCCGCGGCGCCGGCACCCTGCTGACCCCGCACGCCGGGGAGGCCGCCGCCCTGCTCGGATGCGGTCGCGAGCAGATCGAGGCGGCCCGGCTGCGCTCCGTACGGGAGCTGGCCGCGCGCTATGGGGCGACGGTGCTGCTCAAGGGCTCGACGACCCTGGTGGCGGGCGCCTCGGGCCCCGTACGGGTCAACCCGACCGGGACCGGCTGGCTCGCCACGGCGGGCAGCGGCGATGTGCTGTCCGGGGTGACCGGATCGCTGCTGGCCGCGGGGCTGCCGCCGCTGGACGCGGGTTCCGTGGGGGCGTATCTGCACGGGCTGGCCGCCCGCCGCGCCGCCGGCCCGACGGGCGCGCCGATCCTGGCCATGGAGGTGGCCGACCACCTGGGGGAGGCGTGGCGGGACGTGTGGGACTGACAGCGGGACGTGCGGGACGGAAAGCGGCGCCCGTTACGCCCGGCGGGGGAACGCCACGGGCCACCAGGGCGAACCTGCCGGGCGGCGGGCGGTGCGGGCGTCGGCTCACGGGATGGGTGAGTGCATGAACCGCACCCTCCCGGCGCTGCTGGTCGGCGCCTCGCTGCTCACGTTTGTCGCCGTGCCCGCGGCCGCCGCGCGCCCGACTCCCGTAGTGCATCCGGCCGACGTCGGCCGGTCCGTGGCGCGTCTGGCCGCCTCCGGGGCGCAGGCCGTCGCCCTCCCGCCGTCCCGGGGCCGGGCCGCCGCGCGGCCGCTGTCCCGTATGAGCTTCGCGCGGGCGGCCGCCGCCGACGCACAGCCCCTGCCGCAGCCGCACGCCACCACGCCCCGGCCGCACCCGCCCGCCGACGACGCCTCCGGGCTGGTCCCCGGCCTCCCGCAACGCGACCCCTACCAGCAACAGCAGGAGCAGCAGAAGCTGCCCGACCGCGCCCTGCCGCCGAACATCCCGCGCGGCCGTATGCCCCAGGAGCCCGAGCCGGACCGGCCGCTCGGCCCCGTACGGCACATCGAGCTGGTGCCCCGGTCCGAGGTGCAGGGCGAGGGCGGTGCGAAGGTGAAGTGCAGCCCCTCGACCGGGCCCGCCCAGAAGGCGGTCGAGGAGTTCCTGGAGCGGGAGCCGGACGGAGTGCAGTCCCCCGAGGACTGCCAGGCGATCCGTTCCTTCCAGCGGGCCCACCAGATCGAGCCGGCGACCGGCTTCGCCGGGCCGGTCACCGGCGCCGTGGTGCGGCTGCTCCGGGCCCAGAAGGACCCCAACCACGACCAGCGGTGCCCGGAGCGCACCGTGCGGGTGGTCTGCGTGGACCTCAACCGGCAGCTCCTGTGGGTGCAGCAGGACGGCGAGGTGGTCTTCCGCCCGGTGGCCGTGCGTTCCGGCCGGCCGCAGATGGACACCCGTAACGGCACGTACCGGATCTACTGGCGCCACAAGAACCACATGTCGTCGCTCTACCACACGCCGATGCCGTTCGCGCAGTTCTTCGACGGCGGGGAGGCGCTGCACGGGGTCTACGACGACGTCTATGCGGGCGCCGGCTCGCACGGCTGCATCAACCTCCAGTTCGAGGACTCGGAGAAGCTGTGGGGACTGCTCGACAGGAACGACCTGGTGTACGTCTGGGGCCACAAGACCGGCGTGTGAGGCCCGGGTGACGCGCCTTTTCGTGCCGGTGGCCCGGGACGGCGCGGGCCCGCCTGCGACACTGAGGGGGATGAACGAGACAGCGAAGCGGGCCCGCGCCGTGATCGACCTCGCCGCCGTGCGGTCGAATGTGCGTACGCTGCGAGGCCGCGCACCCGGTGCAGAGCTGATGGCCGTCGTCAAGTCCGACGGCTACGGACACGGCGCGGTGCCCTGTGCCCGCGCCGCCCGCGAAGCGGGAGCGGCCTGGCTGGGCACCGCCCTGCCCGAGGAGGCGTTCGCGCTGCGCGCGGCCGGTGACACCGGCCGGCTGCTGTGCTGGCTGTGGACACCGGGCGGCCCGTGGGCCCGTGCCATCGAGCAGGACATCGATGTGACGGTCAGCGGTCTGTGGGCGCTGCGCGAGGTCACCGAGGCGGCCCGCGCCTGCGGCCGTACGGCCCGGGTCCAGCTCAAGACCGACAGCGGGCTGGGCCGCAACGGCTGCCAGCCCGCCGACTGGCCCGAGCTGACCGCGGCGGCCGCCAAGGCCGAGGCCGACGGCGCCGTCAGGATCACCGGGGTGTGGTCCCACTTCGCCTGCGCCGATGAGCCCGGCCATCCCTCGATCGCGCTCCAGCTGGCCGCCTTCCAGGACGCGCTGGCCGTCGCCGAGGCCGCCGGGCTGCGCCCCGAGGTACGGCATCTGGCCAACACCCCGGCGCTGCTGACCCTCCCCGAGTCGCACTACGACCTGGTGCGCGCCGGAATCGGCATCTACGGCGTCTCGCCCAACGCCGACCTGGGCACACCCCAGGACTTCGGGCTGCGCCCCGCGATGACCCTGGAGGCGTCGCTGGCGTCGGTCAAACGCGCCCCGGGCGGCCACGGCGTCTCCTACGGGCACCACTACACGACCCCCGGTGACACCACCCTCGCGCTGGTCCCGCTCGGCTATGCCGACGGCATCCCGCGGCACGCCTCCGGCACCGGCCCGGTGCTGGTGGCGGGCAAGCGGCGCACCGTCGCCGGACGGGTGGCGATGGACCAGTTCGTGGTCGATCTGGACGGGGACGTCGCCGAGCCGGGCGATACGGCGGTGCTGTTCGGGCCGGGCGACCGCGGCGAGCCGATCGCCGAGGACTGGGCCCGCGCGGCCGGCACCATCGGCTACGAGATCGTCACCAGGATCGGCTCGCGGGTGCCGCGGCTGTATGTGGACACCGACGCCCCGGACGGCCCGGGTGCGGACGCCGGTGGCGCGCGGCGCGCCGGTGACGTGAATATGCCGGTCGCGCAGGCGTCTGTGCGGCATACGCCTGACATGGATGCGGCCGGCATGGATACATGTGCCGTGGACACCGATACCGAAGGGGATCCGAAGGGTACGGGGGGTGCGGTATGAACGACGGCCAGGACGTGGCCGCCAAGGCGCTGGAGACGGCGGCCGATTCGGTGGGCAACTGGGCGCGGGCCGGGCGGCACGCGGGCATCGCGGGCGCCGCGATCGGCGTGATCGCGGCGGGTGCGGCGGCCGGGGTGGCGATAGAGCGGCTGACGGTGGGCCGCGGGATGCGGCGGCGGGCCCGGCTGGCGCTGGACGCCGAGGGCCCGTACGGCACCCTGCGCGGCACCCCGGGCGCGGCGGTCGCCGAGGACGGCACCGAGCTGTACTACGAGGTGGACGAGCCGGGCGAGCTGCCGGGCGCGACGGGCAACGGCGGCAAGCCGGCCAAGAACGCCAAGAACGCGAAGAACGGCAAGGGCGCCAAGGGCGCGAAGAACGGCAAGGACGACACCCGCGCCGTACCGGCCGGAGCGGGCACGCAGGGCGTCCGCAAAAGACTGCTGACGGCGCTGGGCCGCCGCGCGGTGGCCCCGACCGTCGTCTTCAGCCACGGCTACTGCCTGACCCAGGACTCCTGGCACTTCCAGCGCGCCGCGCTGCGCGGCATCGTCCGCACCGTCCACTGGGACCAGCGCAGCCACGGCCGCTCGGCGCGCGGCCACGGCCAGATCGACGGTACGGATCCGGTCACCATCGATCTGCTGGGCCGGGATCTGAAGGCGGTGCTGGACACCGCGGTGCCCGAGGGGCCGATCGTGCTGGTCGGGCACTCCATGGGCGGCATGACGGTGATGGCGCTGGCCGACCAGTTCCCCGAGTTCGTCGCGGAGCGGGTGGCCGGGGTGGCGCTGATCGGCACCTCGGCGGGCCGGCTGAGCGAGGTGTCCTACGGGCTGCCGTCGATGGGCGTGAAGGCGTTCCACGCCCTGGCCCCGGGCCTGCTCAAGGCGCTGGGCTCGCAGAGCGACATCGTCGAGCGGGGGCGGCGGGCCACCGCCGATCTGTTCGCCGGGCTGATCAAGCGGTATTCGTTCGGGACGCCCGAGCAGGTGGACCCCGGGGTCGCACGGTTCGCCGAGCGGCTGATCGAGGCGACCCCGATCGATGTGGTCGCCGAGTTCTATCCGGCCTTCGCCGTTCACGACAAAACCGATGCGGTGGTGTCCTACGACACCAAACCGGCGCTGGTGCTCGCCGGGGAGCGGGATCTGATCACCCCCGCCGACCACAGCCGCACCATCGCCGAGCTGCTGCCGCACGCCGAACATCTGGAGGTTCCCGGCGCCGGGCATCTGGTGATGCTGGAGCGGCCCGAGCTGGTCAACGACCAGCTGGTGTCGCTGGTGGAACGGGCCAGCGCCGCGGCCCGCGGCTCGCGCTCGGCCCGGGCCTGAGAGACGGGCCCGGGAGCGGGGTCGGCGACCCGGGCGCGTCCGGGCCGTACCATTTGCGGCATGAGCACCACCGGAGCGATTGCCCATGTCACCGTCAAGTCCCCCGACCAGATGCAGGAGTTGGGCCGCAGACTGGCCTCCTTGCTGCGCCCCGGCGATCTGGTGCTGCTCAGCGGTGAGCTGGGCGCGGGCAAGACGACGCTGACCCGCGGCCTGGGCGAGGGCCTGGGCGTTCGCGGCGCGGTGACCTCGCCCACCTTCGTCATCGCCCGCGTGCACCCCTCGCTGACCGGCGGGCCCGCCCTGGTGCACGTCGACGCCTACCGCCTGGGCGGCGGCCTCGACGAGATGGAGGACCTGGACCTCGATGTCTCGCTGCCGGAGTCGGTGGTGGTCGTGGAGTGGGGCGACGGCAAGGTCGAGGACCTGTCCGAGGACCGGCTGCATGTCGTGATCGGGCGCACGGTGGGCGCCGACGGGCCGGCCCTCGACGCGCCCCCGGAGGCCGAGGTGGACGATGTGCGCGAGGTGACGGTCACCGGGATCGGGCCGCGCTGGGCGGATGCGGGCCTGGGTCGCCTGGAGAACGGCTGACGCCCGGCCGTCCGGTCCCGCACACCCGCTCCGGCCCGTGGCGCACGCCCGTCACCCCGTAGCGCACCCCGTTGCCCGTAGTTTCCGACAAGGCGTCGGCATGATGTTGCGCCGGTGGTACCGCGCGTGGTCACATGGGTGGGGAGAGTCCCGGTTAGGTCAGCCTAAGTTGCCGGCCGGGCCGCCGCTTGTTCCAGAAGCCCGGGAGGCGTCCATGTCGGCCCATCAGCCTTCCCCCATGCCTGACGGGCGCGGGGGCGTCCCCGTTCCGGCGGACCGGCGCGCCGACCGCGCGGCGCCCGAGCAGCCGCCGACGATGAACCAGCTGCTGGCGGCGTGCGCCGCGGCCAGCGCCGTCTCCACACCGCCCGATGCCGCGGCGCAGAGCCGTACGGACCGGCAGCCCGAGCCGGAAGGCCCCGCGTCCACCAAGGGCCGCGACGCCGCATAGCCCATAGGGGCGAAGTCGTACGACGGCCGGACGACGCGCCGGGAGCCCCCTCGGCCCCTCAGGTCAGCCCGTCACGTGAGGCCCTCAGGCGACCACGACGACCTTCGTGCCGATCAGTGCGAAGTCCCACATCGCCTTGCCGTCGGCCCGGTACTCCCGCACCCCGCCGGTCCGCTTGGTCGGTGACGGCTTCGGGACGGTGCCGTCGACCGCCGCGCTGAAGCCGATCACCACGCCGTCGGTCTTGGCGAACAGCACCACATGCTCGATGGCGAGACCGTCCGAGCCGGTCAGGCTCACCGAGCGCTGGGTGACCCGGTAGCTCCCGGCCGCCGGGCTGACCGTGCTGGGCGTGACCTGGTACGTCCGCAGCGCCTTGCCGTGCGCGTCCACCAGCCACACCCGCCTGGCGCCCAGGGAGTAGACCACCCGCTGGCCGGTGCCGGACGCGGCCGGGATCGCGGCGGGGTGCGGGGTGCGGTCCTTCTTCGCGGAGCGGCCGTGCTGCGCGGAGTGCCCGGCGCCCGTGCTCTCGCCGCGGGCCGCGAGGTGGTCCGGGGCGGACGCATCGGCCTGGTAGCCGAGGAAGCCGACCGCGGCCAGGGCGGCCACGGTCAGAGCGGTGACGATCGTGCTGCTCTTAGCGGGCACCGCTGTGCCACCTTTCCAGCCGCCGGGCATACGTACGGGCCGACGGTAGCACCGCAAGGGGCGGCTCCGGCCGACGCACCGGGCCCCTCCGGCCGCGCCGTAGGCTTAAGGCGTGCTGCTGCTTGCTCTTGACACCGCCACCCCCGCCGTCACCGTCGCCCTGCACGACGGCTCCCGTGTGCTGGCCGAGTCCCGCCAGGTCGACGCCCGCCGGCACGGCGAGCTGCTGCTGCCCGCCGTCGATGCGGTGCTGGCCCAGGCCGGCCGGAAGCTCGACGCGGTCAGCGACATCGTGGTCGGCGTCGGGCCCGGCCCGTACACGGGCCTGCGCGTCGGCCTGGTCACGGCCGCGACCTTCGGGTCCGTCCTCGGCGTCCCCGTGCACGGCCTGTGCTCGCTCGACGGCATCGCCCACGCCTCCGGACTGGAGGAGCCCTTCGTGGTGGCGACGGATGCCCGCCGCAAGGAGGTCTACTGGGCGAGATACGCCAACGCCCGCACGCGGGTGACCGAGCCCGCCGTGGACCGCCCCGCCGATATCGCCGACCAGGTGGCCGGGGTGCCGGCCGTGGGCGCGGGCGCCCTGCTCTACGACGAGGTCTTCACCGGCGTACGGCGCGAGGGCCCCGAGCACCAATCCGCGGCCGCGCTCGCCTCCCTCGCCGCCGAAAAGCTCGCGGCGGGCGAGGAGTTCCTGCCCGACCGGCCGCTGTATCTGCGCCGTCCCGACGCCCAGGTCCCCGCCAACTACAAGGTGGTCACCCCCAAGTGACTGGCCCCGTTCTGCGCGAGATGCGCTGGTGGGACATCGAACCGGTGCTGGCGCTGGAGCTCGACCTGTTCCCCGAGGACGCGTGGTCGGAGGGGATGTTCTGGTCGGAGCTGGCCCATGCGCGCGGCGCGGCCGCCACCCGTCGCTACCTCGTCGCCGAACTGGCCGGCCGCCTCGTCGGCTACGGCGGCCTGTGCGCCATCGACGGCACCGGCGACATCCAGACCATCGCCACCGCCCGCGACCAGTGGGGCACCGGCCTCGGCGCCCGCCTGCTGACCGCCCTGCTCTCGGCCGCCACCGCCTTCGAGTGCCGCGAGGTGCTGCTGGAGGTACGGGTGGACAACCTCCGCGCACAGCGCCTCTACGAGCGTTTCGGCTTCGAGCCGATCGGCTTCCGGCGCGGCTACTACCAGCCGGGCAACGTCGACGCCCTGGTCATGCGCCTGATACCCGCGGCCGCCGAGTCGACCGCACCCCCCGCAGATCCCGCACACGGAACCCAAGGAAACCCGACCCATGGCTGACGAACCGCTCGTCCTCGGCATCGAGACCTCCTGCGACGAGACCGGAGTCGGCATCGTCCGAGGCCACACCCTGCTGGCCGACGCGGTCGCCTCCAGCGTCGACGAACACGCCCGCTTCGGCGGCGTCGTCCCCGAGGTGGCCTCGCGGGCGCATCTGGAGGCGATGGTCCCCACCATCCAACGGGCCCTGAAGGACGCCGGGGTGGCGGCGAGCGACCTCGACGGCATCGCGGTCACCGCGGGCCCCGGCCTCGCGGGCGCGCTGCTGGTCGGCGTCTCGGCCGCCAAGGCGTACGCCTACGCCCTGGGCAAGCCGCTCTACGGCGTCAACCACCTGGCCTCGCACATCTGCGTCGACCAGCTCGAACACGGCGCGCTGCCGGAGCCGACCATGGCCCTGCTGGTCTCCGGCGGCCACTCCTCGCTCCTGCTGGCCCCCGACATCACCTCGGACGTCCGCCCGCTGGGCTCGACCATCGACGACGCGGCCGGCGAGGCGTTCGACAAGATCGCGCGGGTCCTCCAGCTCGGCTTCCCCGGCGGCCCGGTCATCGACCGCTACGCCCGCGAGGGCGACCCGGACGCCATCCGCTTCCCGCGCGGGCTGACCGGCCCCCGCGACCCGGTCTACGACTTCTCCTTCTCCGGCCTGAAGACCGCGGTCGCCCGCTGGATCGAGGCCAAGCGATCGGCCGGCGAGGACGTCCCGGTGGCGGATGTCTCGGCGTCCTTCCAGGAGGCCGTGGTGGACGTGCTGACCCGTAAAGCCGTACGGGCCTGCAAGGACCACGGCGTCGACCACCTGATGATCGGCGGCGGCGTCGCCGCCAACTCCCGCCTGCGCGCCCTGGCCCAGCACCGCTGCGAGGCCGCCGGCATCACCCTGCGGGTCCCGCGCCCCAAGCTGTGCACCGACAACGGTGCGATGGTCGCGGCCCTGGGCGCAGAGATGGTGGCCCGCAACCGGCCGTCCTCGGACTGGGGGCTGTCGGCGGATTCGTCGTTGCCGGTCACGGAGACGCATGTGCCGGGGGAGGGTCATGCCCATGGGCACGGTCACACCCATGACCATGTGCACGAGCTGAGCAAGCAGAACCTCTACTCCTGACCGTCCCCGGCCGGGTGCCCCAGCAGCATCGTGGGTGCGCCCGCGGCCCGGGTCAGGAAGATCGTGCAGGACCGCGTGCCGCCGCCGAGCTTCAGCTTCTTGCGCAGCTCCTCCGGTGACACCGCCGACCCCCGCTTCTTGATCACCGCGATGCCGACCTCGCGTTCGCGCAGCAGGGCGCGCAGCTTCTTGACGTTGAAGGGGAGGACGTCGGTGATCTCGTAAGCGGTGGCGTACGGCGTCGGCGTCAGCTCGTCGGCCGTGATGTACGCGATGGTCGGGTCGATCAGGCGGCCGCCGACCTGCTGCGCCACGTCGGCCACCAGGTGGGCCCGGATGACGGCGCCGTCCGGCTCGTACAGATAGCGGCCGACGGGGCCAACAGGGGGGCGGTGCGAAGCACCTCCGGCCGGGGTGGTGGTCGGGCGACGGGTGGGCGGGTCGGGCAGGCCGGCGCCCAGCAGGGTGGCGCCGCCGGGCAGGAGGGTGGCGCGGCGGCCGCCGGGGCGGGTGCCGCGGCCGAACCAGACCACCGCCTCCTTGACGTCGCCGCCGTCGGAGATCCACTCCGTCTCGGCGTCGTCCGGGAGCGCCTCGTGCGGGACGCCGGGGGCGATCTTCAGCGCGGCGTAGGGAGCCGTACGGGCCGCCTCGATCGCCCAGGAGAGCGGCGGGGAATACGCCTCGGGGTCGAAAATCCGGCCGCCGCGGGCCTTGCTCCGCCGCGCCGGGTCGACGAACACCGCGTCGTATCCGGCGGTGTCCACCTCCGTCACATCCGCGCAGCGCACCTCGATCCGGTCGGCCAGCCCCAGGGCCTCGGCGTTGGCGCGGGCGGCGGCGCAGGCCAGGGGGTCGCGGTCGACGGCGAGGACGGAGATCCCGGCGCGGGCCAGGGCGAGGGCGTCGCCGCCGATGCCGGAGCACAGGTCGGCCAGCGTACGGACGCCGAGGGCGGCGAGCCGGGCGGCGCGGTGGGCGGCCACCGTGGCGCGGGTGGACTGCTCGACCCCGTTCGGCGTGAAGTACATCCGCCGGGCGTCGTCCCCGAACTTCGCCGCCGCGCGCTGTCGCAGCCGCGCCTGGCCGAGCGCGGCGGACACCAGGGGCGCGGGGTGGCTGCGGCGCAGCCGGGTCGCGACGGTCAGGTCGTCGGCCGGGTCGTGGTCGCGCAGGGCGGTCAGCAGCTCCTGCCCCTCGGGGGCGAGCAGTGCGGAGAAGGTGTCGAGGTCGGTCACCTGCCCCATTGTGGGCCAGTCGGCTGACCGCTCCGGCGTGGTGGGTTGTGTCGCCGCCCTATGGCGTCGATCCGATGCCAAGATCCGGTTTATGCAGATTGTCAGATTTTTCCGAACCGGTGCGGTGCGCGGCACCGCCGTGCACGCGGGTACGGACGAGGGTGCGGCCACGGGGGCCGCCGCCAGGGCTCGGGGCCTGGCGGCCCTCTCCGTACTCGGAATGCTGGCCGCCGGCTGCGGCGTGCACGGCGAGGACCTGCTGGACAACGTGCCGGCCGGTCCCGTCGTCGTCGCGCCCGACGCCCGCGCACTGCACTCCCAGGCCCGCAGGATGGTCGACTCCCATGTGCGGCAGGTGACGGCGGCGCAGCACTACGGGCTGCCCGGGGCGCCGTTCAGCGAACCGCGGCCGCCGGCCTTCAAACCGTTCCTGAGGACCGAGCCGAAGCTGGCCCGAGGCGACGGGGAGGGCCTGCCCGCGGTGATCACCCGGGTGCCGACCCGCGCCAAGGTGGTGTTCCTGACGGTCGACGACGGCGCCGCCAAGGACTCCGCGTTCGTCCGGGTGATGCGGGAACTCGACGTGCCCTTCACGGCGTTGACCACCTCGCACGGGCATCCGCTGGACCACCTGCGCCCCGCCGAGCAGCGCACCGCGATCTGCCGCTTGCAGGACGCGCTGCGGGGCAACGGCAGGGAGCGGCCGCGCCTGTTCCGGCCGCCGTTCGGCGCCTACAGCCGCGACACCCTGAAGATGGCGGCCGCCTGCGGCGCCAAGGTCGTACCGCTGTGGAACGAGGAGGCGTCCCCCGGCAAGGTCGCCTACCGCGAACACGACCACCGGCTGCACCCCGGCGACATCGTCCTGCTCCGCATCGACGTCCACCCCGGTGAGCACCGGCCGCTGCTGGCGGCGGCCGCGCTGCGCGCCCTGCGCACCGCCCATGACCAGGGCTTCGCCGTCGGGCGGCTGGAGGACTACGTCTGAGGCGCCAGGCGGTCCGCCCGGCGCGGCCGCGGCCCCTCCGGCTCGCGGCGGCGCTGGGCGGTGTCGCTGATGCGCAGCAGCAGCCCGACCATCACCCAGTTCGCGACGAGCGACGAGCCTCCCTTGGCGAGGAAGGGCAACGCCTTGCCGGTGAGCGGGATCAGGCCGGTGACGCCGCCGGAGACGACGAAGACCTGGAGCATCAGCGCGCTGGCGAGCCCGACGGCCAGCAGCTTGCCGAAGGGGTCGCGGGAGGACAGGGCCACCCGCAGCCCGCGCTGGGCGAGCAGTACGTAGAGCATCAGGACGGCCATCAACCCGGCCAGGCCCAGCTCCTCGCCGACGGTGGTGAGGATGAAGTCGCTGTTGGCGGCGAAGCGGATCAGTTCGGGATGGCCCTGGCCCAGCCCGGTGCCGCCGACGCCCCCGGTGCCGAAGCTGAAGAGCGCCTCACCCAGCTGCTGCGACAGTCCGGCCTTCATTCCCTCGGGGGTGAAGGCGGCCATGGGGTCCAGCCAGGCGGTGACCCGCCCGTGCACATGCGGTTCGAGCGAGCCGACGGCCCCCGCGCCGACCACGGCCATCAGCAGGCCGCAGACCACCCAGCTGGTGCGCTCGGTCGCCACGTACAGCATGATCACGAACACCCCGAAGAAGATCAGCGAGGTGCCCAGGTCCCGTTCGAAGATCAGCACCATGAGGCTGATGGCCCAGATGGTGAAGATCGGCCCGAGCTGCCGCCCCGGGGGCAGCCGCATGCCCAGGACGCGACGGCCGGTCAGCGCCAGGGCGTTGCGGTTGAGCGTCAGGTAGCCGGCGAAGAAGACGGCTATCGCGATCTTGACGAATTCGCCGGGCTGGAGCGAGAGCGGCCCGATGAAGATCCAGCGCTTGGCGCCGTAGGTGTCGCCGTGGGAGAAGGCCGGGGCCATCAGCAGCACCAGGGCGACCGCCATCGTCAGATAGAGGTAGCGCTGGAGCCGCCGGTAGTCGCGCAGCAGGACCAGCACTCCCGTGCAGGCCGCCACCCCGATCCCGGTCCACACCAGCTGGCCGGTGGCCGCCGGCGGTGTCTGGAGCCCGGGGTGCGCCTTGTAGGTGATGTCCAGGCGGCTCAGCAGTACCAGCCCGAGCCCGGTCAGCAGCGTCGTCAGCGGCAGGAGCAGCGGGTCGGCGCGGGGCGCGAAGCGGCGCAGCACCAGGTGCGGCAGCCAGGCGACCGAGAGCATCGCGACGGTGAAGAGGGGCAGGCCGGACGGGAGCCGGCCGGTCATCGACAGGCCGGCGTAGGCGTAGCCGAAGACGGCGATCAGCACGACGAGGGCGAGCAGCCAGGCCTCGGTCCGGCGGCGGTCCGGAGCCTGGGCGAGAGCGGCGAAGGTCATGGTGCTCTCGACGTCGCTCTCCCTTCTCCGGACAGCCCGGAAAGCGCTGGTCGGTCCGCGCACGCGAGTCCTCCGCTGTGGGGTCTGCCCTGGTCCTGGAGACCTCGGGGAAGGGGGGTACGTCGTCGGTCTACATCGTCCGGCATGCAGTCGCGGGCCCTGGCGGCAGGGCCGGATCCGGTTCGGCAGTCCCGGGAAAAGACGTGGGTGCGGTGCGTACGGTTGCCACCGATGCGAGAGGTGTGTCCGAATTCCTGCACCCCGCGGCCGGTATTCGCCCTGCCCGGGCGACAGGCCGGGACCCCGATTGGCACTCCGCTTGACCGAGTGCTAACCGCGTCATAGTGTCAGCGTTGGCACTCTCCACCGGGGAGTGCCAACTACGCGCGACGGGCAGGTCCGGCACCCGCGACGACGGATCCACCTGGTCGCCACCTCAGACAGTTAACCCCGTGAGATCTCCGAAGGGGGAGGTCGGATCGTGACGACCGCCAGCTCCAAGGTTGCCATCAAGCCGCTTGAGGACCGCATCGTGGTCCAGCCGCTCGACGCCGAGCAGACCACGGCTTCGGGCCTGGTCATCCCGGACACCGCGAAGGAGAAGCCCCAGGAGGGCGCCGTCCTCGCCGTGGGCCCGGGCCGCTTCGAGAACGGCGAGCGCCTGCCGCTCGACGTCAAGGTCGGTGACGTCGTTCTCTACAGCAAGTACGGCGGCACCGAGGTGAAGTACAACGGCGACGAGTACCTCGTCCTCTCGGCCCGCGACGTGCTCGCGGTCATCGAGAAGTAATTCACCGAGTTTTGCCTTGATCTGCGCCCCTGGTTCCCGCGTTCTCACCGACCGGGGCAGGGGCGCAGTTCGTATGAGCGACATGAGCGATAGCGGTCCCGGCGGCGAGGCCGACGATCGCGACGAGAGGACTTAGAGCAACTCATGGCGAAGATTCTGAAGTTCGACGAGGACGCCCGTCGCGCCCTTGAGCGCGGCGTCAACAAGCTGGCCGACACGGTCAAGGTGACGATCGGCCCCAAGGGCCGCAACGTCGTCATCGACAAGAAGTTCGGTGCCCCGACCATCACCAACGACGGTGTCACCATCGCCCGCGAGGTCGAGGTCGAGGACCCGTACGAGAACCTGGGCGCCCAGCTCGTCAAGGAGGTGGCGACCAAGACCAACGACATCGCGGGTGACGGCACCACCACCGCCACCGTGCTGGCCCAGGCGCTGGTCCGCGAGGGCCTGCGCAACGTCGCCGCGGGTGCCTCCCCGGCCGCCCTGAAGAAGGGCATCGACGCGGCGGTCAAGGCTGTCTCCGACGAGCTGCTGGCCACCGCCCGCCCGATCGACGACAAGTCCGACATCGCCGCCGTGGCCGCGCTCTCCGCGCAGGACAAGCAGGTCGGCGAGCTGATCGCCGAGGCGATGGACAAGGTCGGCAAGGACGGTGTCATCACCGTCGAGGAGTCCAACACCTTCGGTCTGGAGCTGGACTTCACCGAGGGCATGGCCTTCGACAAGGGTTACCTGTCGCCCTACATGGTCACCGACCAGGAGCGCATGGAGGCCGTCCTCGAGGACCCCTACATCCTCATCCACCAGGGCAAGATCGCCTCCATCCAGGACCTGCTGCCGCTGCTGGAGAAGGTCATCCAGGCCGGTGGCTCCAAGCCGCTGCTGATCATCGCCGAGGACGTCGAGGGCGAGGCCCTGTCCACCCTCGTCGTCAACAAGATCCGCGGCACCTTCAACGCGGTGGCCGTCAAGGCCCCCGGCTTCGGTGACCGCCGCAAGGCGATGCTCGGCGACATGGCCACCCTCACCGGTGCCACCGTCATCGCCGAGGAGGTCGGCCTCAAGCTCGACCAGGCCGGTCTGGACGTGCTGGGCACCGCCCGCCGCGTGACCGTCACCAAGGACGACACCACCATCGTCGACGGCGGCGGCAACAGCGCCGACGTCGAGGGCCGCGTCGCCCAGATCAAGGCCGAGATCGAGACCACCGACTCGGACTGGGACCGCGAGAAGCTCCAGGAGCGCCTGGCCAAGCTCGCCGGCGGCGTCTGCGTCATCCGCGTCGGCGCGGCCACCGAGGTCGAGCTCAAGGAGAAGAAGCACCGTCTGGAGGACGCCATCTCCGCGACCCGCGCCGCGGTCGAGGAGGGCATCGTCTCCGGTGGTGGCTCCGCGCTCGTCCACGCCGTGAAGGTGCTGGACGGCAACCTCGGCAAGGAGGGCGACGAGGCCACCGGTGTCGCCGTCGTCCGTCGCGCCGCCGTCGAGCCGCTGCGCTGGATCGCCGAGAACGCGGGCCTCGAGGGCTACGTGATCACCGCCAAGGTCGCCGAGCAGGACAAGGGCCAGGGCTTCAACGCCGCCACCGGCGAGTACGGCGACCTGGTCAAGGCCGGCGTCATCGACCCGGTCAAGGTCACCCGCTCCGCCCTGGAGAACGCCGCCTCCATCGCCTCCCTGCTCCTGACGACCGAGACCCTGGTCGTCGAGAAGAAGGAAGAGGAAGAGGCCGAGGCCGGTCACGGCCACGGTCACGCGCACTGACGCACAGCTGTGCAGCCGGCCGGCGGCCGGCGGCAGGCCCCTGTCCCCGCTCGTCAGCGGCGGGGACAGGGGCCCTTGCTTTGCGCGGGCTCGGGTGAAGGCCCGGGTCAGATCACGCCCAGCTGCCGCATCAGGCCCACGGCGTCGTAGTGCCACCAGCCTTCCTGGATCTTTCCGTCACGGAACCGGAAGGTCGTGGTCCCGGTCATGGTGCACTGCTTGCCGGTCGGCTGGACGCCCAGGAACGCGCCCTTGTGCAGACCGGTCCAGGTCCACCGGGTGACGACATCGTCGCCCTGGGCGATCTGGTCATGGAGGGTGAAGGCGAAGTCGAAGGCGGCGCGCCAGTGGGTGACGTCCTCGCGGATGACGTCGGAACCGGTCACGGTCTCCGCCTCCTTCAGCACGTCGTGGTCCCGGTAGTCGGGCGCGTACACCTGGCCGACGATGTCGAGATCGCCCGCGACGCAGATCTCTTCGAAGACCCGGCGGGCGGTTGCGGTGTTCAACTGTTCGTCCCGGACGACATCGAGGTCGGTGAAGGACGGCATCCCGTCGCAGAGCGCCACCATCTCCTGGAAGAGCCGGTCGGTCTCCGGGAGGTGGGAGTTCTTCATCGCCTCTTCGTGCGAGGGGAATTCGACGATCTCGACGTAGTGCGACGCATCGGTCCGGTCCTGCCCGACGAGGCTGTGGGTGGCGGTCCGTTTGCCCTTGGTCTGCTCGACCCACTTGTCCATGAGGGTGTTCATGCCGTCGGGCCGCTCGGTCTTGTAGTCGATTATCTGTACGAATTTCATGGCGCCTCCCGGACTGGGTGGGACACGTCCATTTTAGTGAGGAATGCCCCCTTCCAGGCGTTCCTCTTCTCTGTGATCAGGCGCTCTGTGATCAGGCGGAGCGGTCCTGAGCCGTCGGATGCACCGGGTCCGCGAACGGCAGACCGGCCGCGAACCGCGCCACCTCGTCCAGCGCCCAGTCGGCCAGGCGGTGCAGTTCGCCGCCCAGCGAACCGGCGATATGCGGGGTGAGCAGGACGTTCGGGAGGTCGTACAACGGGGAGTCGGCAGGCGGGAGTTCGGGGTCCGTGACATCCAGGACCGCATGGAGGCGCCCGGACAGCAGCTCGGGAAGCAGGGCCGTTTCATCGACCAGGGAGCCGCGGGCGGTATTGATCAGGGTGGCACCGTCCGGCATCAGGGCCAGCTCGCGCGCGCCGACCAGATGGCGGGTGGCGTGCAACTGCGGGGCGTGCACGGTGACGATGCCGCTGTCGGCGCAGAGGGTGTCGAGGGACACCGCCGTCGCGCCCAGCCGGTCGGCCCCGGCCGCGTCGACGTACGGATCGTGCAACAGAACCCGCAGGTCGAACGGCCGCAGCAGCTCGATGAGACGCCGGCCGATCCGCGACGCCCCGACGACGCCGACGGTGCGGCCGTAATTACCGGCGCCGGTCATCTCGCGCTGCCAGTCGTACCGGGCGCGCGAGGTGCGATAGCGGTGTGCGGCATACAGCACACGCTTGTTGGCGAAGAGAATCGCGGCGAGGGCGTATTCGGCCACGGGCAGCGCATTGACGGAAGCCGCCGAGGCGACGGCGATACCGCGCTCCCAACAGGCGTCGGTGACAAGCGGTTTGACCGATCCGGCGGCATGCACGACGGCCCGGAGCCGCGGCGCCGCGGCAAGCACCCGTTCGGTCAGGGGCGGCGCACCCCAGCAGGTCAGGAGCACCTCGGCGTCGGCGAGCGCGGCGGCGACCTCGGGGGTGGGGTGGGCGAGGGCGTGCGCGACGAGACAGGGATCGGTACGGACGAGGGTCGTCAGACGGGTGCGGTGACGGGCGGTCAGCAGCTGGTCGGCGATACCGGGACCCATCGACAGCAGCAGCGTGGGCCGGGCGGGGGTGTCGGCGGTCGGATCCATGGCGCGAGTGTCGCCGTCACGTGGGCTCGTGGGGAGGTAGCCCCGCCGACGACTGCCGCCTGGAACCGTCGAGAACCGGTGAGGGCGCCTTGGCGCCGCGGAGAGGCGGTCTTCGGTAGAAAGGGATGCGAGGGGGCGACGGATGCAGCGGGTACCCGTACACAGGCGGTGAATGATGGTCCCTCAGCCGGCCGCGCAGGCCCCCTTCCCGCTCCCGCCCGAGGACCGCCGCCGTAGCCCCTACACCGGCTGGACCCGTGCCCACTGGGAGGCCACGGCCGACGCGCTGCTGCGTGCCACCGTCCCGTACGCCTCCCCGCGGCACGCGCTGATCGTCCTTCCCGGCGCGCGCCCCAGCTGCTCCGGGACCCGCTCGGACGGTCTCGAAGGCTTCGCCCGCACGTTCCTCCTGGCCGCCCTCCGGGTCGCCGGCGGCGACGGCCGCGATCCGCAGGGCCATCTGCCCCGCTACGCCGAGGGCTTGACCGCGGGACCGCGGAACCCCACCGCCGGGCGGGAGCTGACCACCGGTCATCCCGACTCCTGGCCGACCATCCCCGCCATCCGCCAGGCCCGGGTGGAAGCCGCCTCCATCGCCCTGGGCCTCCGCCTCACCCGCCCCTGGCTCTGGGACACGCTGGACCAGCGGGCCCGTACCCGCCTGGCCGACTGGCTGCTGCCCGCGCTCACCCCGTCCCCCGTGGACAACAACTGGTGGCTCTTCGGCCTCGCCGTCGCCGGCTTCCTCCAGGACGTGGGCATCGAGCCGCTCCGCGCCCAGGAGGCCATCGACCGCGCGCTGAACCGCATCGAGGACTGGTACCTGGGCGACGGCTGGTACTCCGACGGCGACAACCGTGCGTTCGACCACTACAACGCCTGGGCCCTGCATTTCCATCCCGTGCTGCACGCCCACCTCGCCTCGGAGGCGTCCCTGCTGGCCACGTACGGCGAGCGCCTGTGCGCCCATCTGGCCGACCACACCCGCCTCTTCGACGCCATCGGCGCGCCGCTGCCCTTCGGACGCTCCCTCACCTACCGTTTCGCCGCCACCGCCGCCCCCTGGCTGGGCGCCCTCACCGGCCACACCCCGCTCGCCCCGGGCGCCACCCGCCGCCTCGCCTCCGGGACCCTGCGCCATTTCCTCGACCGGGGCGCCGTCGACGGCAACGGACTGCTGTCCCTCGGCTGGTACGGCCCCTATGCCCCCATGCTCCAGAGCTACTCGGGCCCGGCGTCCCCCTACTGGGCGGCCAAGGGATTCCTCGGCCTGCTCCTGCCCCCCGACCACCCGGCCTGGACGGACACCGAAGAACCCCTCCCCGCCGAAACGCAGGACACGGCCAAGCCCCTGGGCCCCACCGGCCTGCTCCTCCACTCCACCGCCTCCGACGGCCTGGTCCGCCTCCACAACCACGGCAGCAACTCGCCGCTCGCCGCCTGCGATCCGCACTACTCCCGCTTCGCCTACTCCACCCGCACCGGCCCGACGGCCGATGACGCACCGGCCGACAACCATTTCGCCCTGCTCCTCGACGGCCGCCCCACCACCCGCGGCCCCGCCGCACCCCACGGCTCGGGCCCCGACTGGGCCGCCTCCGTGCAGACCCCCCACCGGGCCGACGGCACCGCGCTCCCCGGCATCCGGCTCCTGTCCGCCACCGCCGTCCACGGCCGCACCGAAGTCCGCGCCCACCTGGTCACCGGCGCCCCACCCGGCACCCCCGTACGCCAGACCGGCTGGGCCACCACCCCCGACGGCCCCACCGCCCAGCTCCACCCCGCCCACGGCTACCGCGGACCGGCCACCCAAACCCCCACCGGCAGCACCCCGTTCGGCCCCCGGACCCGCACGTCCGTCCTGGAGGGCTACACCACACCAGACCCGCAGGGCACCCTCTTCGTCGCCCTGGCCTCGCTCACCGGCGACCCGGCCCCCGCACCCGTAGGCGAACTGGTCACCACGACCATCAAGGGCACCACCCTCCACATCACCTGGCAGGACGGCACCAGCACCCACCTACCCCTGAACCCCCCACCCACGGGAGGCGCCGGGCCGTAGCGGCGAAGCCGTGCAGGCCCGGCGCCGCGGCCGAACAGCCGCGCAGCGACAACAAAAAACAGCGGCGCCGCACCCGGCAACGCACGCCTGAGGCAGAGCGTCGGTGCACGGCGCCGAGCCGGCAACGTACGGAAACGTACGGAAACGTACGGAGAAGCCCCCTAGCGCGGCCCGTACTTCCGCCCCGTCCGCGACGACAGCCCGCCCAGCACCCCGCGAGGCGCCAGCTTCACCGCGCCCATCAGCGCCTTGTACCGCGGATCCGGAATCGACAGCGACTTCCCCCGCAACAGGTCCTTCATCGCCGCGTCCACGAGCTTGTCCGCGTCCAGCCACATCCACCCGGGGATGTTGTCCGTGCCCATCCCCGCGCGCTGGTGGAACTCGGTCCGTACGAACCCCGGGCACAGCGCCATCAGCCGCACCCCGCTGCCCGCCAGATCCCGCGCCGCGCCCTGGGTGAACTGCACCACCCACGCCTTGCTCGCCCCGTACGTCCCCCGCGGCACGAACGCCGCCACCGACGCCACATTGACCACCGCACCCCGCCGGCGCTCCCGCATCCCGCGCACCGCCGCCGACGTCAGCCGCAGCACCGCCTCGCAGTGCACCTTGAGCATCTTCAGCTCGTCGGCCATCGGCACTTCCAGGTACTCGCCCTTGTTGCCGAAGCCGGCGTTGTTCACCAGTACGTCCACCGGGTGCTTCGACTCGCCGAGCCGCGCCTCGATCGCGCCGATGCCCTCCTCGGTCGCCAGATCGGCGACCAGCACCTCCGCCTCGATGCCGTGCCGGTCGTGCAGTTCGGTGGCCTGCTCGCGCAGCCGCTTCTCATCGCGCGCCACCAGCACCACGTTGTGGCCGTCGCCCGCCAGCCGCCGGGCGAACGCCGCCCCGATGCCCGCCGTCGCTCCCGTGATCAATGCAGTCGTCATACGGGCACGCTATCGGCCCGGCTCGCCCGTCCCCCACCCCGAACGGACCCGCAACTCCCCGCCCACCCCACCGGCTTCACCGATTGCCCCGCCCGGCCCCGCCCTGCCCCCTACGCGGGCTTCTCTACGGGCTTCGCCCCCTCCATGCGCTGCGTCCCGTTCGTCCGCGCCGCGTGCGCTCCGCTCGTCCGCGCCGCCTGCATCCCGGCCGCCTGCTTCTCCGCCTTGGCCCGCGCCTCCGGGTGCAGCGCCGCCCCCGCCTCCAGCAGTCGCGGCAGCAGCTCCGGACGGGTCGTCAGGGCCTGGAACATCAGCGTGACCGTTACCGCGTGGCCGGGCCGGTGCACCGCCTCGACGGCATCCCCGGCGCGGATCTCGCCCGGCTCCAGGACCCGCAGATACGCGCCGGGCACCGCGGCCCGGGTGAACCGTTTGATCCAGCCCGGTTCGCCGAGCCACTCCTGGAACGTCCGGCACGGGATCCGCGGCGAGGTCACCTCCAGAAGCAGCCGCGGTCCCACCCGCCAGCGCTCGCCGATCAGGGCGCCGCTGATCTCGACGCCCCGGGTGGTGAGGTTCTCGCCGAAGGCCCCGTTGGGCAGCTCGCGGCCCAGTTCCCGTTCCCAGCCGTCCAGATCCTCGCGGGCGTAGGCGTAGACGGCCTGGTCGTTCCCGCCGTGGTGGCGCGTGTTGACCACCGCATCGCCCGCGAGCCCGCTGGCCCCGACGCCCTTCGGCCCCGGGGCGGTCACCGTCACCGGGCCGTCGGTCGGCCGTTTGTCGATCCCCGTGCCGCCGGTCGGCCTATGCGCGGTGGGCGCGGGGCGCCCCAGATTCACCGTCAGCAGCTGCATGGCCTGCTCCTTACGCCGCTGCCTGCTCATCTTTGCCACGCTAAGCGCTGACGCCGCGGACGGCTCATCCGGTGCGCCAACCGAAGCCCCCGGCGGAAGCGCGGACCGAAGCGCCGGCGGTGGTGCGCGCCGGGCAGCCGCCGCACGCGCCGTGCCGATCGCCGCCGGAGCCGCCGCCCCCTTCGCGGCCCCCCTCGCCGCCCCTTCCACCGTCCGACCGGCCGGCCGTAGCGCCGTCCGAGCCGCCACCCCGTCCCCGCGCACCACCTCCCGAGCCGCCACCCCTGGCGCCACCCGAGCCGTCGCCCGGCCCACCACCCCAGCCGCCATCCCACAGACAGTGCCCCAAGTCCCAGCCCCGCACAGCCCGGACACCCGGAAGCCGCCCCCGTTCCCTTCACCGGGCCTTTCACCGGGCTTCCCCTCAAAGACTGCGGCCAATTTCTCATCATCTATCCAAGATTCGCTTATACTGGTCCCATGATCGAGGCCCGCCACCTCCGCGTCCTGCGCGCCGTGGCCCACACCGGCTCCTTCTCCGCCGCGGCCCGCGAGCTCGGCTGCACCCAGCCCGCCGTCAGCCAGCAGATGAAGGCCCTGGAGCAGGCCGCCGGCACCCCGCTCCTGATCCGTACGGGCCGCGAGACCCGGCTGACCCAGGCCGGCGAGGCCCTCGTACGGCACGCCGCCGGCATCCTGGCGGGGCTGACCGCCGCCGAGGAGGAGGTCGCGGCCATCGCGGGCCTGCGCGCGGGCCGGGTGCGGCTGGTGTCGTTCCCGTCCGGCAGCTCGACGCTGGTGCCGACCGCGCTCGCGAAGATGCGGGCCGCGCACCCCGGTACGCGGGTCTCGCTGGTCGAGGCCGAACCGCCCCGCTCGATCGAGATGCTGCGCAACGGCGACTGCGAGATCGCGCTGGCCTTCCGCTACCCGGAGGTGCGCGGCGCGGATCCGGCTGCCGGGGCGGAGTGGGACGACCTGGTGGTCCGGCCGATCCTCAAGGACCGGCTGACGGGGCTGGTCCCGGACGGCCACCGGCTGGCCGGTGCCGCGTCGGCGGGCTTCGCCGATCTGGCCGGCGAGCCGTGGATCGCGGGCTGTCCGCGCTGCCGACGGCATCTGGTCGAGGTCTGCGAGAGCGCCGGCTTCACGCCCCGTATCGACTTCGCGACGGACGACTATCCCGCGGTGATCGGCCTGGTCGGCGCGGGTCTGGGCGTTGCGGCGCTGCCCGAGCTGACCCTGGCGTCGGTACGGCCCAAGGGGGCCACCACGCTGCGGATGGAGCCGGCCGTGCACCGCGAGATCGTCGCGCTCACCCTGCCGGATCTGGCGCGGGTCCCGGCGGTCGCCGCGATGCTCGATCAGCTGGCGGACGCCGCGGGGCACGGGCGCTGACGGGGGCGGACGGGCGCCGTCGGGCCGGTGGGGGAGCGGTACGGCGGGGCGAGCGGCGGGGGCGGCCGCGCCGTCCGGAAGCGCGCAGGCGCAAGAAGGTGTCGGGCCGGGTCTCAGGCCCGGTTGCGGGATCGGCCATGGGCTCGGCCGTCGGGTCCGGACGTCACGTCCGGGTCGCCATACCTGTGCGGGAATGTCTCTGCGGGAATGTCTCTCTGCGGGGGTGTCTCTGTGCAGGAACGTTTCGTCGTCATGGGTGCGCCGCAGACGGTCAGCCGCCGTTCACGTCGCTCATACCGCCCGGGCCGGTCATGGAGGTCGCGGGGATCAGCCGGTGCCGGGCCCGGCCCATGAGCTCCTCGCGTTCGTCCTCGGTCAGTCCGCCCCAGACCCCGTAGGGCTCGCGGACCGCCAGGGCATGCGCCGCACACTCGGCCCGCACCGGGCAGCGCATGCACACCTCCTTCGCCGATGTCTCACGCGCGCTGCGGGCCGCTCCGCGCTCACCTTCCGGGTGGAAGAAGAGCGAGCTGTCCACGCCGCGGCAGGCGGCGAGGAGCTGCCAGTCCCAGAGGTCTGCGTTCGGGCCCGGGAGGCGGGAGAAATCTGCCATTGCTTGTCCCCTCGAAGCGATGCTGATTCGGGCTCGGTGCTCAGAACGTACATCTACCGTCTAAGTAGATGTAAATATGACTCATTGCGAATCTAGTCGCAGACTCCTCAAAAATGGAAGCAAGAGAGCCAAATAGGGCATAGGGTGCACGCGCGGGTGCCGGTCGTCCCTGATGCCGTCTGCGTATCCGGCTCCTCACGGAGCGTGCTGAATACGGTCAGCGAAGCCGTAACTCTTTCGAGTGACCGTCGTTGAGTGTGCGGAGGCGATTGGCAGAGGTAGCCCTCGGGCAGGTGTCCGAGGGCCGTCAATCGCACAGGTGACGATACGTACCAGCCTGGAGGCTCAAGGTGACGCGCATCAGCTGCGGAGGGCGGTCATGACATCCGTCCTCGTCTGCGACGACTCCCCGCTTGCCCGAGAGGCGCTCCGTCGGGCGGTTGCGACCGTGCCCGGCGTCGAGCGTGTGACGACCGCGGCCAACGGCGAGGAAGTCCTCCGCCGCTGGGGCGCCGATCGTTCGGACCTGATTTTGATGGACGTACGGATGCCCGGACTCGGCGGTGTCGAGACCGTGCGCCGGCTGCTGTCCGCCGACCCCGGCGCCCGGATCATCATGCTCACGGTGGCCGAGGACCTCGACGGTGTCGCGCTCGCGGTCGCCGCCGGTGCCCGCGGCTATCTGCACAAGGACGCCTCGCGCGCCGAGCTGCGGGCCACGGTGACCCAGGCGCTGGCCGACCCCACCTGGCGGCTCGCCCCGCGCCGGCTGCGGTCCGCCGAGATGGGTGCCGCGCCCACGCTGACGGCGCGCGAGATCCAAGTCCTGGAAGGCATGAGCCACGGCCGCTCCAACGCCGAGATCGGCCGCGAGCTGTTCCTGTCGGAGGACACGGTCAAGACCCACGCCCGGCGCCTGTTCAAGAAGCTCGGCGCCTCGGACCGCGCCCATGCGGTGGCGCTGGGATTCCGCTGGGGACTGGTGCGCTGAACCCGCGGTCGCGCCGACGCCGCAGTGGTGACGCAGCGGTGAAGTGGTGACCGTGACGTACCGATCTGACGTACTGATCTGACGTAGCGATCTGCTGTGCAAACGGGGTTACGGCACTCACCCGCCGACCGGGTGGCGACCGTCGTAACCCCGCCGCGTCGACGCCCGGCGCCGAAACCTCACGGGATGCCGCATCCTTGAGGTGTGACTCCTCCCCGGCGGAGGCCGGGGCTTCTCACTCGGCCAGAAGAGACCTCATGACGGACAAGCCCTGCCCGGCGCCGTACGGCACGCAGCCAAGCTACCGGCGGGGGCTCGCGGTCGGTATGGGTACAACCCGAACGGGGGAGGCGTGGAACGTGAGTGCTAGCACGACGGCTCGTAACGGTTCGGGGCACAACGACGGGGGTGCTGCCACTGATCGTCCGGCCCCAAGGCACCATGGACCGATGCGCGATGACGGGAATCAGGGGATCGGCGATCTCGTCGCACGCGCCGTCGAGGGCGACCAGCGGGCCACCCACGACCTTCTCGCCCATGTGCATCCGCTCGCGCTGCGCTACTGCCGTACCCGGCTCTCGCGGCTGCCGGGTGACGCCCGGCACTTCGTCGAGGACCTCGCCCAGGAAGTCTGCGTCGCGGTCCTGTGCGCGCTGCCGCGCTACCGCGACACCGGAAAGCCCTTCGAGGCGTTCGTCTTCGCCATCGCCGCGCACAAGGTCGCCGATCTCCAGCGGGCCGCGATGCGGCATCCCGGCAGTACGGCCGTGCCCTCCGACGAGATGCCCGAGCAGCCCGACGATTCGCTGGGCCCCGAGGAGCGGGCGCTGCTGAGCAGCGATGCCGAGTGGGCCAAGAAACTGCTGGCCAACCTGCCGGAGAACCAGCGCGAGCTGGTCCTGCTGCGGGTCGCCGTCGGGCTCACCGCCGAGGAGACCGGGCAGATGCTGGGGATGTCGCCCGGTGCCGTACGCGTCGCCCAGCACCGTGCGCTGAGCAGGCTGCGGGCGCTGGCCGAGCAGTAACCCGACCCCGGGGCGCGGCGCGATTCCACCGTAGAAATCCACAAGTGATGAGCCCCTCATCCACCGTGGAATCGGACACTCCTCCAGGCCGTTAGCATGGGAGTCCGCGCTGAGGCAAGAGCATTGGGGAAGGTGTCATGAGTGACAACGTCGAGGGTATGCCCGCCAAATTCGCCATGCTCGGGCTGACATACGACGATGTCCTGCTGCTGCCCGGCGCATCGGAGGTGCTGCCGAACGCGGTGAACACCGCCTCCCGGGTTTCGCGGAACGTCACGGTCAACATCCCGCTGCTGTCGGCGGCCATGGACAAGGTCACCGAGGCGCGGATGGCCATCGCCATGGCGCGGCAGGGCGGCGCGGGCGTCCTGCACCGCAACCTGTCCATCGAGGACCAGGCCAACCAGGTCGACCTGGTCAAGCGCTCCGAGTCCGGCATGGTCACCGACCCGATCACGGTCCGCCCCGACGCCACGCTCGCCGAGGCCGACGCGCTGTGCGCCAAGTTCCGCATCAGCGGCGTCCCGGTGACGGACGTGGCCGGCAAGCTGCTGGGCATCGTCACCAACCGCGATATGGCCTTCGAGATGGACCGCGGCCGTCAGGTCCGCGAGGTCATGACGCCGATGCCGCTGGTCACCGGCAAGGTCGGGATCTCCGGCGACGCCGCCATCGACCTGCTGCGCCGCCACAAGATCGAGAAGCTGCCGCTGGTCGACGACAACGGCGTGCTCAAGGGCCTGATCACGGTCAAGGACTTCGTCAAGGCCGAGAAGTACCCGAACGCCGCCAAGGACGCCGAGGGGCGGCTGGTCGTCGGCGCCGCGGTGGGCGTCGGCGACGCCGCGTACGACCGGGCGCAGGCGCTGGTCGAGGCCGGTGCGGACTTCCTCGTCATCGACAGCGCGCACGGCCACAGCCGCGGCATCCTCGACATGATCTCCAAGGTCAAGTCCAACATCACCGTCGATGTCGTCGGCGGCAACGTCGCCACCCGGGACGGCGCCCAGGCGCTGATCGACGCGGGTGTGGACGGTGTCAAGGTCGGCGTGGGCCCCGGCTCGATCTGCACCACCCGCGTGGTCGCCGGCATCGGCGTGCCGCAGGTGACGGCGATCTACGAGGCCGCGCAGGCGTGCGGCGACGCGGGCGTCCCGCTGATCGGCGACGGCGGCCTCCAGTTCTCCGGCGACATCGCCAAGGCCATCGCGGCCGGCGCGGACACCGTCATGCTGGGCTCGCTGCTGGCCGGCTGCGAGGAGTCGCCCGGCGAGATGGTCTTCATCAACGGCAAGCAGTTCAAGTCGTACCGCGGTATGGGCTCGCTGGGCGCGATGCAGTCCCGCGGCCAGGCGCGCTCCTTCTCCAAGGACCGCTACTTCCAGGACAACGTGCTGTCCGAGGACAAGCTCGTCCCCGAGGGCATCGAGGGCCAGGTCCCCTACCGCGGCCCGCTCGCCTCGGTCGCCCACCAGCTCGTCGGCGGCCTGCGCGCCTCCATGGGGTACGTCGGCTCGGCCGACATCCCCGAGCTGAAGGAGAAGGGCCGCTTCGTCCGCATCACCAGCGCGGGCCTCAAGGAGAGCCACCCGCACGACGTCCAGATGATCACCGAGGCGCCGAACTACGCCCGGGGCTGACACCGCGATTTTCCAGGACCCGCGACCGGACGGTCGCGGGTCCTGCCGCGTCAGGGATACTGGGGGCGTATTCCGTAGGAAGGGCCAAACACAGTGACTGAGATCGAGATCGGACGCGGCAAGCGCGGCCGCCGGGCATACGGCTTCGACGACATCGCCGTCGTACCGTCTCGCCGCACCCGCGACCCGAAGGAGGTCTCGATCGCCTGGCAGATCGATGCCTACCGCTTCGAGCTGCCGTTCCTGGCGGCTCCCATGGACTCGGTGGTCTCCCCGCAGACCGCCATCCGCATCGGTGAGCTGGGCGGCCTGGGCGTCCTCAACCTCGAGGGCCTGTGGACCCGCTACGAGGACCCCGAGCCGCTGCTCGCGGAGATCGCGGAGCTGGACGGCGCGGTGGCCACCAAGCGGCTCCAGGAGATCTACGCCGCGCCGATCAAGGAAGAGCTGATCGGGCAGCGGATCAAGGAGGTGCGCGACTCCGGCGTCGTCACCGCCGCCGCGCTCTCCCCGCAGCGCACCGCCCAGTTCTCCAAGGCGGTCGTGGACGCGGGCGTCGACATTTTCGTCATCCGGGGTACGACGGTCTCCGCGGAGCACGTCTCCTCGGCCGCCGAGCCGCTGAACCTCAAGCAGTTCATCTACGAGCTGGATGTCCCGGTCATCGTCGGCGGCTGCGCCACCTACACCGCGGCCCTGCACCTGATGCGTACCGGCGCGGCCGGTGTGCTGGTCGGCTTCGGCGGCGGCGCCGCGCACACCACCCGTAACGTCCTGGGCATCCAGGTCCCGATGGCGACGGCTGTGGCCGATGTCGCGGCCGCGCGCCGCGACTACATGGACGAGTCCGGCGGCCGCTACGTCCACGTCATCGCCGACGGCGGCGTGGGCTGGTCCGGCGACCTGCCCAAGGCCATCGCGTGCGGCGCGGACGCGGTGATGATGGGCTCCCCGCTGGCCCGTGCGACCGATGCGCCGGGCCGCGGCCACCACTGGGGCATGGAGGCCGTCCACGAGGACGTCCCGCGCGGCAAGCGCATGGACCTCGGCGCGGTCGGCACCACCGAGGAGATCCTCTGCGGTCCTTCGACGACCCCCGACGGCTCGATGAACTTCTTCGGCGCCCTGCGCCGGGCGATGGCCACCACCGGCTACTCCGAACTGAAGGAGTTCCAGCGGGTGGAGGTCACGGTGGCGCCTTCGCAGCACAAGCGCTGAGGGGCCGGTCTCCCGTAGGGGGACGGTTCGACGGGAAGAGCCCGGACTGCTCATGCGGTCCGGGCTCTCGCCTTGTGCCCACATGGCTCATGCACGGTGGGCCTTCCGGCCCTCGCGACATCGGCTCATGGGTGGGAGAAGGGGTGAGGGAAGGGGATGGCGTCATGCGTTCAAGGAAAGCCACGATGCGACGCGTGGTTGTTGCGGTCTGTGCCGCGCCCCTCCTCGCCGTGTCGGCTGCCGGTGCCGTCAGTGCGGTGGGCGCTTCCTCGTCGACATCATCCGCATTCGCCTCCGCGTCATCGTCCGCATTTCTGGTGCCTCGTTGCGCGGCCCCGGCGTGCCCGTCGGACAACACGAACCCCGGCGGCAACGGGGGCAGTTACCACGGCGGCGATTGGCCTCCAGGCCACGGCAACACATGCATCAATGTGGACTTCAAACGGCACGCGTATTGCGGACCCTATTTCCTCCAACACTCCGCCTACCACCACCACAGAACCGCGTAGCGACAAGCGCTGAATCACCGTGTCGCGCCCTGAGTCGGGGGCCGGTCACAGCCGATGCGCCGCCCCCGTGGGCGTCGCTCCCCGCGTGTCCAGCAGCAGTTGGGCCTTGACGGCCAGGCCCTGGAGGTCGTAGGTGCGGTGGGGCTGGAGGAGGACCGTCAGGTCGGCGGCGGCCGCGGCCTCGTAGAGGGAGTCGGCCCGGGGGACGGGGCGGTCGAGCAGGCGCCACTGGGGGACGTAGGGGTCGTGGTACGTGAGGTGGGCGCCCAGTTCGCGGAGGCGGGAGCCGATCTCGCGGGCCGGGGAGGCCGCCTGGTCGCCGATGTCGGGCTTGTAGGTGACGCCGAGGAGCAGGATGCGGGCGCCGCGGGCGGATTTGCCGTGTTCGTTCAGGAGGGTGGCGCAGCGCTGGATGACATAGCCCGGCATCCGGCCGTTGACCTCCTGGGCGAGTTCGACCATGCGCAGCGGGTGGCTCGGTGAACGCCCCTTGTGGGACAGGTGGTGCGGATCGATCGGGGTGGCGTGCCCGCCGACGCCCGGTCCAGGGCGGAAGGTCTGGAAGCCGAACGGTTTGGTCTCGGCGCAGCGGATGACGTCCCACAGGTCGACGCCGATGTCATGGCAGAAGACCGCCATCTCGTTCATCAGGGCGATGTTGACGTGCCGGTAGTTGGTCTCCAGCAGCTTGGACGTCTCGGCCTCGCGAGGGCCGCGGGCCCGTACGACCTTGTCGGTGATCCGGCCGTAGAAGGCGGCGGCGGCCTCGGTGCAGGCGGGGGTGAGGCCGCCGATGACCTTGGGGGTGTTGCGGTAGCGGTGGATGCGGTTGCCGGGGTCGTGGCGGCTGGGGGAGCAGGCGAGGTGGAAGTCGCGGCCGGCGGTCAGGCCGGAGCCCTCTTCGAGGAGGGGGCGCAGGAAATCCTCGGTGGTGCCCGGATAGGCGGCCGATTCCAGGATGACGGTGGTGTGCGGGCGCAGCCGTGCGGCGAGGGTGCGGGCCGCCTCCGCGATGCCCGTCAGGTCCAGCGCGCGGTCCGTGCCGAGCGGGGTGGGCGCGCAGATCACGGCCGTACGGACCTTGCCGAGGGTGGCGGGGTCGGCGGTGGTGCGGAAGCCGGCCGCGAGGAGCCGGCGGATCTCGGTGGCGGACAGGGGTCCGTCGGCGCCCGAGGGAGTGGCGGCGTGCGGATCGGGGTCGTAGCCGAGGGTGCCGATGCCGGCGGCGGTGGCGGCTTGGGCGAGGGGGAGGCCGAGGTGGCCGAGTCCGATGACGGCGAGGTCCGCGGGCATGTCTGCTGCCGTCCTTCCCGAGCGACTGCGAATAACGCATAAGTAGACTAAGCCGACATTTGACCCAGAATAGGGATTGGTGGATCAAGGGGGCGGGGTGTTGCCGTAACGAGCGGAGCGGGGATACCGGCAGGGAGCGCCTGTCCCCGGCATCGCCGCCACGGCGAAAGGCGGGCAGGCACCGATCACGCAGGCACCGATCACAGCGGGAGGCACTGGTGAAGACAGCGACACTGGGACCGGCGCAGCGTGCCGAGGCACTCGCTCGAATGGCCGAGCGGGAGTTGGACATCCTGGTCGTCGGCGGCGGGGTCGTCGGCGCGGGGACGGCCCTGGACGCGGCGACCCGAGGCCTGGCCACCGGACTGGTCGAGGCGCGCGACTGGGCCTCGGGCACCTCCAGCCGCTCCAGCAAGCTCATCCACGGCGGCCTGCGCTATCTGGAGATGCTGGACTTCGCCCTCGTACGGGAGGCGCTCAAGGAACGGGGGCTGCTGCTCCAGCGGCTGGCGCCCCATCTGGTCAAGCCCGTGCCGTTTCTCTACCCGTTGCAGCACCGCGGCTGGGAGCGCTGGTACGCGGGCTCCGGCGTCGCCCTCTATGACGCCATGTCGGTCTCCTCCGGCCATGGCCGCGGGCTGCCCGTCCACCGCCATCTCTCCCACAAACGGGCGCTGCGCGTGGCGCCCTGCCTCAAGAGCGATGTGCTGGTGGGCGCGCTCCAGTACTACGACGCCCAGATGGACGACGCCCGCTATGTGGCGACGCTCGTGCGCACCGCCTCCGCGTACGGCGCGCACTGCGCCAACCGGGCGCGGGTGGTGGGCTTTCTGCGCGAGGGTGAACGGGTGGTCGGCGCGCGGGTGGAGGACGTCGAGACGGGCGGCGCCTACGCCGTCCGGGCGCGGCAGATCGTCAACGCCACCGGGGTGTGGACCGATGACACCCAGGCGCTGATCGGTGAGCGCGGACAGTTCCACGTACGCGCCTCGAAGGGAATTCACCTGGTCGTCCCCAAGGACCGGATCCACTCCACCACCGGGCTCATCCTCCGTACGGAAAAGAGCGTCCTGTTCGTCATCCCCTGGGGACGGCACTGGATCATCGGGACGACGGACACCGACTGGGACCTCGACAAGGCGCATCCGGCGGCCTCCAGCGCCGATATCGACTATCTGCTGGAACACGTCAACTCCGTGCTGGCCATACCGCTGACCAGGGACGACGTGGAAGGCGTCTACGCCGGGCTGCGGCCGCTGCTGGCCGGCGAGTCGGATGCCACCAGCAAGCTGTCGCGGGAGCACACCGTGGCACACCCGGTGCCGGGGCTGGTCGTGGTGGCGGGCGGCAAGTACACGACGTACCGGGTGATGGCCAAGGACGCCGTCGACGAGGCGGTGCACGGCCTCGACCAGAGGGTGGCGGAGTGCGTCACGGAGGACGTCCCGCTGGCGGGCGCGGAGGGCTACCGGGCGCTGTGGAACGCCCGCGCCCGCATCGCGGCCCGCACCGGCCTCCATGTCGCCCGTATCGAGCACCTCTTGAACCGCTTCGGCGCGCTCGCCGAGGAGGTGCTGGAACTGGTGGTGGCCGACCCCTCACTGGGCGAACCGCTCGCCGCCGCGGACGACTATCTGCGCGCCGAGGCCGTCTACGCCTGCACCCACGAGGGCGCCCGGCATCTCGACGACGTCCTCACCCGCCGCACCCGCATCTCCATCGAGACCTTCGACCGCGGCACCCGCAGCGCCCGCGAGGTCGCCGAGCTGATGGCCCCCGCGCTGGGCTGGGACAGCGCCCAGATCGAGAAGGAGATCGCGCACTACGAGAAGCGGGTCGAGGCGGAGCACGAATCGCAGCGGCAGCCGGACGATCTGACGGCGGATGCGGCGCGGCTGGGGGCGCCGGACATCGTGCCGCTGTGAGGGCGGCGCGGGCGGGCGCGAAGGCGGACCGGCCTACGCGTCCGCCCGGCAGAACTCCGCCTCCAGCAGGGCCGTCCCGTGCGCCGGGCGGGCCAGGGAGTCGGTGTTGACGCGGTAGCTGACCAGATGCCGTCCGTCGGCGGTGCCCACGGTTTCGGCGAAGGAGCCGTTGATGTCGCCGTTGTGGCCCCAGACGGTGACGCCGCACGGAAGCCTGGTCGCGTACAGCCCGAGGCCGTAGGTGCCGCCGGTGCCCTGCTCGTCGCGCATCTCGGCCATCTGGCGCGGTGCCAGGAACGTGCCGCTGAGCAGGGCGGCGAAGAAGCGGTTCAGATCGTCGAGGGTGGTGACCATCTCGCCCGCCGCGCCCGCCAGGCTCGGGTCGAGGAAGGTGCTGTCCACCTCCCGGCCGCCGATCCGCGAGTAGGCCCGGCCGTGCGGCCGCGGCAGCGCCGGGTCGTGGCCTGGGAAGGAGGTGTCGTCGAGTCCGGCGGGCAGAAGGATGCGCCGGCGGATCTCCGTGGCGTACGAGTGGCCGGTGACGCCCCGGATGATCAGCCCGAGTACCAGGTAGTTGGTGTTGGCGTACGAGTACCGGGCGCCCGGCGCCGCCACCGGGCGGTGTCGTAGCGCGAGGCGCAGGAGCTGGACGGGGGTGTGGGGGGCGTAGCGGTGGACGTCGAAGCCCGTGCCGTGCATCTGCCGGGCGAACCACCGGTCCTGGGTGTAGTTGAACAAACCACTCGTATGGTCCAGCAGCTGGCGGACGGTCACCTTCCGCAGATCGCTGTGCCCGCCCGGTGCGCGGTGCGGGGTCCCGGGCGGCAGATGGGCGCTCGCGGGGTCGTCCAGGGACAGTTTCCGCTCGGCGACGAGTTGCAGGATCACCGTCGCGACCAGAGTCTTGGTGAGACTGCCGGCCCGGAAGTGGTCGAAGCGGTCCATCCGGCGGCCGGTGCGCAGATCTGCGACGCCGGCGGTGGAGAACCGTGAGGCCCAGAACCGGCCGTCGCGGGTGATGAGGGAGGCGGCGCCCGGCGCCCCGTCGTGCACCAGGACGCGCAGCGCGGGCACCGTCGTGGCGGGCGGCTGACGCACCGTCGCCGACGCGACGTTGCGGGTGTGTACCCGCCCGGCACACCCCGTCAGGAACGGCACCAGGACGGCCAGTGCGGCGATCCAGGTGAGCGCGGCGTACAGGGGGGACGCGGTGGTCAGGGCGGCCGGTGCGGTCGGTGCGGCTCGGTGGGGCGAGCGCCTCGTCATGCGGGACTCCCGTTCGTCGCTGCCATCATGGCGCGTGCGCGTCGTCCACCGGAAAAGGAACGGAACCCGAACCGTGAGCGATCGGTGAGCGATATGTGAGCGCTCCGAGGGCAACGCGTCGGGCAAGGGGGCGGGGACCAGCCGGGGGAACCGGCCGCGAAACCGGCCGGGGAACACGGCCGGGCACCCACCCGGGCCTTCCCCATGGCCGTGGATGAGGGAGAATGAAGGCTCCGCCAGGGTGGGTTGTCCGAGTTGGGGCAGTTTGACGATCGATGGAGGCCGGCGTGGGGCCGGATCCGGATCGCGATGCCAACTCGGCCGGATTGCAGAGGGGTTTCCGTGGGCGACGAGGTCGAGATGGACGGCAAGGAGGGCAGGCTGCTCGCCGGCCGGTACCGGCTCGCCGATGTTCTCGGCCGGGGCGGCATGGGCACCGTCTGGCGGGCCCGCGACGAGGTCCTCGGCCGTACGGTGGCGGTCAAGGAACTGCGCTTCCCCGGCGGGGTCGAGGAGGACGAGAAGCGCCGCCTGATCACCCGCACGCTGCGTGAGGCCAAGGCGATCGCCCGGATCCGCAACAACGGCGCGGTGACGGTCTATGACGTCGTCGACGAGGACGACCGGCCGTGGATCGTGATGGAGCTGGTCGAGGGCCGCTCCCTGGCCGAGCTCGTCCGCGACGACGGCCCGCTCGCCCCGCGCCGCGCCGCCGAGGTGGGCCTGGCGATCCTCGACGTACTGCGCGCCGCGCACAGCGAGGGCATCCTGCACCGCGATGTGAAGCCGTCCAACGTCCTGATGTCCGACGACGGCCGCGTCGTCCTCACCGACTTCGGCATCGCCCAGGTCGAGGGCGACCCCTCCGTGACCTCCACCGGCATGCTCGTCGGCGCGCCCTCGTACATCTCCCCGGAGCGGGCCCGCGGCCACAAGCCCGGCCCGCCCGCCGACATGTGGTCGCTGGGCGGTCTGCTGTACGCCTGCGTCGAGGGCCATCCGCCGTACGACAAGGGCTCGGCGATCGCCACGCTGACGGCGGTGATGACCGAGCCGGTCGAGCCGCCCAAGAGCGCCGGTGCGCTGGAGGACGTCATCTACGGCCTGCTGGTCAAGGACCCGGCCGGCCGGCTCGACGACGCGGGCGCGCGGGCGCTGCTGCTGGAGGTCGTGCACGGCCCCCAGGAGACCGAGCCCGAGCCGCCGGCGGATGCGACGCGGGCGATGGCGCTGCCGACGGTGCCGGGGGAGCGGACGGCCAAGCCCCGGGCGACGAAGCCGAAGGCACCGGCCAAGCAGAGCGCCAAGACCGCGGCGAAGGCCGCGCCGAAGGCCAAGGAGCCGCGCAAGCCGAAGGAGAAGGCCGCGGGAGCGGCCGGGGCCGGGGCCGGGGCCGGAACCGGCGGGAAGGCGGGCGCCGCCGCCAAGCCGGCTGCCGCGGGATCGGGCTCGGCTGCGGGGGCGTCCTCGTCCTCCGGATCGTCCGCTGCCTCGTCCTCGTCCTCGGCATCGGGAGCCGGCGCGGCCGCCGCGTCGGAGAAGTCCGCGGCCCGCCCCGGCAACAAGCCGGCGACCCGTAAGCCCGCCGGATCCGGCCGTACGGACGCATCCGACGCGGCCTCCGCCTCCGCCTCCGGCACGCGCACCGCGGCCGACGACCGTCCCGCGGCCCGCCCCGGTTTCGACGCCGACACCGCCAAGGACCGGGTGCGCGGCGCGCTCCAGTCCGTCCGCAACGCCGCCGCCGCGGCCCGCAGCGAGTCCAGACCCGGCGACGGGGAACGACCCGTTCCGCGTGCCTCGGTGACCGACGTCGTACCGCGCCGCACGCTGATCATCGCCGCCGTGGTCGTCGTTCTGCTGGTCCTCGGCACGATCCTGGCCATCGCGCTCAGCGGAGGCGATACGGCCAACGGCGCCGACGCCGCCAAGAACGGCAAGGCCCGCCACAGCGCCCGCCTGAAGGACGCCAAGGGCACGCCGGATGCGTCCACGGGCGATCCCGGGGACGACCAGTCCGGCCAGTCGGGAGCGCAGTCGCCGGGCCCCGGCGCGGGTGACGGCAAGGGCGGCGACCAGGGCGGCGCCAACGGGGGTGGCAAGGACGGCGGCAAGGGCGGCAAGGCCCTGCCGGCCGGCTTCGCGCCCGTCTCCAACGGCCGTTTCCACTTCACCGCCGCCATGCCCGACGGCTTCACCCAGACCGGCACCGCGGGCGAGGGCTCCGGCGCCATATACAGCTCCGGGGGCGGCTTCCCGCGCATCCAGATCGACTACAACGCCAAGCCGGGCACCGATGCGGCCGCCTCATGGCGCGATCTGGAGCGGACCGTGAGCCGTTCCACCCCCGGCTACCACCTCCTCGGCATCAAGACCGTCCAGTGGCGGGGGTATCCGACCGTCGCGGACTGGTCGTTCACCTACAAGAAGGACGGCCAGACGCTGCGCGTCCTCGACCGAGGCTTCCGGGCCGACGACCAGCACGGCTACGCGATCATGATCACGTGCCGGGCCGACGCCTGGTCGGACAAGGAGTGCCGGCAGCTGCGCGACACGGCCTTCCGGACCTTCGCCGTGAAGGACTGACGCCCGCGCGCAGGCCGGGCGGTGCCGGGCGGTCATGTGCGGATGCGTCATGTGCGGATCCGTCATGTACCGATGCGGCGTGTGCCGATGTGTCCTGTGCCGACGCGGTGCGGGGCGGGTGTCAGTCCCGCCCCGTATCGTGAGACACACCAGAACGGTCCGTACGCATGAACGCCGTACGCCTGAGCGCGCTGTTGGGGAGGCGTCGTGGACGAGTACGCGGGAAGGGTGCTCGCCGAGCGCTACCGCCTGCCGCTGCGGCCCCCGGGTGAGGACGACGTCGTCGAGACCCGCGCCTTCGACACCTACAGCGGGCAGGAGGTGCTGCTGCGTCAGGTGCCGTTGCCGGAGGTCGTGGAGGCGGAGTTCCTCGGCGGTCCCGAGACGCCGGCCGGCACCGTCGGGCCCACGGGGGCGGGCACCGGGGCGGCCGACCGCAGCCCCGGCGATCCCGTCGTACGCCGCGCCCTCGATGCCGCGACCGCGGCCGCGCGGCTGCCCGACCACCCCCTCCTCGACCAGGTCTTCGACGTCTTCGCCCAGGACGGCAGCCTGTGGATCGTCGGCGAACTCATCCGCGCCCGCCCGCTGTCCGCGCTGCTCGTCGAAGGCCCGCTGAGCCCGCACCGCGCCGCGGAGATCGCCGCCGACGTCCTCACCGCCCTGCGCGCCCTGCACGCCCACGGCTGGCTCCACCGCAACATCACCGCCCGTACGGTCCTGGTCTGCGACGACGGGCGGGCCGTCCTGACGGGCCTGGCGGTGGGCGCGGCCCAGGAGGCGCTGTGCGGCTACGACGTCATCCCGGGCGATGACACATCCGAGGCCCTCGCCGCGGCGCACCCCGAACCCGCCGACCTGCCCGCGCCGCGCCGCGCGCCGCACGGGGAGAACGGCCTTGAAGCCGAGCCGGGGGACGGGCCCGGTGCCGACCTTGGGGGCGAGCCCGGCGTGCGGCTCACCAAGACCGCGCCCACGGGGCTGGCCGCCGAGCGCGCGGGGCAGACGCGACTCCAGATCGTCGGCCCGGTCACGGAACGGTGGGCGCCAGAGCAGACGGGGTGGATCGATGGGCGCGAGTGGTCCGAGGGCGAGTGGACCGAGGGCGAGTGGCCCGAGGCGGAGGAACCGGAACCCGAGGCCGGGGAGCCGCTGACGGACCTCCCCCGGCCGCGCGTCCCGGACTCCCCCCTTCCGGACCCCCATCCGGTCGGCCCTCAACTCGCCGACACGTCAGACCAGTTGGGCCCCGCCGCCCCCGGTTCGGCCACCCCCGGCCCCGCCCCCGCCACCGACCTCTGGGCGGTCGGCGCCCTCCTCTTCCGTTCCGTGCAGGGCCACGCCCCCTTCCCCGAGGAGAGTGCCGCCGAGCTGGCCCGGCTGGTCCGTTCGCAGCCCCCCGCCCCCGCCCCCGCCGACGTCTGCGGTGAGGACCTGCCGCCGCTGATCGCCGCGCTCCTCCGCCGGGACCCCGCCCGGCGCCCCGGTATCGAGGAGCTGCGCGACCGGCTGCGCGCGCTGATCCGTATGGCACCGGAGCCGGAGGTCGGCCGCAGCCTGGTCACCGTTCCGGCGCTGGAGCAGGGCGGCGACCCGCGGCGGCTGCCGATCGTGCGGCGCCGCGGCGAGCTGGTCCGCCGGGGCCGGCGCAAGAAGGACCGCCTCCGCCAGGAGCAGCAGCCGCGGCGGCCGCAGACGGGGCGGCCCGCCGCGCCGCCGCAGGCCGCCCCCGTACCCCGCCCGCGTCCGCCCCGCGCCACGAAGCCGCCGAAACCGCCGAAGCCGCTTCGCCGGCAGGCGATGGCCAAGCCGCCGCGATCTGCCCGGAGTTCGGGGCAGTCGTCGTTGCGGGGCGATCTCTCCGAGGACCAGCAGCTGCTCGTCCAGGTGGGCCTGGAGACGTCCGCCCGGCAGTCGCGGTCGGCCTGGGACGAGGACGACGCCCGGCCCCCGGGTGGCCGCGGCCCGCGCCATCTCGGCCGCCTGCTGCTCGCCCTGGTCATGGTCCTGCTGGTGGGTGCCGTCGCCTTCGTCATGGTCTTCCTGCCCAAGTCCGGCGAGGAGGCCCAGGGCGGGCCGGGCGGTTCGCAGGGTACGGGCGTCTCCGGCGCGGCATCCGGCGGCACCCAGGCCCCCACCGACGGCCAGGGCACCAGCCAGGGGCAGGACCAGGGCCAGGACGGCGGTCCGGGCGGCACCCAGGCCCCCCGGCCCACCCCGCCCGTCGCCCCGGGCTACACGCTCCGCAACGACCCCGAGGGCTTCCAGGTGGCGGTCCGCCAGGGCGCGCAGCGCCGCGCCAAGAACGCCCAGGGCCAGGTCCGTTACCTCGACGGCGACTACGAGCTGCTGATCGTGCCGGGCCGCGACACCACCGCCCACTTCGGTGCGGATCCCATGGCCTACCAGCTCGACAAGGAGGGCGAGCTGGCCCCGTCCCGCGCCTCGGGCTGGTCCTCGTCCTCCGGTCTGCGCCGGGTCGACGTCGGCAAGACGGCCATGGCCGAAGGCACCTTCACCTGGAGCGACTCCAGCGGCCGCAAGGTCTACGTCCGCAACCTCGCCATGATCCACAACGGCCGCTACCACCTGGTCCTGGTCATCGGCCCCGACACCGACCGCCGCGAGGTGGACCGCCGCTACGAACAGGCGACGAGCACCTACGACCCGAGGTGAGGCGCGCACCATGGGGGGGCGTGCGATCCCCGGACGACCCGCGCATCCCGGGCGTCCCGCGCATCCCAGGCATCCCGCGCACCCCGGGTGCCCCATGGGATGACACGATGCCGGTATGACGAGAGAAGCCGGGAACACCGCGCAGGACCGCCCGCGGACGGCCGTCGGCTCCACCCCCTGGCGGCCCTCGGCCCCGGTGCACGGCGAGCTGCTGGCGGCGAAGACCTCGGTGTACGACCCGGCCGGGCTGGACTGCTCGCAGCCGGTGCCCGAGGCGGAGAGCGCCGAGTACGGGGCGCACTCCTTCACCGTGGACGGGCGTGCGGTCCGGTTCCGGGTGGCGAAGACCACGCCGACGAAGACCGGCCAGTTCGTCACGGTGTGGAAGCGCCGCGACGGCGGGCCGATCGAGCCGTACGGCATCGAGGACCCCGTCGACCTGTTCGTCATCAGCACGCGCGAGGGGGAGCACTTCGGACAGTTCGTCTTCCCGTGCGAGGTGCTGGCCGCCCGGGACATCGTCTCGCGCAACGGCTCCGGCGGTAAGCGGGGCTTTCGCGTCTACCCGCCGTGGGCGGTGACCACGAGCCGTCAGGCCCGCGCCACACAGAAGTGGCAGATCGAGCACTTCCTGCCGGTCCCCGTCCCCGGCCCGGCCGACCCCGCCCACGCGCGACGGCTCTACCAGGCCTAGCCCGGGGGCGCCCGGACCGTACCCGGCCCGAGCGCTACCGGATTCATTCGCAGTGCGCCGGGCTTCAGCCCGGTGGTGAAGCGAATCTTTAGCCTGCTCTGACCTCAGCCGCGGGCCCGGATCTGCACTGTTGACCGGCGCTTACGACGACGGTCATGCCGGGCGGTTCTGCTGCTCTATGTACTGCTTAACGGTCGACAGCGGTGCGCCGCCGACTGACCCGGCGAAGCATGAGCCTGACCAGAGCCGCTTGGCCCTCCAATAGTGCCGCTCGAGCTCTGGATACTCCTGCCGCAAACGGCGCGAGGAGACGCCCTTGAGGGAGTTGACCAGCTTCGACAGGGCGACCTTCGGCGGGAAGCTCACCAGCAGGTGCACGTGGTTAGCCTCGCCGTTGAACTCCTTCAGTTCAACCTCGAAGTCTTCGCAGACCGCCCGCATGATCTGTCCGCACCGTGTCAGGTGCCGGTCGGCGAACACCTTGTGACGGTACTTCGTCACGAAAACCAAGTGCGCGTGCAGCATGAACACGCAATGCCGACCAGTTCTGATCGTTCCATACTCAGCCATAAACCACGTATGTATGGTGATCGTCATGAAGCTCGGGTATCAGTTCCGGCTGTACCCGAGCGCGCCGCAACGGGGCATGTTGGCGAAGGCGTTCGGGTGCGCCCGCGTCGTCTGGAACGACGCGTTGCGTGCCCGTCAGGACGCCTACAGGCAGGGGACCAAGCGCCCGGCTGCGGCGGAATTGTCGAAGCGGTTCATTACCGACGCCAAGAAGACCGAGGACCGGCACTGGCTGGACGACGCTTCGGCGGTGGTGCTCCAGCAGTCCCTGCGGGATCTGGAGACCGCCTACAGCAACTTCTTCGCCTCGAAGAACGGCACTCGCAAGGGGCCGAAGATGGGGCCGCCGAAGTTCAAGAAGAAGACCAGCCGCCAGTCCATCCGCTTCACCGCCAACGCGCGTTTCTCCGTCACCGAGGACGGCAAGCTGCGGTTGCCGAAGATCGGCGATGTCAAGGTCCGCTGGTCCCGCATCCTGCCGTCCGCCCCGTCGAGTGTGACGGTTATCAAGGACGCGGCCGGAAGGTACTTTGCCTCCTTCGTGGTGGAGACGGAAGGCAAGCCGCTGCCCGAGCTGGACTGGGATGACACCGACACCGGTATCGACCTCGGTCTCGGCTCGTACGCGGTGCTGCGGGGCCGGAAGATCGCCTCTCCGAAGTTCTTCCGTCGGCAGGAGAAGAAGCTGCGCCGGGCGCAGCGGAAGCTGTCCCGCGCGCAGAAGGGATCGAACAACCGGCGCAAGGCCAAGCTGGCCGTGGCCAAGGTCCATGCCCGCATCGCCGACCGGCGACGCAACTTCATCGAGCAGGAAACCACCCAGATCACGCGTGAGAGCCAAACCGTGTACCTGGAAGACCTGAACGTGAAGGGCATGGCCACCGGCAAGCGAGCCAAGAGTGTCCACGACCAGTCGTTGGGCATGTTCGCCCGCACCCTGGAAGCCAAATGCGCACGGTACGGGCGCGGCTTCGCCCAGGTGTCCCGCTGGTTCCCCTCCACCCAGCTCTGCTCTGCCTGCGGCAGCGTCGAAGGGCCGAAGGGACTGGAAGGACTCAAGATCCGGTCGTGGACGTGCTCCTGCGGAGCCGTCCACGACCGGGACGAGAACGCCGAACTCAACATCCGCCGTGAAGGACGGCGCATCGTGGCCGAGGGACGCCCGGACACGTAAAACGCCTTGTGGAGCCCGTGTAAGACCCGGCACGCCGGGCGATGGGTGATGAAGCAGGAACCACTACGCACGTGCTGGAAACAGCGGCGGCACGGTGGGAATCTCCCCCGTTCACGGGGAGAGCGTCAACGGCTCAACTCCCGCTCCAGCGGCGTCCGGAAGCGGGGCGTGACCCGTATGTCCCGTACCCACCCCGCCAGCCGCGCCGCCTCGGACTCCACCGCCGCCGCGGCCTCGCGTCCGCCCTCGTCCGACAGCAGCCGCCAGGCGATCTCGCCGTCCGGGCGCTGGGCCCAGCCGCCGATGATCCGGCCGTTCCACCACACCGTGGGGCCGATGTTGCCGCTGCGGTCGAAGAGACGGGGGACATGGCCGGGGTCGAGGTACCAGTCGCGGGACTTCCAGCCCATGGCCGTCGGGTCGAGGGCGGGCAGCAGGGCGGCCCAGGGGGCGGGCGCGGTGACGGGGGCGATGTCGTCGGGGAGGGCCAGCCCGGGGCCGCCGTCCTCCAGGGTCACCTCGACGGCATCGGTGGCGGCCACCGCCCGCCGGGTGTCGGTCAGCGTCCAGCCCGTCCACCACTTGAGGTCCTCGACGGTCGCCGGTCCGTACGCGGCGAGCCAGCGGCGGGCGAGTGCGGCGCGGGCCTCGGCGGGGGGCGGCGCGGGCAGTTCGGCGAACGGAGTGCCGGGGGTCCAGCGGAAGGAACTGCTGGTCCAGCCCCCGCGCGGCCGCCCCCGCCGGATCTTCCCCTCGGCCGCCAGCACCCGCAGGATCCGGCTGGAGACGGCGACCGTGGCCTCGTACGGTTTGCCGGGGGACTGCACGATGGTGTCGCGCAGATCGGGCACGTCGACGGCGAGGTCCGCCGCGGTCGCCTGCCCCCGGGCGGCCAGGGCGGCGAGCGTCCTCGCCTCCACCTCCGCCAGCCGCCGCTCGTCCCAGTCGGCCAGGCCACCGGTGACCCACCGCGTCATATCGCGCCGCTCCTTGGCGGCGATGGCCCCCGCCGTGGACGAGGCCACCACCGGCGCGAACGCGGCACCGACCGCGAAGAGCGTACGGCGCATGCACAGCAGACGCACCAGCGAATGGTCGTCGTAGAGCGCCCGCTCGACCTCCCCGGGCTCCGGCTCGACCAGCCGCGCACAGGCCGCCAGATGCACCGTGGCCGCATCGGTCGCATGCAGCCCGACGACCGCCTCGGCAACGTCTTCGGCCCGGGGCACTCGGCACCCGGGCGCCAGCAGATGCCGCCGCCCCAGGCGGGCCCGGCGGCCGGCGGCATCGATACGGGTCGGTGACGCGGTCGCGGAGGCGGGCCGGGGGCGGGGTTGGCTCATGGGACGACCGTACGGGGACGGTAGGACGGGCGCTGTCCTACACGCTGAGTCCGCCCTACACGCTGAGCCCGTCCTGCACGCCGAGTCCGTCCGCACCGCCCCCGAACCGCTCCCGCAGCTCCCCCTTCAGCACCTTCCCCAGCGTCGCCCCGCGTGGCAGCGCCTCCACCACCTCCAGCCGTTCGGGCAGCTTATGTGGTGCCAGCCCCTGCGCACGCAGATACGCGACGGCCGCCGGAAGGCTCAACTCCCCTGCCCCCGAGGGCTGTTCGACGACCGCGCAGACCAGCTCGCCCCGCTCCCGGTCCGGCAGGCCGATGACGGCGGCGTCGGCCACGTCCGGGTGGCCGTGGAGGAGGGACTCGATCTCCTGGGCGGAGATGTTCTCTCCCTTGCGGATGATGATGTCCTTGAGGCGGCCGGTGACGACGAGGTGACCGGTGGGGGTGAGGTGGCCGAGGTCGCCGGTGGGGAGGAAGCCGTCCGCGTCGAAGGGGGACGGCTCGTCCAGATAGCCGCGGCAGACCGCCGGGCCGCGGACCTGTATCTCGCCGGTCCCGGGCGCGATACGGACGTCCATCTCGGCGGGCGGCCGCCCGGCGGTCGTGGCGAGGCGCTCGGGGGCGTCGTACGGGTCGCCCATGGTGACCATCGGGGCCTCGGTGAGCGCGTAGCCGTGGGCCAGGCGGCAGCCGAGCTCCGCGACGGCCTCCCGGTGGAGCGAGGGCGCCAGCGGGGCGCCGCCGCCCGCCAACAGCCGCAAGGAGGGCAGGAGTCGACGGCCGGGCGGCAGCTTGCGTCGTTCGGTGAGGAAGCGGGAGTAGAAGGCGGTCGACCCGCCGGCGAGGGTGACGCCGTGGCGGCGGTACGTGGTCAGCGCGCCGGGGAGCGCGAAGTGCTCGATGAGGACGGCGGGGATGCCGTGCCGCAGCAGCATGACGGTGTAGTCGGGGCCGGCGACATGGGCGTACGGGAAGGCCATCGAGCCGATGTCGGACGGGGCGATACGCAGCGCGTCGCCCAGGTAGCGGCCGGCCGCCAGGAGGCTGCGGTCGGTGTGCAGGACGCCTTTGGGGCCCGCGGTGGTGCCGGACGTCCAGTAGATCCAGCGGACCGCGTCCCCGTCGACGGGCGGGGCGGGCAGGACGGACGGGTCGGCGTCGGGGAGGGTGCCGTACGCATCGAGGACGGTGAGCGGGCCGGGCAGCCCGGCGGCCAGACGGCGGGCCATCGCGCCGTGGTCGAAGCCCCGCCACGTGCCGGGGACGGCGAAGAAGGCGGCGCGGGTGCGGCGCAGCACCTGGCCGACCTCGTGGTCGCGGTAGAGCGGGATGACGGGGCTCTGGACCGCGCCGATCCGCGCCAGGGCCAGGCTGAAGAGCACGGTTTCGATGCGGGTCGGCAGCTGCCAGACGACCCGGCTGTCCGGCCGTACGCCCAGCTCGTACAGCCCGGCCGCGACCCGCTCCGCCCGCCGCCGCAGCGCCCCGAAGGTGATCCGCCGCTCGTCCCGCGCGGACTCGGCGCCCTGGATGAGCGCGGGGGCGTCGGGGGCATGCGCGGCGCGCCGGGCGACCAGGTCCCAGAGGGTGGCGGTATCGGGCATGGGGGACCTCCTCGCCAAAACTGACGATGTATCAGCTTCGACCGGGAGGTTAGAGGTCGGCGCCTTGTCGGTCCAGAGGGGCGAGGCTAGCCTGATGCTGAATTCTGACGATCCATCAGATTCATGAGTCCCCTACATGTGGCTCCGTTCCGGCCGATACGGGGCACCAGGAGGGCGGTGCGGGCATGGACCTCACGTACACCGAGGAAGAGGAAGCCTTCCGGGCGCGGCTGCGCGCATGGCTCGCCAAGGTGCTGCCGACGCTCCCCGCCAGGCCCGCCGCGGCCGACTGGCCCGGTCGGCGGGCGTACGACGCGGCCTGGCAGCGGATGCTGTACGACGCCGGGTACGCGGGGCTGCACTGGCCCCGGGACGCCGGCGGGCAGGGCGCCACGCCCACCCAGCACCTGATCTTCCTGGAGGAGACGGAGCTGGCCGGCGCCCCCTACGTGGGGGCGAACTTCGTGGGGCTGCTGCACGCCGGCCCCACCATCGCCGTCGAGGGCGGCTCCGAGCAACGCGCCCGCTGGCTGCCGCCGATCCTGCGCGGCGACGCGATCTGGTGCCAGGGCTTCAGCGAACCGGACGCCGGGTCCGACCTGGCGGCGCTGCGGACGAAGGCGGTACGGGACGGGGATGCGTACGTCGTCACCGGCTCGAAGATCTGGACCTCGCACGCCGAGGTCGCCGACTGGTGCGAGCTGCTGGTCCGCACCGATCCGGCGGCGCCGCGGCATCGCGGGATCAGCTGGCTCGCGATGCCGATGGACGCGCCGGGGGTCACCGTGCGGCCGCTGCGCACCCTGGCCGGTTCGACGGAGTTCGCCGAGCTGTTCCTCGACGAGGTGCGGGTGCCGGTGGGCAACCGGGTCGGGGCGGAGAACGACGGCTGGCGGGTGACGATGGTGACCCTGTCCTTCGAGCGCGGCACCGCCTTCGTCGGCGAGGTGGTGGCCTGCCGCCGGGTGCTCGGCGCGCTGGCCCGTACGGCGCGGGCGAACGGCCGCTGGGACGATGCGGTGCTACGGCGCAGACTCGGGCGGCTGAGCGCGGAGTTCACGGCGCTGTGGCGGCTGACCCAGTGGAACGTGAGCGCGGCACGGCAGCCTGGCGGCGGCGTGCCGGGGGCCGGCGGTTCCGTCTTCAAGCTGCGCTATTCGCACGCCCGGCAGGAGCTGTACGACGCGGCGGCGGAGGTGCTGGGAGCCGGAGCGCTGGATGCGGACCAGGAGTGGGTGGCCGACCGGCTGTCGTCCCTCTCGTACACCATCGCCGCGGGCACCTCGCAGATCCAGCGGAATATCGTCGCCGAGCGCATCCTCGGCCTGCCGAAGGGGCGGTGAGCGGCCGGTGGACTTCCAACTCGGCCCGGAGCAGCGGGCGTTGCGTGACGGGATGCGGGAGCTGCTGGCCGGGCGGTTCGGGCGGGAGCGGCTGCGGGCGGCGGTCGAGGCGCCCGCGCTGGACCGGGCGCTGTGGCGTGAACTGGCCGAGGCGGGGTTCTTCGCGCTGCGGCTGCCGGAGGCGGACGGCGGGGTGGGCCTGGGCCTGCCGGAGGCCGTCCTGCTCATGGAGGAGACCGGCCGGGCCCTGCTGCCGGGCCCCCTGGTCGCCTGCCAGCTCCTGGCCGGAGCGGTGGACGGCGTTGCGACGGGGGAGCGGATCGTGGCGTTGGCGGAGACGGCGGTCGGCCCGGAGCCGGGTGCGGGGTCGGGCCTGCCGCCGGGCGCGGGGGCCGGACCGTACCCCGGTGCCGCCGGGGACGGCCCCCTCTGGGAACACCCGGCCGACTGCGACGCGTTGATCACGCTGGGGGACGCCGAGGGGGCGGATCCGGTGGACCAGGGGCGCGCGGCCGGGGCGTATCGAAGTGCGGCCACCGATGTGCTCTGCGCCCCGTTTGCTTCAGTTGACCCGCTGACCCCGCTGGCCCGCATAACGGGCATAGTACGCAAAACTCCACTGCCTCTCGATGTGCCCCGGCTGCGCCGGGAGGCGGCTCTGCTCACCGCCGCACAGCAACTGGGCAGCGCGGCCCGCACGGTCGAGACGGCGGTCGCCTACGCCCGTGAACGCGAGCAGTTCGGAGCCCCCATCGGCTCCTTCCAGGCGGTCAAGCATCTGTGCGCGCAGATGCTCGTACGAGCCGAAATCGCCCGAAGTGCGGTGTATGCGGCGTCGGTCACGGAGGGTGTTCTCGACGTGACGGCCGCCAAATTGCTCGCCGACGAGGCTGCGGTGCGTAATGCCCGGGACTGCCTGCAGGTTCATGGCGGGATGGGGTTCACATGGGAGTCCGATGTGCATCTGCACCTCAAACGCGCCTGGCTGCGCGCCGCGCGCTGGGGCGGCGTCGCGGCGGCGGAGGAAGCGCTGGCGGCGGGCCTGATCGCCTGACGGGTGGCGGGCCCGCGGGGTGGCTCGTGGGCGGCTATGCCGGAATTCGGCGCCCTCTGTGTGAAATGTCGGATACCGCACGCACAAGCGGTAACGGAGGGTCGATATCGGGTTGTGTCCTAGGCGTGACTCGTCACAGGCGGGAGTCGGCGTTCCGCTCGGGTACGCTCCGTTGGATGCGAGTGGTTTGGTGGCGCAACGTTCGCGGAGCCGTCGGAATGACGGATCCGGGGTACGGACTGCGCGCCGCTCGCCTCGGGCGGGGGCCCGAGAACCCCCCTTGTTCGACTCCCCGCAAAGTGCGTCGCACAGTATGCAGCACGCATACTCCCTTGCGCTGGAATATGCCCGAAGCGCTTGTTGGGGTGACTGAACGTCAACCATGCTGTGCCTCACCGGGGTCACGCACCGTGATCCTGTGGAGGCGCGAGGCGATGTTTCCGCCGGTTCGGATGGTGTGAGCGGTGCAGGTGCTTCAGGTGCAGTTGGAGGTACGGCCCGACCCCGCAGAGGTGGGGCGGGCCAGGCGATGGGCCCGGTCGCGGCTGATGGGGTCCGGTATAGGGGCCGACGAGCCGCTGGCGGAGACGCTGATCTTGCTGATCTCCGAACTCGTCACCAATGCCGTGGTGCACACCGGCTCGTCCGCCAAGCTCCGGATGTGCTTCACGGGCTCGGGCGCGGTGGTGGGGACCGTACGGGTCGAAGTGGTGGACGCCAGTGCCCGCCCGCCGCGCCAGCGGCACGCGGACGGCGACGACACCAACGGCCGCGGCCTGGAACTGGTCGACGGCCTGGCGGACCGCTGGGGCTGGCAGCAGGAAGGCGCCGGCAAGCGGATCTGGTGCGAGGTGGACCGCGGCCAGTCGCTGCTGATGGCGACGGGGGGCGAGCTGGGGGCCTCGTACGAAACCCACTGCGCCTTGCCGCACCGGGCGTAGTCGCCGCCGGTTGGCGCGCACGCGCCACGGTGAGCTGCACGAGGGTCACCGACTGCCCATGACGCCCGCGTGAGCCGTGTCCGCACGAGCCGCGCCCCAGTGAATCGCGCCCGCGTGAATCGTGTGCCATCGAGTCGCGCCCGCATGAATCGCGCCCACGGAAACCGCGCCTCAGCGAACCGCGCCCCGGGAGTCGAACCCCGGTGAACCGCGCATCAGTAAATCGGATCCGAGTAAATCGGGCGCAACGCAAATAGTCCAGACCAGGTGTTGACGTGGCGTGCCGGGTTGATCACCCTTGGGTGGAGCGATTCGCCGCGAGGGGACGCCGAGGTCTTGGGGGGAGCCGGACAGCCGGTCCGGGGCCTTGGCGAGTGCGGGTCGCGACTCGGAGTCGGGTGGCGGTCCGCGGTGCCGCGCTCGGGGCGCGCATGGGCGCACCGCCACCTGGCCGGAGATCGGGGCTCCGGCAAGTCCCGGCAGGGCCTCAGAGGATCGCCACGGGCGCCACGGGCGCACCGGAGGCGCCGACGAACGGCTCGGCCATCGCCGACAGCAGGAAGCTGAAGCGGCCCGCCGCCGCGCAGGACTCGCTCAGCTCCTCCAGATTCCAGTTCTGTCCCTGGAGCATGCCCATCTCCACCAGATCGAGGGCGTGTACGGGCAGCCAGAGGTTCTCGATCTCCGGCGGGAAGATCTCAAACGTGAGGGTGTCATTGGCGACGGCGGCCACATCGCGGGCGTGGAACCACTCCGGGGTGCGGACCGACAGCCCGGGGGAGGGGAAGGCGTACGCCTCCCGGTCGCCCGCGAGGTAGTGCCGGATCTGGCCCGTACGGATCAGCACGATGTCGCCGGAGCGGACCGTCGTCCGGGCCAACTCCTCGGCGGCGTCGAGATCTTCGGGTGTGACGGCGTGCCCGCCCGGTAGCCGGTCGGTGCCGTGGACGCGGGCGATGTCCAGGAGGACGCCGCGGGAGACGATCGGCGGGGCCTTTTCGAGGCCGAGGAGCGTGGCTCCGGCGTGCGCGGTGATGCTGTCGGCGGGGCGGTCGTTGTAGAGCCGCCCGGAGTGCGAGACATGGGTCAGGCCGTCCCAGTGGGTGGCGGCCTGGAGGCCCATGGTGACCGCGTCGTCGGAGGTGGCGACCGTATGGGGGCCGAAGAGCTCCTGGTTGATCGCGGTCATGGTGTGCAGCGGGTTGACCCGGCCGGGGATCAGGCCGGTCTGGACGCCGTCGTGCCGGAGGGGGAGGGCGAGGGGGATGCGGCGGCCGGTGCGGATGCCGGCGGCGGCCGCGCGTATCACCTCGTCGGTGATCAGGTTGAGGGTGCCGATCTCGTCGTCGGTGCCCCAGCGGCCCCAGTTGTTGACGCGTCGGGCGAGGTCCTGGAACTCCTGCGGCAGGGGCATGACGGACTCCTCGGGACGGCCGGTCCGGTGCGGGCCGGGACCGGCGTTCGTACGCGGGGTCTTGTGTTCGTACCGCGTCTGCTCAAAAATCTAACGATCCGTCAGAAAGTCGGAAGGGGCGCGGCATGGGGAACTTCTTGGCCGGCAAGGTGGTCGCCGTCACGGGCGCCGGGCGCGGCATCGGGCGGGCGGTGGCGCTGGCCTGCGCGGCGGAGGGCGCGAAGGTCGTCGTCAACGACTACGGGGTCGCCATCGACGGCGCCGCGCCGAGCAGCGAGGTCGCCGAGGCGGTGGTGAAGGAGATCGAGGCGGCGGGCGGGGTGGCCACCGCGGTCGCCGACGATGTCTCCACCATGGCCGGCGGGCAGCGGATCGTGGACACCGCGCTGGCGCAGTACGGGCGGATCGACGGGGTCGTCTGCGTGGCCGGAATTCTGCGCGAGCGGATGCTCTTCAATATGTCCGAAGAGGAATGGGACCCGGTCGTCGGCACCCATCTCAAGGGGACGTTCACCGTTTTCCGGGCGGCGGCCGCCGTGATGCGCCGCCAGGGAACGGGCACGCTGGTGGGGTTCACCAGCGGAAATCACCAGGGGTCGGTGGCGCAGGCGAATTATGCGTCGGCGAAGGGCGGCATCATTTCGCTGGTCCGCAGTGCGGCGCTGGGGCTGCACAAATACGGCGTGACCGCCAACGCCGTGGCGCCGGTGGCGCGGACGCGGATGTCGGCGAATGTGCCGATGGAACTCAAGGAGATCGGCGAACCGGAGGATGTGGCGGCCTTCGTGGTGTATCTGCTGAGCGAACGTGCCCGCGATATCACCGGGCAGGTCTATACGGTCGCCGGGCCGAAGATCGCCGTATGGGCGCAGCCGCGAGAACTGCGGTCGGCCTATTCCGAGGGCGGCTGGACGCCGGAAAAGGTGGCCGAGGTGGTGCCGGGGACGGTGGGCAGCGATCCCATGCCCCTGCTGGCGCAGCTGTCGGCCATGGCCGAGGCGGCGCGGGACGGGGCGCGGCCCAATCGGTAGAAGTCCCGGGCGTGCCGAGGAGGTTGGCGTGGAGAGCGCAGCGGGCGAGGGAGACGCCGTATTCCGCGGCGAGGGAGACGACGCCGCCTTCCGCGGGGAGGTGCGGGAGTGGCTGTCGCGCCATCTCGTGGGTGCGTACGCCGTATGCGGCGGGGCCGGTGGCCCCGGTAGCGAGCACGAAGGGGTCGCCGTCCGGCGGGCCTGGGAGCGGGAGCTCGGCGCCGGCGGATGGATCGGCATCGGCTGGGACCGGACGTGCGGCGCGTACGGGAACCGGTCCGCGACGCTGACCCAACAGGTGGTGTGGGCCGAGGAATACGCGCGGGCGCGGGCGCCGGGACGGATGGGCCATATCGGGGAGAATCTGCTGGCGCCCACGCTGATCGCCCACGGCGACGACGCGCAGCGGCGCCGGTTTCTGCCGCCCATTGCGCGCGGCGAGGAATTGTGGTGCCAGGGATACAGCGAACCGGAGGCGGGATCGGACCTCGCCGGACTGCGGACGGTGGCCGTAAAGGACCGGGACGGCTATCGCATCAGCGGACAGAAAATCTGGACCTCGCTGGCCGGAGAGGCCGATTGGTGCTTTGTGCTGGCGCGCACCGATACTCGCGAGAAGCGGCACCGGGGACTGTCCTTTCTTCTCGTCCCGATGGACCAGCCGGGGCGGATAGAGGTCCGGCCGATCCGGCAGATGTCGGGGACCGCGGAATTCAACGAGGTGTTCTTCGACGGGGCGCTGGCGCGAACCGGCCATGTGGTGGGTGGGGAGGGCAACGGCTGGCGGGTCGCCATGGCCCTGCTGGCCCGGGAACGCGGCGTCTCGACACTGGTCCAGCAGATCGGCTTCGCCGCGGAACTGTCGGCGGTGGTCGCGGACGCGGTGGCCTCCGGCGCCGTCCGCGACCCCGTCCTGCGGGATCAACTCGTACGGCAGTGGGCCGAGTTGAGGGTCATGCGCTGGAATGCGCTGCGCACCCTGGGCACGGCCGGGGATGCGGGCGCGCCCAGCGTGGCCAAGCTGCTGTGGGGCGGCTGGCATCAGCGGCTGGGAGAGCTGGCGATGCGGGTACGGGGCGCCGCGGCGGCAGTGGGGCCCGCGGCGTGGTCGGCAGAGGCGCCGTACGCACTCGATGCGCTCCAGCGTTCGTTTCTGTTCACCCGTGCCGACACGATCTACGGCGGTTCGGACGAGATTCAGCGCAACATCATCGCCGAGCGCGTGCTCGGCCTGCCCAGAGGGGAGAGGTGATGAGGGGCGTCGTGTTCGACGGCGAGCAGACCCGGGTCGTGGACGATCTGGAGGTCCGGGATCCGGGGCCGGGCGAGGTGCTGGTGGGGATCCGGGCCGCGGGGCTGTGTCACAGCGATCTGTCGGTGGTCGACGGGACCATTCCGTTTCCGGTGCCGGTGGTGCTGGGGCACGAAGGGGCGGGAGTGGTCGAGGCCGTAGGGGCCGGGGTGCAGCATGTGGCGCCCGGGGATCATGTGGCGCTGTCGACGCTGGCCAACTGCGGGGCCTGCGCGGAGTGCGACCGGGGGCGGCCGACGATGTGCCGCAAGGCGATCGGCATGCCGGGCAGGCCGTTCCGGCGCGGGGGCGCGGAGCTGTTCAACTTCGCCTCGAATTCGGCCTTTGCGGAGCGTACGGTCGTCAGGGCGGTGCAGGCCGTGAAGATCCCCGAGGACATTCCGCTGACGTCCGCCGCCCTGCTCGGCTGCGGGGTGCTGACCGGGGTCGGGGCCGTGCTCAACCGGGCCGGGGTGGACCGCGGCGAGGCCGTGGTGGTGATCGGGGCCGGTGGGATCGGGCTCAATGTGCTGCAAGGGGCGCGGATCGCCGGGGCGTCGGTGATCGTCGCGGTGGACGCCAATCCGGCGAAGGAGGCGCTGGCGCGGCAGTTCGGGGCCACGCACTTCATCGATGCGTCGGCGGTGCCGGACGGCGTCAAGGCCGTCAAGGAGATCCTGCCGACCGGGGCCGATCACGTCTTCGAGTGCGTGGGCAGTACGCGGCTGATCCGGCAGGCGATCGATCTTCTGGACCGGCACGGCCAGGCCGTTCTGCTCGGCGTGCCGCCGGCCGGTGCGGAGGCGTCGTTCCTGGTCTCGTCGCTGTATCTCGACAAGTCGATTCTCGGCTGCCGCTACGGGTCGTCGCGTCCACAGCGGGACATCGCGCTCTACGCCCGGATGTACCGGGAGGGGCGGCTGCTGCTGGACGAGCTGGTGAGCGAGACCTACCCGGTCGAGGACTTCGCCAAGGCGGCGGACGATGCGCATCATGGGCGGGTGGCGCGGGGGGTGTTGACGTTCGCGTAGCGGCGCGGAGGCTTTCGCGCGGGGGCGGGCCTAGACGGAGGGGTCGAGCCGCCCGAAGGCGCCCCGGTGGAAGAGCAGGGGGCCGGCCGCGGCGGCGGACGGGTCGGTGGCGAGGGCCTCCACCCGGCCGACCACGATCAGATGGTCGCCGCCGGTGTGCACGGCCTGGATCGTGCAGTCGATCCAGGCCGGGACGTCCGCCAGCCGCGGCGAACCGGTCGCCGGAGCCGCCGTGTAGGCCACCCCCGCGAACTTGTCGGCGCCGCTGACCGCGAACCCGCGGCACAGCTCGCCCTGCCCGGCGCCGAGGATGTTGACGCAGAAGACCCCGGCGCGGGAGATCCGCGGCCAGGTGGTCGACGTACGGGCCACCATGAACGTGACCAGCGGCGGATCGAGCGAGAGCGAAGCGAACGATTGGCAGGCGAAACCGGCCGGACCGTCGCCCCCCGGTGCCGTGATGATCGTGACCCCGCTGGCGAAGTGGCCCAGGACGGAGCGGAACTCGGCCGGGTCGAGCGGCGCCCGTTCGTCGTCGCGGACCGCGCGCAGAGCGGGGCGGGGTGCCGGTCGGTGCGCGGGGCGCGGCGACGGGACGCCGGTGGCGGTGGTCGGAGCGCCCACCGAGCGCAGATATCGCACCGCCGTGGCCGCCATTCCCGCATGTCCCATCATGCGTTCATTGAATCTGATGCAGCGTCAGAAAGGAAGCCTCCGGAGGGGCATGCACCCTCAAGGGTGGTTTGCCGCAACGCACGAGTGACATGGCGGCTCTTCGGCCGAGATCGTGCGGTGCGGCCTGATTGGCTACGGCCCGCACGGGTAGCTTCCACCACGGCCGCCGCCCGGAGCCCAGCACGGGGGAGTACCACCACATGGCCGATGCGACGCCGTCCTCACCCTCGTCCACCGCATCACCCACCTTCGACGAGGTCTTCTGCGGGCTGTTGCCGCGGCTCTACCGTCGTGCGGTGATGCTGGCCGGATCGAGACATTCCGCGGAGGACGTGGTGCATGAGGCGTACCTCAAACTGGCCGCCCGCCCACAGCGTTTCCTCGCGCACCCGGAGCCGTACGCCTACGCCTTCACCACGGTGCTCAACGTCGCCCGCGACGCACACCGCAGGGACCGGCGCCAGGTGCCGGTCGATGCCATGGAGGGCGTCGAGCCGGCCGGGACCGGGGGCGCCACGGGCTTCGGCGGGGCGGCCGGGGTCGGGGCCTGGGACGGCGGGATGGAGCAACGGCATGCCGAACTCGAAGCGGTGCGCCTGCTGGGGCGGTTGTCGCACCGCCAGGCCGGGATCGTCATCCTCGTCGACCTCGACGGCTACACCATCGACCAGGCCGCACAGATCATGAAGGTGCACCGCGGTACCGCCGCCCGGCACCGCGCCCGTGCACTGGACCGCCTGCGCGCCCACCTCGTGGACGCGCGGCACGGACGGGGCGGGAGGTGAGCGGCACGATGAGCGACGGGGACGACGTCGAGGCGCTGCTGCGCGAGCGGCTGCACCGCGCGGACGAGCAGATCGAGGTGCCGGCCGGGCTGTGGGCCCGCATCAAGGAGTCCGGCACGGTCCCGGGGCCCGCGGCTCCCGTGACGTTGACGGGCCGCGTACCACCCGGCACTCCCGTGACGCCCGCGGCTCCTGTCCCAGTTGGTGGATCCGTTCGGCTCGGGCCGTCGCGTCGTCGGGCTTACGCCGTCGTGCTGAGTGTCGCGGCCACGGTGGCCGCGGTGGCGCTGGGCGCGTGGTGGCTGCTGCGGCCGGCCGGCACCGGGCCGCCGCCGGCCGCCGCCGTCCGCGCCGTCCCGATAGCCGTCTACAACAGCGAGGCCGCCTGCCGTCACCTCCGCTCCCTGGAGTGCGCCCTGCGCCTGGCCAAGGACCCGTACGTCCCGTACTCCGAGCCGGGCAACTTCGTGGGCCGGGTCTGGCACGGCGATGTCCTGTCCGCGCACTGCGTGGTCACCGACGGCCGGCTGATCCAGGACGAGGCCGGGGTGACGTCGACCCGCTGGTATCTGGTGACGGCCAGGAAGGGCATGACGGGCTGGCTGCCGGGGGTGCGGACGCGCAATACCCAGGAGGTGCCGGTGTGTTCGCCGGGGGAGGGCCGGCCGTCGGGCGGGCCGTAGCCCGGGCAGGCCGGTGGGGCGTCATCGGGTGGACGTCATCCGCTGGGGGCGCCATCGCCGCGCGTGATGTGGCGCCGCTGCCTCTCCTACCTGCCCCGATACCTGGGGGTGCGGCGTTCCACGAAGGACGCGACCCCTTCGCGGGCGTCGGCCGTCGTCATGGTGATTTCCTGGGCGGCGGCCTCGGCGGCGAAGGCCGCGGTCCGGTCGGCGTCGAGTGAGGCGTTGACCAGCTGTTTGGTCAGGGCCAGCGCGCGGGTCGGGCCGGCCGCCAGCCGTTCGGCCCACTCCCGCGCCGTCTTCGCCAACTCGCCATCCGGTACCACCCGGTTGACCAGCCCCAGCCGCTCGGCCTCCGCGGCCGGTACGGCGTCGCCGAAGAACATCAGCTCCTTGGCGCGCTGCGGGCCGATCAGCCGCGGCAGCAGATAGGCGCCGCCGCCGTCCGGGACCAGCCCCCGCCGTACGAACACCTCCAGGAATCGGGCCGATTCGGCGGCCAGCACCAGGTCACAGGCGAACGCGAGATGCGCCCCGATCCCGGCCGCGGTGCCGTTGACGGCGGCGATCACCGGTTTCTCGCAGTCCAGCACCGCGCCGATGAACCGCTGCGCCCCGCGCCGGATCATTCGCGCGACATCCCCCGCGACCCGTTCGCCCTCCGCCGACGGGGACCCCCGCAGATCGGCTCCGGCGCAGAAGCCCTTGCCGGTCGCGGTGATCACCACGGCCCGTACCTCCGGGTCCGCCGATGCGTCCGCGAGCAGTTCCATGAGGTGTTCCCGCTGGTCCCAGGTGAGGGCATTCATCGCCGCGGGGCGGTTGAGGGTGATCCACGAGACGCCGTTGTCAGTGGCGTGAAGTATCAAGGAATCACGCGGGTCGGCATCGCGCGAGACGGGATCAGGGGAGTCAGGGGAGAGGGAATCCGGGGAGGTTGCCATGGGGACGGCTCCAGGTGGGAGGGGCTGCGGGTGCGGTTACGGGTGCGGGCACCGGCACGGGTGCGGGTGCGGGTGCGGGGCCGGCTTACGCCCCCCGGGACGGACTCTCGCCGTCCGCCCCGTGACACACCGCGAGCGCATCCAGGGCCACGGCGCCCTGCCCCCGCGGGAGGACGACCAGCGGGTTGATGTCCAACTCGGCCAGCTCCGAGCCCAGTTCGAGCGCCATCCGCTGCGCCCGCAGGACGACCTCCACCAGCGCATCGATATCCGCGGGCGGCGCGCCCCGTACGCCGTCCAGCAGGGCATGACCGCGCAGCTCGCCGAGCATGGCGCGCGCCCGGTCCTCCCCGAACGGCGGCACGCCCACCGCGACGTCCCGCAACACCTCCACCAGCACCCCGCCCAGCCCCACCGTCACCGTGGGCCCGAAGAGGCTGTCGTGGGTGACCCCGACGACCATCTCCACGCCCCGCTCGATCATCTGGCAGACCAGCACGCCGTCCAGCGGCACGTCCTCGTAGCGGGCGATGTCCGTGAGCTCGCGATACGCGTCCCGCACCTGGCTGGCCGAGGTCAGCCCGACCTTGACCAGACCGAGTTCGGTCTTGTGGGCCAGCTGCGGCCCGGACGCCTTCAGGACGACGGGATAGCCGACCTGGCTCGCCGCCCGCACGGCCGCCGCCGCGCTGGTCACCAGCTGTTCGCGCGGTACGCGGATGCCGTAGGCGCGCAGCAGCTGCTTGGCCGCGTGCTCGCTGAGCTGCTCGCCCGGCCGCAGCAGGGCCTGCGCCTTGCGGGCGGAAGGGGAGAGCACCCGCGGGGCGTCGTCGAACGGCGAGCGGTAGTCGTCGACGAAGCGGTGGTGGTCGAGGTAGGCGCGTACGGCGGTGATGCAGTTGGCGAAGGTGCGGAAGGTCGCCACGCGCGAGGAGCCGAGGAGGGTGCGGCGGTAGGCGTCCTCGGTGCCGACCGGGGAGCCCCACACCACGCACACCGGCTTGTCCGTCCGCTCCGCCGCGTCCACCAGGTCCTGTGCGAGCGTGTCGCTCATCGGCGGGAACGGCCCGGTGATCGGGCAGATGAGCACGCCGATCGACGGGTCGGCGAGGATCGCGTCGATGATCTTGCGGCCGCGCCAGTCGCCGACCGGGTGCCCGCCGTTGTCGATGGGATTGGCGACGCTCAGATAGTCCGGTATCCACTGGTGCAGCTCGTCCTGCTTGGCCCGGGACAGGGCGGGCAGGTGAAGTCCCGCCGCGGTCGCCAGATCGGAGAAGTGGGCGCCGGTGCCGCCGGAGATCGAATAGACCGCGACGCCCTCCGCGGTGGGTTTCCTGGCGCGGGCCAGCAGCGCCGCGGTGTCCTGGAGTTCGTCGAGCCCGTCCACCCGGATCACGCCGAACTGCCGCATCGCGGCGTCCACGACCTCGTCCGCGCCGGTGAGCTTGCCGGTGTGCGAGGCGGCCATCCGCGCCCCGGTCTCGGTGCGGCCGACCTTCACGGCGACGACCGGCACCTTGTGACGGGCCGCGCGGTCGGCGGCGAGCAGAAAGCTGCGGCCGTCCTTGAGCCCTTCCACATACGCGGCGATGGCGCCGACCTCGGGACGGGAGGCGAAGTACGAGAGGAAGTCGGCGACCTCCAGATCGGCCTCGTTGCCGGTGGGCGCCCAGTGCGAGAGGCGGATGCCCAGCTCCTGGAGGGTGAAGACGGGACGGCCCTGGTGACCGGACTGGGTGATGAGCGCGATGGCCGGGCCGTCGAGGTCCTCGCGGAAGGTCTCGAACGCGTTGAGGTTGGTGTTCGGGCCCAGCAGCCGCAGCCCGGCGCGGTCGACGGCCTGGGCGAGCCGGTCCTGCGCCGCCGCACCGTCCGCGCCGGTTTCGGCGAAGCCGGAGGCGAAGGCGACCGCGAACGCCACCTCGGCGTCTCCCAGCTGCTCGATGACCGGGACGGGGTCGGCGACCAGGAGGACGGCGAGATCGAGGGGTTCGGGGTGGCGTGTGGGGTCAGCGGGGTCAGTGGGGTCGGTGAGATCGGCCAGGTCGGCGACGGAGGCATGGCAGGGCCGTCCGAAGACCTTCTCGCGCCCCGGGTTGACGAGATGGAGCCGGGCGCCGACCCGTTCCGCCCAGGCGATCAGCTGCCGGGTGACACCGGTGTTCGGCCGCCCCTCGCCGTCCGAGGCGCCGATCACGGCCACGGCCCTGGGCCGGAAGAAACGGTCCAGGTCGGGCACCTCGGCGTACAGCGGCCGCCCGCTGACGTCCCGGTCGACCGCCGCGCCGTCCCGCTCCCCGCCGCCGCCCCCGCGCGGCTCGGGCACGCCGTGGACGGTGGGTGGTGGTTGCTCCCCACAGGCCACGACGCGGGCCGGCCGGGAGTGCGTGGTGAGGGTGCCGTGAGTCGATCCAAGCATCGCAGACGCCCGCTCCTGTGTGACGGCTCTATGGCGCCTTGCAGGAGCGCATCCCGCTCCATACCTGACGCCTAGTCAGCTATCAGGTTACTGAACTGACGGCTTGTCAGGAATGGGGCTGCATGGGGAGGTTCTTTGGGGGTGCGGTCAGGGGGGCGGGGGCTTGCGCGCGACCCCGTCATCCGTTGGACTGACGTATCGTCAGGTCTGACCGCGGTCGATCGTGGGGATGGTGCGGCGATGTCAGGGATGTTGCGGTGACGGCGGGGGCGCGGGCCGGAGCGCCGTCGCGCGGGGACGTGCCGGAGGTGGATGCCTTCACCCGGCCGTACTGGGACGCCGCCGCCGAGGGGCGGCTGCTGCTGCGCCGCTGCCGTACGGAAGGCGGCGGATGCGGGGCCGTGCACCACTATCCGCGCGAGTTCTGCCCGTACTGCTGGGGCGAGGACGTCGAGTGGGTGGCGGCCAGCGGGCGCGCCACGCTGTACACGTGGTCCGTGGTGCACCGCAACGACCTGCCGCCCTTCGGCGGCCGGGTGCCGTATGTCGCGGCCGTGGTCGAGCTTGCGGAGGGGCCTCGGATGATGACCGAGGTCGTGGGGTGCGGGGAGGGGGAGGACGCGTTGCGGATCGGGATGCCGCTGATGGTGGCATTCCGGCCGGCGGAAACCCAGGGGGACGGGCCGGGCGAGGGCGGGCGCCCCTTCGCGGTCCCCGTCTTCCGGCCCGCGTGACGAGCCGGCAGACGGTACGACCGGAGCGCCCCGCTGCGGCCAGAGCACCTTGCCACGACCGGAGCACCCCGCTACGGCCAGAGCAGCTCCTTCTCCCAACGCCCGCCCGTATACCGATAGTTGAGTCGTACGTGACGGCGTTGCGCATCCCCCTGGAAGAACTCGACCTCCTCGGCCCGCAGGACGTAGAGGGTCCAGCTGGGGACGGGGGCGTCCGGCTCGCGTCGGGCGCGTTCCCAGGCGGCGTCCGAGGCGTGGGCCAGCTCCTCCAGGGAGCCGAGGACCTCGCTCTGGTGGCCGACCAGCGCCGCGGCCAGCGCGCCCGGTGAACGGCGGTGCAGATCGGCCGCGCTCTCCTCGGGGCCCGCCGCGGTCACCGTTCCCCGGACCCGGATCTGGCGCCCGACCGCCGCCCAGTAGAAGCCCAGCGCGGCCCGCGGCCGGGCGGCCAGCTCGCGGCCCTTGCGGCTGCCCCGGTGGGTGGCGAAATGCCAGCCGCGCTCGTCCGCGTCGTGCAGCATCAAAGTCCGTACGGACGGGTCGCCGGCCACATCCGCTGTGGCCAGCGACATGGTGTGCGGCTCGGGCACACCGGCCTCGGCGGCCTCCCGCAGCCACCGCCGGAAGAGCGGCAGCGGCTCGGCCGGGACCTGTGCGGGGTCGAACGACGGAAGTTCGGTGTCCCAGACCCGCAGCCCGCGCAGCAACTCGCGAAAGGCGCGGGACGCGTCGTCGTCCGGGCAATCCGGCGAATCCGAGGCGGGCGAGGCGTTCTGGCGTGCGGCGGGATCGGCCATGCCAGGCAGCGTACGGGGTGGCGGGCACGGACGAGCCGGTGGAGCGCGCCATCGCTGCGGGCGGCATGGCTGCCCCGCTGAGGGGCGCCCCCGACTGCCGCCCGCGCCCCCGCTACCCCCTCCCCAGCACCACCGTCCCCGACGAGCAGAACCACCCGCCCGTGCCGGAGGCGACGGCGAGCTGGGGCGGTCCGCCGTCGGGCTTGCGGACCTGGCGGTCGGGGGCGTACTCGCCGCGGAGCTGGCGTACGGCCTCGACCAGCAGGAACAGACCGCGCATGCCCGGATGGCAGGCGGCCAGGCCGCCGCCGTCGGTGTTGACCGGCAGCCCGCCGTCCCGCAGCAGACGCCCCTTCTCGACGAACGCGCCGCCCTCGCCCTTGGCGCAGAAGCCCAGATCCTCCAGCGTCACCAGGGTCATGTACGTGAAGGCGTCATAGATCTCGGCGAGGTCGATCTCGTCCGGGCGGACGCCGGCGCGTGCGAAGGCGAGGCGGCCGGAGACCGCGGCCGGGGAGACGGTGAAGTCGTCCCACTCCGACATGGTGGTGTGCGAGACCGCGGTCCCGCAGCCGAGCACCCAGACCGGGGGTGCGGCCAGGTCGGGGACGTAGTCCTCGGCGACGAGAAGGACCGCGCAGCCGCCGTCGGAGCGGATGCAGCAGTGCAGTTTGGTGAACGGGTCGGCGATCATCGGGCCGCCGAGGACGTCGTCGACGGTGATCGGCTCGCGGTACATCGCCTCCGGGTTGGCCGCGGCGTTGGCCCGGGCCTGGACGGCGATCTCGGCCAGCTGCTCCAGGGTGGTGCCGTACTGGTGCATATGGCGGCGGGCGGCCATGGCGTACTTGGCGATCAGGGTGTGCCCGTAGGGGACCTCGAACTGGAGCGGGCCGCGGGCGCCGAAGGAGAGGTTCGCGGTGCGCCGGCCGGCCTTGAGGTCGGCGCGGGCGGTGGAGCCGTAGACCAGGAGGACGGCGTTGGCGTGGCCGGCGGCGATCGCGTCGGCGGCGTGGGCGGCCATGACCTCCCAGGTGGCGCCGCCGACCGAGGTCGAGTCGACCCAGGTGGGGCGCAGGCCCAGGTACTCGGCGACCTCCACGGGCGCGAGGGTGCCCAGTCCGGCGGAGGCGAAGCCGTCGATCACCGACCGGTCCAGGCCGCTGTCGGCGAGCGCCCGGCGGGCGGCCTGGGCATGCAGGGCGTAGGGGGTGGCCTCGTCCACGCGTCCGCAGTCGGACAGGGCCACTCCGGCGACGGCCACTTTGCGGTTGCCGATGGCCGCTGTGCGGTTTCCGGTGGGGTGGGTGCTTCCTGAGGCTCGGGCAGGCCCTGAAGTCATGGATCTGACGGTACATCAGATCCATTGCCTCGGGCAGGGGGAGGGCGTGGCGGGGAGGGCGAGGCGCGGCGGGCTCAGGAAGGGGCGCCCCCGGGGCGACCCTCGCCTCCCGTCCGTCTAGGAAAACGCACCCCCCGTACCTACTATGACGCCCCGTCAGATTCCATGTCCGCCGGGAGGAGCCCGCCGATGGATGCCGCGTTCACCGAGGAGCAGGACGAGATCCGCCGCACTCTGCGCGGACTGCTGCACAAGCGCTGCGGGCCGGACGAGGTCAAGGCGGCGGTGCGGACCCCGCGCGGGTACGACGAGGGGCTGTGGCGGCAGCTGGCGCAGCAGCTGGGGCTCCCGGGGCTGGCGGTGCCCGCGGCGTACGGCGGGGTGGGCTGCGGGCCCACCGAACTCGCCCTGGCCTGCGAGGAGACCGGCCGCGCCCTGCTGCCCTCGCCACTGATCGCCACCGCCGTACTCGCCGCGCCGCTGATCCTGGCCCTGGGCAGCGAGCCGCAGCGCAACGGGCTGCTGCCGGCGCTGGCCGGCGGGGAGCTGACCGCGACCCTCGCCGTACCGGGCGGACGGCTGGCCACGGCGCTGGCGCTCACCGGCCCGAACGGCGGGGACTGGGCGGGCGGCGGCCGCGCGGGCGGCGTCCAGGCGCGCACCCGGGGCGGCACCTGGCGGCTGTACGGGGAGGCCGGGCAGGTCCTCGACGGTCACGGCGCCGACGTCCTCCTGGTGGCCGCGCACACCGGAGGCTTTGCGCACAGCCGCACCCTGATCTATCTCGTACGGGCCGACGCCGCCGGACTCGTACGGACCCGGCAGACCGCGATGGACGAGACCCGGCCGCAGGCGCGCATCGAACTGCGGGACGTGGCCGCCGAGTTGCTGGGCGACGAGGACGGGGACGCGGTGGCGGGTGCGCTGGCCGCCACCGGGGTGGGGGCGGCCGCCGCGTTCGCCGCGGAGGCGGTCGGCGCGGCCGATGCCGCGCTCGCCCGTACCGTCGAGTACGTCCGGGTGCGCGAGCAGTTCGGCCGGCCGATCGGGTCCTTCCAGGCGGTGCAGCACCGGCTCGCCGATCTGTACGTGGCGGTGCAGGCGGCGCGCTCGGCTGCCTCGTACGCGGCCTGGGCGGCGGGCGGTCCCGTGGAGCGCCGTACGGCCGAGCCGGGGGCGGCCGGGCTGGCGCTGGCGCAGGCGCTGGAGGCGCTGCGCAGGGTGGCCGGCGAGGCGGTCCAGCTGCACGGCGGCATCGGCTTCACCTGGGAGCACGAGGCGCATCTCTACTTCAAGCGCGCGGCCTGCGACGAGCTGCTGCTGGGGCCGGTGCACCGGCTGCGCGCACGGGCGGCCGAGGAGGCCGGGCTGTTCACGGCGGAGCCGGGCGCGGCCGGTGCACGAGAGGCGGTCGACGCCTGATGCCCCCGGGGGAGCGGCTGGTGCAGAAGATCTCCTCGACCCGTGCGTTCGCCCGTTGCGCACCGCATGTCATCCCCGCGCTGGACCGCGCCGTCCACCGGCTGACCCGCGGAAAGGTGCTGCTCAGCGCGCAGCTGCTGCCCGGTGTGATCCTGAGCGCGACCGGCGCCAGAAGCGGGCTGGTGCGGCGTACCCCGCTGGCGTGCATGCCGGAGGAGGGCGGGACCTGGGTGCTGGTCGGCAGCAACTTCGGGCGGCCCGGCCACCCCGCCTGGACCGGGAATCTGCTCAAGTACCCCGATGCGGAGGTGAGTTGGCACGGCCGGGACATCCCCGTACGGGCCCGGCTGCTGACGGGGGCGGAGCGAGAGCGGGCCTGGCGGGCGGTGCTGGCCTTCTGGCCGCCGTATGCCGCCTATCAGGCGCGCGTGGAGCGGGAGATCCGGCTCTTCCGCCTCGAACGGCGCTGAGCGCGCGGCGGGCGGGTCGCCGGGGCGGCACTATGCGCAGCGGGTGCCGCCCGGCCCTCTCAAGGGCCGCACGGCACCCGCTGCGGCGGTGCAGCTATGGCAGGACGGCTACAGGACGGATGGCGGCTGCTCGTGACGGCTCCTCGCTCGGCATCGGCGGCTGCGGCGCCGGCGTGCGCCGGTGCGGCGCGCGGGCGGCGTCGGCTGTTGCGCCGGCTATTTGGTCGGCTTCTTGCCGGTGACGCCGAGGTGGACCAGCAGTGCCAGATTCGGCTTGAGCTCGGCCTGTTTGACGCCCCAGCTCTGGAAGCCCTTCTGGTGGCCTGCGACCGCCGCCAGCATCGCGACGATCGAGCCGGCCATGGCCGCCGCGCTCACGTCCTTGTCGACCTTGTTCTTGCTCTGGAGCTCCTCGATGGACTCCGTAAGGGAGTTGGTGACGGCATTGAGGATCTTCATGCGGATCTTGTAGAAGCGCTTGTCGCCCTCGGCCGCGCCCAGATCCACGACGCGCAGAATCGCATCGTTCTTGCGCCAGAAGGAAAGAAAGCCGTCGACGAGCTCCTCCGCCGTCTGCCAGCCGGACTTGCCCACCCAGGGGCGTCCGGCGACAAGACCGGTCAGACTTGCGCCTTCTTTGGCCATCTCCTCGGCGATTTCGAGGACGGCGCCCTCCACGTCCGGGAAGTACTGATAGAACGTTGCGGGTGAAGTCCCCGCTTTTCGGGCCACATCGATGACTTTGACGTCCCGGTAGGGGGACGAACTGAGCATTTCACTGAGGCAGTCGAGCAGCTTCTGCCGCGTTGCCTGACCACGGCGGCCGGCAACTCTGCCGTCGACGGTTCGCACTTGTCCTGTCATGCCGTCAGCTTACCGAGGGGTGATCGGAGCGCGATTTGGCTGCCTGCAAATGGGGACGCGGGAGTTAACGGTGCCCGACCCCTCCTGCCGCCCCGGTTGCGGCCTCCTGCCCGGCCGCGCATCCCCTGGGCGGCGTTTGGTCCGAACTGGTGAATAGTCTTATCAACAGGCTGTGGACAACTTTGGTGGACAAGCGCACGCGGTGTCGGTGGCAAGTACGCGCAGCGTATGGCCCGTTGTGCGCCCGTACGCCGATGACCTGCGTCAACCCGTCAATGAATCGTCCACACGTTCGAGTGCTCGTCGGGCGGGGCGCCCGTACCGCCGTTAGCGTGGACTTATGACTGCACTCGCGGACGGCGCTCCCTGCTGGGCGGACGTCATGCTGCCCGATCTCGAACGGGGCAAGCGCTTCTACGGCGGCCTTCTGGGCTGGACGTTCTCCGAGAGTGCCCCCGTGTTCGGCGGCTACACCCAGGCCCTGCGCAACGGCAAGAGGGCCGCCGGGCTGATGCCCCGCCAGGGCGACCGCGCCCCCACGGCCTGGGGGCTCTACTTCGCGACCCGGGACATCGCGCGCACCGCGGCCCTGATCCGGGTCGCGGGCGGACGGATCCTCACCGAGCCCATGGAGGTCGGCGCACTCGGCGCGATGCTGATCGCGGTCGATCCCTCCGGCGCGGTGTTCGGCGCCTGGCAGGCCGGCGCGCACCGGGGCTTCGAGACCGGCCGGGAGCCCGGCGCGTACCTCTGGATGGGGCTGCACACCCGGGATGCCGCCGCGGCCGACGCCTTCTACGGCACGGTCTTCGGCTTCGAGGGCGTCCCGGACAGTCCGATGGCGCGCCCCGGCTTCCTGCCGTGGCGGCTGCCCGGCCAGGCCCGCGAGATCGGCTGCCGGGTCACGATGGATGCGACCTACCCCGAGGAGGCGCCGACGCATGTCCTCGTCTGCTTCCTCGTCGACGCGATGGACACCGCGGTGCGCACCGCGACCGGCCTCGGTGGCAGCGTGGTCATCCGGCCGCAGCCGACGCCGGGCGGCCCGTTCGCCGTGTTCTGCGACAACCAGGGCGCCGGGTTCGGCGTCATAGGGCTCAGGTGAAGTGGCCCTCGGAGCATCGGAATTGGGCCGGTGGACGAGGGTCGGTGGAGGCGGACGGGTCCAGGGACCGGGCCGGTGCGGACCGGCGGGCACGGAGGTGGAAAAGGGTGGGAGCGCGGGGGAATACGCAGGGTGCGCGCGGTGCTGCACCCAGAAGCGTCGTGCCGTACGGGCGCACGGCGTACGGGACGGCGGCGGTCGGGGACAGCGGCGGCGGTCGGGACGGGGGCGGCATGACCGGTAGGGGGCGGGCGCGCGGAAGCGCGGTGGCTGGGACGGGGGCACGGCCCGGCGGTGGCCGGGGGAGGGCGGGCATCGCATCGGGCCCGCCGCGGCGCGGAATACGGGGCGGAAGACGGGACGGCGCGATACCGGCAACGGCGCGCGGGTGACCGGCGGGTAACCCTTCCGGTGGCCGCTCGTCATCGGACGTATCGACGCACGTCACACGGGTGCCGATGACGCCGGGTAACGGCTGCGGCGGATGTGACGGGGCGTGATCCGTGACACGACGCCCAGCCCCGGGTTCGCACCGATCGGCCGGGCCAGGAAGAATCACCACGCGTACGGCCGTTTCGGCCATGCGGTGAGACGCTGCACGGGGCAGTGGCTCTCGGCAGCTCGTGGCTCTGGAGAGTCTCTTTTACGCCCCACGGGGAGGTGGCAGGCAAGTGGTGGAGCAGCTGAAGCAGCTGACGCAGCACGATCCCCGGCGGATCGGGCCGTTCGAGGTGCTCGGCCGTCTCGGGGCCGGCGGCATGGGTCTGGTCTATCTGGCGCGCTCGGCGTCCGGCCGGCGCGTGGCGATCAAGACGGTGCGCACCGAGCTCGCCGAGGACCAGCTGTTCCGGGTCCGCTTCACACGCGAGGTCGAGGCGGCCCGCGCGGTCAGCGGCTTCTACACCGCGGCGGTGGTGGACGCCGATCCGCGGGCGGCGGTGCCGTGGCTGGCGACGGCGTACGTCCCCGCGCCCTCCCTGGAGGAAATAGTCAATGAATGCGGTCCGCTGCCGGCCCAGGCGGTGCGCTGGCTGGCGGCCGGTATCGCCGAGGCGCTCCAGTCCATCCACGGCGCGGGCCTGGTGCACCGCGACCTGAAGCCGTCGAACGTCCTGGTGGTCGAGGACGGCCCCCGGGTCATCGACTTCGGTATCGCCTCCGGGGTGTCCAACACCCGGCTGACCATGACCAACGTGGCCGTCGGCACCCCGGCGTACATGTCGCCCGAGCAGGCCCGCGACTCACGCAGCGTGACGGGCGCCAGCGATGTCTTCTCCCTGGGCTCGACGCTGGTCTTCGCCGCCACCGGGCATGCGCCGTTCCACGGCGCCAACCCCGTCGAGACGGTCTTCATGCTGCTGCGCGAGGGCCCGGACCTGACGGGGCTGCCGGAGGAGCTGCGGCCCCTGATGGAGTCCTGTATGCAGATGGAGGCGGCCCACCGGCCGTCCCCCGCCGATCTCCAGTCCCAGCTCGCGCCCCACCTCTTCAGCTCCGGCAGCGACGACAGCGGTACGGCCTCGGCCTGGCTGCCGCCGGGCGCGGTGGCCCTCATCGAGCAGCGCCGCGGCGGCCGCTCCGCCGTCCCGGGCGCCGCCCAGCGCGCCTCCTCCGACCGCGGCGCGCCCCGTACGCCCCCTGCGCCGCCGGCCCCGCCCGCGCCCGCTCCGCAGCCCGTAACGGCCCCGCCGCGCCCCGAGAGCGCACCGACCGGCGGCGCCGCGCCCGCCGGCGGAACCGGCTGGTCGGGCCGGCTCGGCGCGGGCCCCGGCGCGCACCGCGGCGACCCCCGCTCCGGCGGCCCCGGCCCGATGCCGCCGCCCGCCCCGCTGGGCCCGGACGCCTCGACCGCCCGGGTGACCCCGGTCTCCGCGGCCCCGCCGCCCGCCGCGTCCCCGGAGGGCGGCCCGGTCCGTCTCGCGGGCTCGCCCGCCCCGATAGGGCCCGGCCCGCGCGCCGCCGAGGCCCGCGAACCGCAGCCGCACGCCCAGGCCGGTGCCGCCACGAACTGGGTGCGGCCGCCCGGTGGCGCACCGTCCGCCGCCCTGCCCCACCAGGGCAACGGCGCCGAGGCCGCGCCGCCCCCGCCGCCCGAGCAGCCGACCGCCGAGCCGGGCCGCTGGCGCCCCTGGCGCTTTCGGATGTCCAACGACGTCTGGGGCACTCCTGAGGTCTCCGGCGATCTGCTCTACGTCACCTCCTTCGAGGTGCACGCCCTCGATGTGGCCAGCGGGCGGCGGAAGTTCAAGACCCGCGATGTGGCGTGGGCGATGGCCGTCGCCGACGGCCGTGTCCATGCCTCCGACGGCCCGAGCCTGTATGCGCTCGACGCCGACGACGGTTCCGAGCGCTGGCGGATCGCCGCCGACGGCTGGGTCTATGCCCTCCAGGTCGAGCGCGGCACGGTCATCACCAGCACCCGCGGCGGCGGCGTACAGGCGTGGGAGGCCGGCACCGGCGAGCGGCTGTGGGAGACCGCCGGCGCCCAGACCGACTTCGAGACCGCCGAGGCCGGGCCCGTCCTGCACGACGGCACGGTGTACGTATGGGCCGACGCCCGGCTCAAGGCGCTGGAGGCGCGTACGGGCGCCGAGCGCTGGTCGTACCCGGTGGGCGACGCCGCGTCCTGCGGCGGGGTGCCGATGCGGCTGCTGCCCGCGCCCGACGGTGTGGTCTATGTGGTCGCCGGGACGCGGGTGCTGGCGCTGGACAGCGCCCGCGGCGAGGTGCGCTGGCACTTCGAGGCGCCCGCGGTGTTCCTCAGCCCGCCCGCCTTCGCCCCCGGTCCCGCCGTCACCGGCGGCGGGATCTACCTGGCGGACTACCTCGGCACGGTCTACGCCCTGGATCCGTCCGACGGCCGCGACCGCTGGCGGATCGCCACCGAGGCGCGCCAGTCCACCGAGCCGGTGCTGGTGGCCCACGGCGCCGTCCATCTGGGCAGCGGCAAGGCGCTCTACACCCTGGATGCGGTGACCGGCACCCCGCGCTGGCGGTTCCAGGCGGGTGCGGAGGTCGTCGGCGCACCGGTCGTCGCCGAGGGCCGGGTGCACTTCGGCTCCGCCGACCACTGCCTGTACACGCTGGACGCGATGGGCGGCCAGCTGCGCTGGAAGCTGGCGACCGGCGGCGAGATCACCGGCTCGCCGGTGGCGGTCGGCGGCGTGGTCTACGCGTGCAGCAAGGACCGCTGTGTGTACGCGCTGGATGCGGCGAAGGGGACGGGGCAGGCCCGCCGCCCGGCGTAACGCCTGTCGGGACGCGACATCTACGGGGCGCGTGGGGCTGCTACTCCCCTTCCTCCGGCGGCCGTTGGCTGTCGCGTTGCCGCTGTTCCCTGGCCCACTCCACCGGCGGCGTGGGCGGCTGGCGCCGCGTCGTCCGCGTCGGGGGAGGAGCCGGGTGGGGCCACGGTTCGGTGGACGGCTCATGCGGCGGGCGCCCGCCGCCCGCTTCCCGGCCGACGTCCTCCGGGCGGGCCCCTTGCGGGCCGAAGCCGGGACCGTAACCGGGCCGGGTCAGCGGCCGGGTCTCCGGCCCCTCGTCCGGCGGCTCGCTCTCGTAGCCGTACTGGTCGTGCGCATACCGGTCCTGGGCGTACGGGTCGCCGCCGTACTGGTCATCGGCGTGCTGCTCCGGGGTCCACTCCTGGTGCGCCGGGTCATGCGTCACCGGGCGCCCCGGGTCCCAGGGTTCGGAGGCCGCCGGGGGAGGCGGCGGGGCAGCCGCCCGCTCGTCGTGGCGGCCGTACCCGTCGTCGTACCCCTGGTCGTAGCGCGGCGCGGCCCGGCGGTCGGCGACCCGGCTGCCGCGGCCGCTCATCACCAGGGCGCCGAGCAGTATCAGCGCACCCCCGCCCAGGGCGTTGGGCACGCCCACGCCCAGGCCGTGGGCGCCCGCGGTCAGTTCGCCCGCCGCCTGCCCCTGGCGGACCATCCACACGATGGTGAAACCCAGCACGATGATCCCCGCGAACGCGACCAGCAGCCGGGAGCGCAGCGCCACGCCGACCAGGGTCAGCAGGCCCGCGAAGGCCAGCGGCAGAAAGAGGGAGCCGTAGAGGGAGGCACGGTTGTCGCTGATGCCGTTGAAGAGGTCCTCGATACGGAAGCTGCTTCCGTGACGGCCGTCGTACCAGGGACGGAAGGGGCTCCAGACGGCGGCCGTCGCTCCGATGAGGGCGATCAGGGACCCGATCACGTTGCGCACCATCGGCGTCGCCTCGCTTCGCATCGTCCTGAGGTCCTCCGGGACCGACGCTACGCCTGACCCTCCGCGCTCGCTATCTCACCGGCCCTTTCGGGCCCCCGCCGGACTGTCACCGGCCCTTGCTAGGGTGCCGTGCACGCGTCATGCAACGCATGGCGCCGTCATCACGTCTTATGGGGGATGGGCAAAAGGCATGAAGCTGCGCATGCGCACACGAGGCGCCCAGGGCATACAGAGCGGGCGGCGTACGGGGACGCGGGTGCTCGCCGCCGCGGGAATGGCACTGGCCACCGTCGCGACGGTCGGCGGCTGCGCCCTTCCCGGCGCGGACATCAAGGTGCCGAGCCCGACCCTGAGCGCCTCGGACAGCTACAACCCGAACGACCCGACCCCCTCCGAGACCCCCACGGACGAGGACACCTACTCGCCCGAGCCCGAGAACACCGAGGAGACCTTCGACCCGGACGGCCGCAACGACGTCACCGGCAAGGACTGTGACTTCTCCCGCTCGCTGGGCCAGTTCACGTACACGGTCTCGATCACCAACCCGTCCAGCCAGAACACCTACTCCTACGACATGGTGGTCAACTGGATGAAGGCGAAGCCGGCGGACGGCAAGGCATGGGGCGTGCATCAGCGCAGCATCACCGTCGGTCCCGGCGACACCGAGACGTACACCGCGAAGTACTCCGTGAACTGGGGCAACAACTACGGGCAGTTCTGGTACACCTGCCAGATCACGCGGGCGGAGAAGACCAAGCTCTGACCCGGCCCTGGGGGGTCAGCGCACCCGGTGGTCCCGGGTGCGGGCCGCGAACAGCCGGGCCTGGAGCTCCGGCGCCGCATTGCCGAGCGCGATCAGCTGCGGCGCCGCCGCCAGCGCCTGCGCACGGGCCGCCTCGCGCGCCGACCACACCGCCCGTACGGTCCCCTGGACGGCGGCCGTGGGGTAGTCGGCGATGACCGCGGCCGCCCGCAGCGCGGCCGCCACCGCCTCGCCGTCCGGGACGACCTCCGACACCAGCCCGGTCTCGTGCGCCCGCGCCGCCGAGAGCCGCTCCGCCGTGCCCATCAGCGCCATCCGCGCCACCTCGCCGAACGGCATCCGCTGCGCCATGCCGATCGCCTCGTAGGCGCTGACCATGCCGTACGTCGTATGGGGATCGAAGAAGGTGGCCGACGCGGCGGCGATGAGGAATTCGCACTCGCCCAGCAGATAGAACGCGCCGCCGCAGGCCATGCCGCCGACGGCCGCGACAACCGGCTTCCACAGGTCGTTGGCCTTCGGGCCGATGGTCAGCAGCGGATCGTCGATCGCGTACGGGGAGGCGGGCTGGGGCACGCGGACGGACCGGTCGATGCCGGTGCAGAAGGCGCGTCGGCCCGCTCCGGTCAGGACCACCGCGCGGATCGCGTCGTCGCGGCGGATCGCCCGCCAGGTGGCGGCGAGGGCGGCGGCGGTTTCCAGGTCGATCGCGTTGTGCCGTTCGGGCCGGTCGATCGTCACCAGTGCGACGCCGTCGTCACCGGGGGTCTCGACGCGGACGGTGGGGGTCATGGGCGCTCCAGGAGCCAGCGGGGCACGGTCACGCCGCCGGGAAGGGTGTGGAAGGCGACCTTCACCGGGGCGCCGATGCGCAGCCGGGCCGGGTCGACGGAGTTGAGGGGCGCGTCGGCGGCGGCGACGAGATTGCCGACGAGGCGGATACGGGGGGCCTCGGCCAGTTCCACCACGATCGCGTTGTAGCCGGGCCGGGCCGCGTAGGCGGGCAGCAGCGGGGGGTGCGGCAGCACATACGACCAGATCCGGCCGCGGCCGCTCATCTTCTGCCAGCGGGCGGCGAAGGACTGGCAGTGCGGGCAGCAGGGGCGCGGCGGGAAGCGCAGCTCGTCGCAGTCGGCGCAGGTCTGGATGCGCAGTTCGCCGCGGGCAGCGTGGTCCCAGAAGGGTGCGCCGTCGTCGTCGGGGACGGGAAGCAGCAGGTCGGGGGCGGGGTCGGGGCCATTGTCAGTGGGGGGTGCCACGCTGGGTGACATGACTTCACGAACGGATGCACGCAGCGACTCTCCAGAGCTCATCGGCCGTCAACTCCTCAGCAGCAGGGCGGAGGTGGGGACTCCCTCGCCCGCGGTGACCAGGCAGGTGGCGGCGTCCGGTATCTGCGCGGTGCTGGTGCCGCGCAGCTGCTTGACGCCTTCGGTGATCAGGTTGAAACCGTGCACATACGCCTCGGACAGGCCCCCGCCGCCGGTGTTGAGGGGGAGCCGGCCGCCGATCTCCAGCGCACCGCCTTCCGTGAACGCCGCGCCCTCGCCGCGGCCGCAGAAGCCGTAGCCCTCCAGGGAGAGCGGGATGAGGGGGGTGAACGCGTCATAGATCTGTGCCACGTCGACGTCCTGCGGTCCGAGGTCGGCGCCCTTCCACAGTTGGCGGGCGGCGGTCCAGGCGGGGCCGGTGAGGGGGTCGTCGTTCCAGTAGTTGACCATGCCGTGGTGCTGGGCGGGCAGGCCCTGGGCGGCGGAGTGGACGTAGACGGGCCGGTGGCGGCAGTCGCGGGCGCGCTCGGCCGCGACGACGACGCAGGCCAGCGCCCCGTCCGTCTCCAGGCAGTTGTCGAAGAGGCAGAGCGGCTCGCTGATCCAGCGCGCGGTCATATACATCTCGCGGGTCAGCGGGCGGTCGTACATGATCGCGGCCGGGTTCTGGTTGGCCCGGTTGCGGCAGGCGAGCGCGACGTTGAAGAGATGGTCGCGGGTGGCGCCGTATTCGTGCATATAGCGGCGGGCCAGCAGGCCGATCTCGTCGGCGGGGCGCAGCAGTCCGAAGGGGCGGGTCCACTGCGCCGGGGTCGGCAGCTGGACCTGGGTGTTCTTCCAGGGCCGCGGCCCGGAGCCGCGTTTGCGCGAGCGCCAGGCGACGCCGACGTTCGCCTGCCCGGTGGCGATGGCCGCGGCCAGATGGGCCACGGTCGCACATGAACCGCCGCCGCCGTAGCCGACCTTGGAGAAGTGGGTGACGTCCCCGGCGCCGATGGCCTTGGCGATCTCGACCTCGTCCGTCTCCTCCATGGTGTACGAGGCGAACGCGTCCACCTCCGACGGGGCGATCCCGGCGTCGTCCAGCGCCGCCACGATCGCCCGGCACGCCAAAGCCTTTTCGGATTCCGGGAGTTGTTTGGCAAAAGGAGTCTGTCCGATGCCGGCTATCGCCGTAGCGTCCTTGAGGGTCGCCCCCATCGCCACCTCCGTGGTCGGCGGTCAGTGCTGACAGCCGAGGAGGCTACCGCTAATCTGACGGACAGTCAGCTACCGGTGCAGGGCAACGATGCGGAGGAGGCAGTGCGATGCGCGAGGACCCTGATCCGCGGGCGGACCTGGAATACGGCTCCATCCCCCGTCTGGTGCGCACGGCAGCGCAGCGCCACGGCCCCCGGGAGGCCGTGGTCGAGGGCCGCACCCGCCTCTCGTACGCCGAGCTGGGCGAGCGGGTGGAGCGGGCCGCCGCCGCCTGTATCGCCTCCGGCGTCGCCCCGGGCGACCGCGTCGCCGTCTGGGCGCCCAACACCCTGGACTGGATCGTCTCCGCACTCGGCGCCGTCACGGCCGGCGCCGTGCTCGTCCCCGTCAACACCCGCTTCAAGGGCGCCGAAACCGCCTATGTCCTGCGGCGCACCCGCGCCAAGCTCCTCTTCGTCACCGGCACCTTCCTCGGCACCTCCTACGTCGCCTCGCTGCGCCGCGCGGCCCGGGACGGCACCGGCGGCGGCCCGCTGCCCGGACTGCCGCATCTGGAGCGAGTGGTGGTCCTCGCCGACGACGCCCCCGCCGACTTCACCACCTGGACGGACTTCCTGGCCGCCGGCGCCGCCGTGCCCGCCGCGACGGTCGCCACCCGCGCGGACGGCATACGCCCGGATGCCCCCTCCGACATCGTCTTCACCTCCGGCACCACCGGCCACCCCAAGGGCGCGGTGATCACCCACGCCCAGACCCTGCGCGCCTACGCCGTCTGGAGCGACCTCGCCGGCCTCCGGGAGGGCGACCGCTATCTGATCGTCAACCCCTTCTTCCACACCTTCGGCTACAAGGCCGGCATCATCGCCTGCCTGCTGCGCGGCGCGACGATGGTTCCCCAGCCGGTCTTCAGCATGGAGACCGCGCTGGCCAAGATCGCCGCCGAGCAGATCTCCGTCCTCCCCGGCCCGCCCACCCTCCACCAGCAGATCCTCGACCACCCCGCCCGCGCCCTGCACGACCTGTCCGCGCTCCGCCTCGTCGTCACCGGAGCCGCCGTGGTCCCGCTGGAGCTGGTCGAGCGGCTGCGCAGCGAGCTGAAGATCTCCACCGTCCTGACGGCCTACGGCCTTTCGGAGAGCTCCGGCCTGGTCGCCATGTGCCGCCGCGGCGATCCGCCCGACGTCATCGCCGCGACCTCCGGCCGCGCCATACCCGGCACCGAGGTCCGCGTCGTGGACGGCGCGGGCCGCCCGGCGGCGCCCGGCGACCCCGGCGAGGTCCTGGTCCGCGGCTACACCGTCATGTCCGGCTACTTCGAGGACCCCGCCGGTACGGCCCGCGCCGTGACCCCCGAGGGCTGGCTGCGCACCGGCGATGTCGGCATCCTCGACGCCGACGGCAACCTCCGTATCACCGACCGCATCAAGGACATGTTCATCGTCGGCGGCTTCAACGCCTATCCCGCCGAAATCGAGCAACTCCTGGGCCGCCACCCGGACATCGCCGAGATCGCCGTCATCGGCATACCCGATCCCCGCCTGGGCGAGGTCGGCAAGGCGTACGCCGTCCGCCGCCCCGGCTCGTCGCTCACCGCCGATGACCTGATCGCCTGGTCCCGCCGCGAGATGGCCAACTACAAGGTGCCCAGGGACGTCGAGTTCGTCACGGAACTGCCGCGCAACGCGAGCGGGAAGGTGGTCAAGCGGCGACTGCGGGAAGGGGGCGGGGCGGCGGCCGTCACGGGGGCCGGGTGAGGGGCGCGGGCGGCGCGGCCGGGACCAGGTGACGGGACCAGGTTCCGGTGATCACCCGCCCGGCGGCGTCCAGTCGGGACGGCGGCCGCTGAGGGCCACCACCCGGTCGAGCTGCGACGCGTCGTCCGCGACGTGGACGGGCGGGGCGAAGATGGACCCCGGGGCGCCTCCCGACTCCTCGACCCAGGAGGCGAGCAGGTCGTACGAAGCGCCCAGCGTCTCCGGGTCGGGCGCATAGTCCTGGCCCGTGGCGCGCGCCAGGTCCCAGCCGTGCAGCACCAGCTCGTTGAGCGCGATCCGCCCGGCGATGGCGCCAGGCAGGGTGACCCCGCCCGCCTGGGTCTCGCCCGTCCAGGCCGTCGGTTCGCCCCAGGCCGCCGCCATCTCCTCCAGGTTCCGGGCCAGATCCTCGCGCCAGCCCGCCGTCACCTCCGGGCGTGTCTCCGTGGGCGGCGTGCTGGTCGTCGGCCCCAGGTGTTTGCGCGCCGCGTCCCGGAAGGCGCCGGTCAGCCCGACGAGGTGGCCGAGCAGATGCCGTACGGCGTACTCGCCGCACGGTGTGGGAGCGTCCAGCTGCTCCTCCCCGGTGTGTTCCGCCAGCCGCCGCACCAGCTGGGCCTGCGCCGCGAAGTCGATCGTGTCGGTCATGCTCCGGTCCGTCCTTCCGTAGTGCCGATGTGTCGGGAGAGCCGCCACGGGGAGAGCCCGTCCAGAAGGCTCCCCGCGGGGCCCTTCCCAGTGAAGACTCGTCCGGCCCCCGGAAGTCATCGCCACACCGGACGGCACACCGGACGGATCTCAGGGCGCCCCCGGGCCCGCCTCCCGCCCGGCCCCCGGGCCCGCCTCCGGCCCCCGCCCCGCGTAGCGCGCCCGCAGGACCGTCTTGAGCACCTTGTTCAGCGGCCCGCCGCGCGGCAGTTCGTCGGTGATCTCCAGCTGCTCGGGCAGCTTCTGCGTCATCACGCCGGCGGCTCGCAGATGAGCCGTCAGCGCGGCCAGCGTCAGCGGCCCACCGTCCACACCGCCGCCCGCGCTGCCGCCCACCCCGGCGGGCGTCACCACCGCACACACCCGCTCCCCCCGCTCCCGGTCCGGCAGCCCGATGACCGCGACCTCGTCCACCGCCGGATGCGTGCGCACCAGATCCTCGATCTCCTGGGCGGAGATGTTCTCCCCCTTGCGGATGATGATGTCCTTCAGCCGCCCGGTGAGCACCAGATGCCCGTCGGGCCGCAGATACCCCAGGTCACCGGTGTGGAAGTAGCCGTCCTCGTCGAACGCCCGGCCCGTCAGCGCCGGATCCGTGTACCGCCGGAAGAGCATCGTCCCCTTGAGCGTCACCTCTCCCGGCTCCCCGGTCCCGGCCGCGCTCCCGTCCGCCCGGACGATCCGCACCTCGGCCCCGGCCACGGGTCGCCCCACCGTCCGCCCCAGCTGCTCGTCGCTGTCGTACGGCGTCCCCATCGCGATCATCGGGCACTCCGTCATCCCGTACCCGTGCACGATCGCGCAGTCCAGCTCCCGCGCGGCCTCCGCGTACAGCTCCGGCGGCAGGGGCGCCCCGCCGCCCGACAGCAGCCGCAACGACGGAATCAGCCGCCCCGCGGCCGGCGACTGCGCCCGGTAGCGCCGCGACTCCGTCAGGAACGCCTGGTAGAACGCCGTGCTTCCGCCGGCCATGGTCACCCCGCGCCGCCGGTAGACCGCGGCCGCGCGCCCCGCCTCGAAGGTCTCCAGCACCACCGCGGGAAAGCCGCTGACCAGCATCGCGATGACGTAATCCGGACCGGCGACATGCGCGTACGGGAACGCGATCGAGCCGATGTCGTCCGCCGACATCCCCAGCGCGGTGGCCAGCCCCACGCCACCGGCGATCAGCGAGGCGTCGGTGTGCTCGACGCCCTTGGGGGAGGCGGTCGTTCCGGAGGTGTAGTAGATCCAGGCCGTACGCCCGCCGTCGCCGGCCCCGCTGCCGCGGCCCTCGTCGCCGTCCCCGCCGTCGCCGTCCCCGCCGGCCGGATCGGGCACCGCGGCTGGATCGGGCACCGCGTCCGGATCCCCCGCCGGCAGCCCGCCCTCCAGCGAGACGACCCGCACCCCGTCCCCGGCCAGCTTCCGCGCCATCGCCCCGTAGTCGAACCCCCGCCACACCCCGGGCACAAGGACGAACTCCGCCGCCGACTCGGCCAGGATGAACCCGACCTCCCGCTCGCGGTGCAGATGAAGGACGGGCGTCTGTACGGCCCCCAGCCGCGCCAGCGCCAGCGAGGCCACCACCGTCTCGATCCGCGTCGGCAACTGCCACACCACCCGCGTCCCGGCCCCGATCCCGAGCCCCCGGAACCCGGCCGCCGCCCGCACCGCCTCGTCCCGCACCTCGTCGAAGGTGACGCTGCGCCCGTCCTCGTCGAAGAACATCGGCCGCCCGGCCGAGACCCGCGCCCGGTACTCGACCAGGTCCCAGAGGGTGTGTATGCGGGCGGGGTCGAACATGGCGCCTCCTCGCGGGTCGCGGGTGGCGAGACTGTAGCACCGGGCTGACGGAACGTCAGCTGTCGGGAAGAGGTGGCGTAGTGGCCGGAATCGCGACTGGCGGGGGTTGAGGTGGTGACTCAACCCCCGCCAGACGCGACTCCGAGACTCAGGGTGTGTGGCTGTCCTGCGGCGCCAGCGACGTGAGTGACGTCAGTGGCGTGTGGCTGTCCAGGGGAGTCAGGGGCGTGTGGCTGTCCCCGGCGACGACGCTGCTGCCCGAGTCGGCCGGACGGCCCTCGGCTGCGGCCGGTACCGCGACGGCGCCGGCCGCCGCTGTCGCTATCGCGGCGATGACCAGGGTTTTCTTGATTCGGGTCACTGTGCTCCTCCGTCAGGGGCGTGAAGGTCGTTTGCGCGACGCTAGCGTCAAATGAAACGACTGTTCGATGAATGGCTGGAATGCGCCAGAGGATGGCGTGATGCGGTATGGCGTCCGACATGCCGCAGGGACCGGTCGCGATGGCCCCCCTCCAGCCATCGCGACCGGCCCCTGCGTTCCCCCGAAGAATCGGTGGTGGACTGCTACCGGGGCTCGATGATGGGGGTGTGGTTGTCCCCCGTCGTCACCATCTCGCCCGGCTTCCTGGGCGCCTTCTTCTTGCCGATTCCCGGTGCGGCGATCGGGGTGTGATTGTCCATCGGCTTGATGACATCACGCTCGTTCGGCTCTGGAGCCTTGTTCTCGGTGGCCACGTTCATCAACTCCTGTGTGTGGGTGCTTGGTGGACCACCCGGCCGGCAACTCCCCCGTGGGTCGCCGGACGGGCGGACCAGGCCGTACACCTTACGGTGGGGCCGTGGCCGAGCCGCTTGCCCCCCGAGGCGGCGGATCGGTAAGTAAGAGAGTGGCGGGTAGCGATGAACGATCGATAAACGTTTTGCAGTACGCCTCTGACGTGCGGTTATGCGACGTTGGCCAGCCGGAGTAGGTCCTGGACCGTGGAAAGCTCGGGCGATTCCAGACGGGTGTAGATGGCGAGCGCGTCCTGCCAGCATGCCTGTGCACGGCCGCTGTGGCCCACCTCGTTGAGTGCTCTGCCCAGTAACGTCAGGACATTCGCCCGCCACCAGTCGCCGCTGACGCCGCGCAGCGCCGTGAGCGCCTGGTCGGCGCTGGTGGCGGCATCGGCGGGTCGGTGGTCCGCAAGGCAGATCTCCGCGAGCCTGAAGTGCGTCATGCCGGCCCAGAACCGCTGCCTGCTGTCCTGGAAGATGGCCAGTGCCTCGGTGAGCTGCTGCGTGGCATCGGCGAGCCGGTTGGCGCGGGCGTACGCCAGCCCCAGGGCGTACATACCGTTTGCCAGCCGCCGGGTCGCCCCGAGCTGCCGGTATATGGCGATGCCTTCGCCGGCGAGCCGGATCGCGCTGTCCAGCCGCCCCGTGTTCAGGTGAACACGGGAGAGGTTGCACAGGGCGCTGGCCTCCGACTGCTTGTTGCGGTCCTCGCGGAAGACGGTGAGCGCCTGGGTGAGATACGCCTCGGCGTCGTCATAACGCTGCTGGATGGACGCGATGATGCCGCGGTCGTTCGGCGCGTACGACGACGCGAAGGGATCCTCGGCGGCCAGCCCGAGCAGCATCGCCGCCTTGGCGTGTTCGTCCGCCTCGTCGAGCCGGCCGGCCAGCGTGTGGACATTGGTGAGCGCGGTGTGAATACGTGCTTCGGCGTGCTGGTCCTTGCCTTCGCGGGCCACCTCCAGCAGGGAGTTGTTGACCTGTTCGTACTGAAGGGCGTCGGCACCGGACTCGGCTAGGTCCCGGGTCAGCAACAGCAGGTCCACCGCACGCCGCAGGGAACCGGGGTCCCTCGACTGCTGCGCGCACGCCAGAATGCAGCCGGCTTCCCCGAACAGCCAGCTCAGCGCCATCGCACGGTCGGTGAAGGACAGCCCGGGGTGGTGCGGGGACTCCATGTGGTCCACCAGGCGGTCACCCGGCCGCTCCAGCGCGTACATCTCGGCCGCCGTCGCCAGGTAGAAGTCCAGCAACCGCGACAACGCCGCGGTCCGCTCCGACGGCGGAAGTTCATCGCGCTCCGCGCACGCCCGCGCATACAGCCGCACCAGGTCGTGGAAACGGTAGCGTCCGGGGGCCGCGGACTCCAGGAGGCTGGCGTCGACGAGGGATTCGACGAGCTCCTCGGCGTCCTCGACGTCCATGTCGAGCAGCGCCGCAGCCGCCGCCAGCGAGATGTCCGGCCCGTCCGCCAGCCCCAGCAGCCGGAACGCCCGTGCCTGCGGCGGCTCCAGCTGGCCGTAGCCCAGTTCGAACGTCGCCGTGACGGCCAGGTCGCCGGCCCGCAGCTCGTCCAGGCGGCGGCGTTCGTCGGCGAGTTTGCGGGCCAGGGTGGAGACCGTCCAGGTGCGGCGGGCGGCCAGGCGGGAGGCGGCGATGCGGATGGCCAGCGGCAGGAAGCCGCAGGCGCCCACGACGGCCATGGCGGCCTGGCGTTCGGAGGTGACGCGTTCCTCGCCGACGATCCGGGTGAAGAGGGCCAGTGCCTCCTCGGGGCTCATCACATCGAGGTCGATGAGGTGGGCGCCCGCCAGATCGATCATGCGGGCGCGGCTGGTGACGAGGGCGGCGCACCCCTCCGTACCGGGCAGCAGCGGCCGGACCTGCGCGGCGTCGCGGGCGTTGTCCAGGAGGGCCAGGACGCGCCGGCCGGCGAGCGTGGAGCGGTAGAGGGCGGAGCGCTCGGCCAGCCCGTCGGGGATGGCGGAGTCCGGGGTGCCCAGGGAGCGCAGGAAGGCGCCGAGGACGGCCTCGGGTTCGGACGGGGTGTGGCCGGCGCCCTGGAGGTCGACGTAGAGCTGCCCGTCGGGGAAGTGCTCGCGGGCGGCGTGGGCGACATGCACGGCCAGTGTCGTCTTGCCGACGCCGCCGATGCCGGTGAGCGCGGAGACGGCCATCACGCTGCCCTCGGCGGTGGCGAGTTGATCGCCGAGCTCGGCGACGAAGGCGGCGCGACCGGTGAAGTCGGCGACCGTGGCGGGGAGTTGCTGGGGTCGTACGACGATGCGGCCGGTGGCGTCCCGCCCGTCGCATGTGACGGGCGGTGCGTCCAGGTCGATGTCGGCACGCAGAATGCGCTGCTGGAGCTCGGAGAGCGAGGCGCGGGGGGCGACGCCCAGCTCGTCGTCCAGCAGCTTGCGGGTGTCGGTGTAGACCGCCAGCGCCTCGGCCTGCCGCCCGCTGCGGTACAGCGCCAGCATCAGCAGCTCGCGCAGCCGCTCACGCAGCGGGTGGGCGGCGGTTAGGGCGGTCAGTTCGGAGACGGCCTCGGCGTGGCTGCCCAGTTCCAGGTCGAGTTCGAGCAGGGTCTCCATCAGGGACAGCCGCCACTCA